>JANQGU010000254.1 GCA_028282935.1 Kiloniellales bacterium
TTGACCGGCAGCAGGATCGCGTAGAGCGAGGTCGTGGCGGTGATGAAGAGGCGGTTGCGCTTGGGGCCGCCGAAGCAGAGGTTGGAGACCTGCTCGGGCACCAGGACCTTGCCGATCAGGGTCCCGTCGGGCTCCAAGCAGTGCACGCCGTCGGCCGCGCTGGTCCAGATCCGCCCGGCGTCGTCCAGGCGGAAGCCGTCGAAGAAGCCGGCGCTGCAGGTCGCGAAGACCGCGCCGCCGGAGAGCCCGCCGTCCTCCGCCACGTCGAAGACCCGGATGTGGCGCTCGCCGCTGGCGAAGCGGGTGCCCCCGGAATCGACGATGAAGAGCCTGGTCTCGTCCGCCGAGAAGGCCAGGCCGTTGGGCCGGACGAAGTCGTCGGCGACGATCCGGCAGTCGCCGGTCTCTGGATCGAGCCGGTAGACGTGGTCGCCGCCGATCTCGGACTCCGCCTGGAAGCCCTCGTAGTTGGAATCGATCCCATAGGCCGGATCGGTGAACCAGATCGAGCCGTCGGACCTGACCACGACGTCGTTGGGGCTGTTGAAGCGCTTGCCCTCGAAGCGCTCGGCCAGGACGGCGACCCGGCCGTCGTGCTCGGTCCGGGTCACCCGCCGGCCGCCGTGCTCGCAGCTCACCAGGCGGCCCTGGCGGTCGACCGTGTTGCCGTTGGTGTAGCGGCCCTCGCCACCGCGGAAGACCCCGACCGTGCCCGTGGTCTCGTCCCAGCGCAGCATCCGGTCGTTGGGGATGTCGCTGAAGATCAGGGAGCGGCTGGCCGGAAAGTAGGCCGGCCCCTCGGTCCAGCGCCCGCCGTCCCAGAGGTGATCGAGGCGGGCGCTGACCTTCACGCAGCGCCGGAACCGCTCGTCGAGGATCTCGAAATCGGACTCGGCCATGGCTGACGCCCTCCCCTGCCGGCTTCTGCCGCCGCCGCCGCGGATTGCACCGGAGCCGCGAAGCATGCTACGGATTCAATAGCACAACTCCATAGCACAACGTGGCGGAACGGCAAAGCGGTTTGCTACGCTTTCCGTAGCAAATGGAAGGACGAGGCTCTCATGTCGCAGGTTCCGAGGCCCGGCCGGCCGGTGCGCGGCTCCAGGTCCGGCGCCCCGATCATGGCGCTCTTCGACCTGCTCGGGCGGCGCTGGTCCATGGGCGTCTTGTGGACGCTCTGCGAGGGCGGTCCCTGCACCTTCCGGGCCCTGCAGGAGCGCTGCGAGCGCATCTCGCCGACGGTCCTGAACGCCCGCCTCAAGGAGCTGCGCGAGTCCGGCCTGGTCGAGCACGACGGGCTGGGCTACCGGGCGACCCCGACCGGCCGCGAGCTCTACGAGCTGCTGGTGCCCCTCGGCCAATGGTCAAAGACCTGGGCTCGCGGGCTGAGCGGGAAAGCCCCGGCAAAGTAGCAGATCGCCCCGCCCGGGCCCGCCGGCCCCCGGGCCGGCTCAGGCCGACCCGGGCGAAGCGGCGCCAAGGCGGCGGTCAGAAGCAGGTCTCCTGGCCGTCGGCGTCCTGGGCGAGCCGCAGGTCGGCGATGTCGACGCGCAAGGGACCCTCCGCACGCAGCGCGAAGCCGGCCGTGATCGCGCCCATTTGGGCGCCCGCCGTCTCGAAGCAGGAGAGGCTCACGCGCAGCTCGGTCCAGTCCGTCGCCCCCGAAAGCGCGCCGGTCGCGGAGAGCCACCCCCCGCAAGGAGTCGAGCCGGCGCAGAGCATCCCGATCTCGACACCGCCGGGCAGGGCACCGCCGCTACGGAGGGTCAAGGCCAGCTCGAGGTCCGCGTTGGTCTCGCGTTGCAGGTCGAGCGCCTCCGTCGCGGCGATCAGGAAGGCGCTGTCGGCGCCGCCGCTGGTCAGGGTGACCGACAGCGTGTCGTCCTGGGCGTCCTTGTCGATCAGGTCGATCTCCACGCCGGCCGCCGCGTCCTCAGGCAGGGTCAGGGGCACCGCCGAGGCCGGATCGGATCCCGCGGCCAGGAACCAGGGGGCGCTGACCGTGCCGCTGTCGAAGAGGACGGTCTTGTCCGCTCCGCCCGACACGTCGCCCGGGTCCTCCGACAGGGGCGGAAGATCGCCGGCGTCGGCCAGGCTCAGCCCGTAGCCGAAGGGGAATAGGGGCTCCTGCGTGCCGCCGACGACGTTCACGTCAAAGTGGTCCGCCCGCGCCGGCCAGGAGAAGGCGAGACGCCCCTCGAAGTCGTGGCCCGGGGACCCGTCGGGACGCCGGAACAGGAGGTCGGCGACGCCGCCGCCCTCGCTGCCCGGCAGCCAGGCGACCACGAAGGCGTCCGAGGCGTTGATCTCCGGGTTCGTCCAAAGGGGCCGGCCGGTCAGGAAGACCGAGACCACCGGCACGCCGTCGGCCCTGAGGCGTTTCAGGAGCGCCAGGTCCTGCGCCCGCGTGGCGCCGTAGAAGACGTCGTCGAGATCGCCCCGGAACTCGGCATAGGGGTCCTCGCCGAAAACGACGATCGCGACGTCGGGCTTGGTCTCGTACTGGCCCTTGATGCTGAGGACCGCCTCGCCGCCGGCCGCCTGCACCGCGTCGCGGATGCCGGCGAAGATCGTCTGACCGTTGGGAAAGAGCGCGTTGTCGAACTTCCCGCCCTGCCAGGTCAGGGTCCAGCCGCCGGACTGCTTGCCGATGTTGTCCGCGCCGTCGCCGGCGACCAGGACCCGGGACGCGGGCGCGAGCGGCAGCAGGCCGCCGTTGTTCTTGAGCAGGACCAGCGACTCCCGGACCGCGCGGCGGGCGAGCGCGCGATGGGCCGGCGCGCCCAGGACCGAGGTGTCGCCGGCAAGGAAGCGCTCGGAGGGCTTCGGCGCGCCGAACAGCCCGGCGCGGTACTTCACCCGCAGGATGCGCCGGACCGCCTGGTTGAGCCGCCACATGCGGACTTCGCCTGACTTCACCTGCGCCAGGAGGTTCTCGTAGAGGCCGCGCCAGCTGTCGGGCGCCATGTACATGTCGAGGCCGGCGTTGAGGGCCCTGGGGCAGTTCACGTTGGTGCAGCCGGGAATCTGGCCGTGCGCGTTCCAGTCCCCCAGCAGCAGCCCGTCGAAGCCGATCCGCCGCTTCAGGATTCGGGTCAGCAGGCTCTTGTCGCCATGGACCTTGCGCCCGTTCCAGCTCGAGAAGGAGGCCATCACGGCCTGGACCCCGGCGGCAATGGCCGGCGGATAGCCGGCGGCGTGGATGTCGCGCAGCTCGGTCTCGGGGATGACGGCGTCGCCCTGGTCGCGGCCGTCCTGCGTGCCGCCGTCGCCGACGAAGTGCTTGGCCGTGGCGAGGACCTTGTCGCCGCGCAGGAAGCCCGGGCTTCCCGGCCGGCCCTGGAAGCCCTCGACGTAGGCCGGGGCGTAGCGGGCGACCAGGTCGGGATCCTCGCTGAAGCCCTCGTAGGTGCGCCCCCAGCGGTCGTCCTGCGGCACGGCGATGGTCGGCGCAAAGGTCCAGTCGTGGCCGGTGACCCGCAGCTCGCGCGCGACCACGGCGCCGATCTCGCGGACGAGGTCCGGATCGTTGGCCGCGCCGAGGCCGACGTTGTGGGGGAAGATCGTGCCGCCGATGACGTTGTTGTGGCCGTGGACGGCGTCGATGCCCCACATGATGGGCACCGCGACCCTGACCCCCTCCGGGTCGACCGAGGCCTCGAAATAGGCGTCCGCTGCCGCGAGCCAGTCCTCGGCCGCGGCGTAGGGCTGGCCGCCCGGCGCGGAGTTGCCGCCGCTGAGAACCGAGCCGAGGCGATAGCGGCGGACGTCCTCCGGCGTGACCGAACCGCTGTCGGCCTGAATGACCTGGCCGACCTTCTGCTCCAGGCTCATCCGCCACAGGACCTTCAGGATCGCCCACTCTTCCCGGGGATTGTACGGGAAGACCCGACCGACCCTCGGCCAGATCCAGGGATGGACCGGCGAATCGAAGGCCGGATCTCCCTTTCCGTAGGCCGTCCCTCCGTAGGCCATCCCGTCCTTGTCCTCGTCGCCCGAGGCGGCGTGGGCGTTGGCGGTCATCGCGGCGACCGATAGGATCAGCGGCACGACCACTCTTCGCGCGGCGTCCTTCATGGCGATCTCAATTGGCTTCATGGCTGCCTCCACTGTTCCGGTGTTTCTTTTGCGACCTCGGCCGCCTGCGGCCCGAGGGCACGACGGTCCGGCCCCAGGACAGGGTTGTGAGCGGTCGAGATCTCGAAGGTGCGGGCACGCTGCGCGCCGGAGAGGTGGACCGGCTTGGTGCGTGTACCGCGGCATTTCCGTCACCCTTGCCAGGGCATCGTCGCCAACCTGGATACCACACCTTATAGTAAAGTTCAATCCATGAACTAATCCTATGGTTGAAAGATATCCCAATGAACCTGACCGTCGCGCGCTCCAGTCGTGATGTCCGGCGCGCGAACCGCGCGGCAATCCTCCGCTACCTGCGGGCCCACAGCGGGTCGTCGCGCGTGGCCATTGCACAGGCCCTGGGACTGTCCAAGGCGCTGGTGACCCAGGTCGTCACCGACCTGATCGCGGAAGGATGGCTGCGCGAGCGGCCGCCGCAGGCGGTTCGGGGCGGGAACCGGGCGGCGGGACGGCCGCAGATCGGCCTCGAGCTGGTCGGCGAGGCGCGCAGCGGCATCGGCCTGCTGCTCGTCCCGACCGGCGCGGACCACGAGCTGCGCGTGGAGGTCGCCTTGGCCGGCTTCGACGGCAAGGTCGACCACCTCCCCGGCCTGTCCGGGCGGGCCCGCGGCACGCGGGGCCTGATCTCGCTGATCGGGCGCGCCTTCGAGCGCGCGGCGGCGGCCGCCGACCTCTCGACGCTGCGCGCGGTCACCCTCGGCTTCCCAGGCATCGTGGCCGGCCGCGAGATCGTGCTGGCACCGCGCCTCGGCTACACCCTCGGCACGCCGCTGATCGACGACCTGGAACGCCAGCTCGGGGTTCCGGTCGAAGGCGAGAACGACGCGGCGCTCGGCGCCCTGAGCGAGCTCCAGGGCGATCCGGGGCGGCCGCCCTTCGCCTTTCTCCTGATCGACGCCGGCGTCGGCGCGGCGATCTATCGCGACGGGATGGTGCTCGGGTCGCGCCGGGCCTCGCCGCGGGTCGGCGAGGTCGGGCACGTGTCGGTCGCGACCGGCGACGGCGAGCTTCGGGAGCTCGAGGCCTTCCTCGGCATCCCCGGGGCGCACATCGGCGCAGGCGCCGAGCTCGCCGCGCTGGAGGCCGGGGTGCTGGCCGGAGAGCCGGACGCGGTGGCGGTGGCCTCACGCTACGCCGTGCACCTGGTCACCATCCTCCAGATGTTCAGCGCCTGGGCCTGCGAGCACGTGGTCCTGCAGTTCCCCTCGGAGCCGCTGCGCGACGCGATCCTGCGCCAGGCCGAGGCGAAGATGTCGGGCTCGCGCCTGACCATCTCCGTCGGCCGGCCGGCCTTCGGACGCAGATGCCTGGTCACCGGCGCGGCGCTGGATGCCGTGGGAGACGCGGGCGACGTGGCCTAGAACAGATGGGATCGGCCGCTGGCCGTCACGCCTGGTAGTCGAGGCCCCAGACCCGGTAGCGCTCCGGGTCCTCGACCCAGCGCTCGCGCACCTTGACGTGGAGAAAGAGGTGGACCGGCCGCTCGAGCATGGCCTCGAGCTCGGCCTGCCCCGACTCGCGCACCGCGCGGATCGTCCGGCCGCCCTTGCCCAGGCAGATGCCCTTGTGGGTCTCGCGCTGGACGTAGACGGTCTGCTCGATCTTGACGCTGCCGTCCTCGAAGTCCTGCCAGGCGTCGGTCTCGACGGTCAGGGCGTAGGGCAGTTCCTGGTGCAGGCGCAGGAAGAGCTGCTCGCGCGTCACCTCGGCCGCGATCAGCCGCATCGGCAGGTCCGTGAGCTGGTCCTCGGGATAGTGCCAGGGGCCTTCGGGCATGGCCGCCGCCAGAAAGGCGCGCAGCTCGGCCAGGCCGTCGCCGGTGGTGGCGGAGATCATGAAGGTGTCGGTGAAGATGCCTTCCTCCTGGAAGCGGGCGGCCAGGGCCAGGAGGCGCTCGCGCTTGACCGTGTCGATCTTGTTGAGGACCAGGGCCGCACGCCGGCCCTGGGCCTTGAGGCCGTCGAGGATGAGCCGGGTGTCCGGGTCGATGTCGCGGCGCCCGGCGTCGAAGATCAGCAACACCACGTCGGCGTCCGCCGCCCCGCCCCAGGCCGCCTCGACCATGGCCCGCTCCAGGCGGCGCTTGGGCCGGAAGATGCCGGGGGTGTCGACCAGCACGATCTGGCTGCCGGCCTCGATGAAGATGCCGCGGATCCGAAAACGCGTGGTCTGCACCTTGTGGGTGACGATGGAGACCTTGGCCCCGGTCAGGGCGTTGACCAGGGTCGACTTGCCGGCGTTGGGCGCGCCCAGGATCGCCGCGAAGCCGCAGCGCGGCGCGGCCTCCCCGGGGCCTTCCGGCTCCTGTCCCGTCATCCCTCGGACTCCCCCTCGGACTCCCCCTGGGACTCCAGGCCTTCCAGCAGCCGGGCCGCGGCCGCCTGCTCGGCGAGGCGCTTGGAGCGGCCGCTGCCGCGCGTCGGCGCCTGGCCCTGGACCGCGACTTCGACGGTGAAGGTCGGATCGTGGTCCGGACCCTGCCGCTCCACCTCGCGGTAGACCGGCAGCGCCAGGCCGCGGGCCTGGGCCCATTCCTGCAGCGCGGTCTTGGCCTCCTCGGGCGGCCGCAGGTCGGCCTCGATCAGCGCCCGCCACTGGGCCTCGACGAAGCGGCGCGCCGGCTCCAGGCCGCCGTCGAGGAAGAGCGCGCCGATCAGCGCCTCGCAGCAGTCGGCCAGGATCGCCGGGTTCTCGCGGCCGCCGACCTCTTCCTCGGACTTGGAGATCGTGATGTGCGGGCCGAGCCCAATCCTGCCGGCGACCTCGGCCAGGGCCTCGCGCCGGACCAGCATCGCGAAGCGTTTGGCCAGCGCGCCTTCGCGTTCCTCCGGGAAGTCGCGATACAGGCGTTCCGCGATGATCAGGCCCAGAACCCGGTCGCCGACGAACTCAAGGCGCTGATAGTCGTCGCCGGCGCCGCGGCGGCGGCGAGGCACGCTGCCATGGGTCAGCGCGCGGGACAGAAGCCCGGGGTCGGCGAAGTCGTGGCCGAGGACCTCGGCGAGTGGCGGAAGGCTGGCGGGCGTCGCGGCGCCTCGGCCTTGCGAAGCCGCTGCTGTCCTATTCGATCCCATCGAAGATCCGGCTGAAGCGGATCGCCCAGGGCCAGCGCCAGACCTCCCAGAAGCGCGCCGTGCCGTCGTGGGAGAAGAACAGGATCTCGGCCCGGCCGATCAGGTTCTCCACCGGGACGTAGCCGACGTCGTTCAGCCTTCGGCTGTCCTGGCTGTTGTCCCGGTTGTCGCCCATGGCGAAGACATGGCCCTCGGGGACCAGGTACTCCTCGGTGTTATCCGCGACATCGGTGTCGCTTCTCTCGCGAATCAGGTGCTGGCGGCCGTTCGGCAGGGTCTCGATGTACTCGGTGAAGCCGAAGGATCCCTCCTCGCGTCCCTCGAGGATCTTCTCGCGCTTGACCGCCTCGCCGTTGATGTGCAGCACGCCGCGGATCATCCGGATCCGGTCGCCGGGCAAGCCGACGATGCGCTTGATGTAGTCGGTGTCCTCCTCTCCGGGCTTGCGGAAGACCGCGACGTCCCCGCGCTCCGGCAGGCTGCCGAAGACCCGGCCCTCGAAGAGCGGCGGGCTGAAGGGAAAGGAATAGCGCGTGTAGCCGTAGGAGAACTTGGAGACGAAGAGGTAATCGCCGATCAGCAGGGTCGGGATCATCGAGCCGGAGGGGATGTTGAAAGGCTCGAAGGCGAAGGTCCGGATGCCGAGCGCGATCAGCACCGCGATCACGATGGTCTGCAGGGTCTCCCGGTACTCGGCGAAGGCGCCACCGGGACGGCCCTGGCCGCCCTTGTCGTCGGCTTCTGCCGCCTTGGCGGGGGGCGTCTCGGGGTCGGGGTCGGCCTGGGGGGACCGCGTTTCGTCCTGTTCAATCATGATCCGATGGGACGGCCGATATGATGACGATTGCCTGGGCGAGTGGATAGTCGTCGGTGATCGTCACGTCAATGCGCGCCTTCATGCCGTTAGGCGTTAATTCCTTGAGCCGCAGGGCCGCGCCGCCGGTCAGGTCCAGGGTCGGCTGGCCGCTGGGCAGGTTCACGACCCCCATGTGCTGCCAATGCACGCCCCGGCGCGGCACCCCGGTCCCCAAGGCCTTGGCGCAGGCCTCCTTGGCCGCGAAGCGCTTGGCGTAGCTCGCCGCCCGGGCCGCCCGACGGTCGGACTTGGTCCGCTCGACCTCGGTGAAGACCCGCTCGGTGAAGCGTTCGCCGAACTTCTCCAGGGTCTTCTCGATCCGGCGGATGTCGATGAGGTCGTTGCCCAGGCCGATGATCATGAAGGTCTCAAGCGCCCCTGGCGCCCTGGATCTCGGCGCGGGCCTTGTCCATCAGGGCGCGCATCCGCCGGATCGCGCTGTCCAGGCCGCTGAAGATCGCCTCTCCGACCAGGAAGTGGCCGATGTTGAGCTCGACCAGGGTCGGGATCGCGGCGACCGGCCCGACGGTGTCGAAGGTCAGGCCGTGGCCGGCGTGGCACTCCAGGCCGATCGCCTCGGCATGGGCGGCGGCGGCCTCCAGCTTGGCGAACTCGGCCTGGGTCGCCGGCCCGCGCGGATCGTGCAGATAGGCCTCGCAATAGGCCCCGGTATGCAGCTCGACCACCGGCGCGCCCAGGGCCTTGGCGGCGTCCAGCTGCAGCGGGTCGGGATCGATGAAAAGCGAGACCCGGATGCCTGCGGCCCGCAGGTCGTCGACGTAGGCCTTCAGATGGTTGCGGCCGCCGTGCGCGTCCAGGCCGCCCTCGGTGGTCACCTCCTCGCGCTTCTCGGGCACGATGCAGGCCGCGTGCGGCCGGTGGCGCAGCGCGATCCGCAGCATCTCCTGGGTCGCCGCCATCTCCAGGTTGAGCGGCAGGTCGATCTCGCGGGTCAGGCGGTCGATGTCCTCGTCGGAGATATGCCGCCGGTCCTCCCGCAGGTGCGCCGTGATGCCGTCGGCCCCGGCCTGCGCCGCCAGGCGGGCCGCGCGGACCGGGTCCGGATGCAGGCCGCCGCGGGCGTTGCGGATCGTCGCCACGTGGTCAATGTTGACCCCGAGTCGCAAATATCGCGTCATTCCTGTCTTCTCCCCTTTCCTCCTGCGCTGGAGCCTCCGCCGGCTCCGGGGACGGCGGTTCGGAGGCCGCCTCGCGCGCCGCCTGGCGCCGCGCCCTGGCCCGCCTGCGCAGCTTCTTGCGCAACCTGCGCCGACGCTGTGCCTTCTGATAACCTGACACAACGCGGTGCATGATCAAGTAGGTGATGATCCAGGCGGCGATGGCGGTCGGCAGGCCGCCCACGGCCATCGGCCAGAGGATCTCCAGCGGCCGGTCGAAGATGAAGCTGAAGGACAGGTCCTCCGGCAGCTCGGCCGCGGTCTCGACGCCCAGCAGGGTCCGGCCGAAGGTGTAGATCCACGGCAGGATGATGGGGAAGGTCAAGGGGTTGCCGACAACCGTCCCGAAAGCCGAAGCCACGACGTTCCCGCGTAACGCGAGCGCGGCCAGGGCGGCGATGACGAAATGCAGCCCGAGGAAGGGGGTGAAGGAGGCTGCAGCACCGCAGGCGAAGCCGGCGGCGATGCGGTAGGGCGTGCCCGGCAGGCGCCCGACCCGGTGCCGGATGTAGAGCGCCACGCGGGTCCAGCCGCGCCGAGGCCAGAACATCTCCCGCGCCTGGTGATGCCAGGGAAGCGGTCTGCGCCGCCGAAAAACCATCGCCCACTACCCTCCGGACCCGGCTGTCCCGGCAGATTCCCGGCAGCCCGTCTCGCGTGGCACAACCTGCGGCATCGGTCAGGTCCGCGCCCGCTCGACGGAGGTTATCACCGACATCGCCCTCAGGGCGGCCATGATATCGGTCAGATGCTTCAGATCCTTTACCTCGACGTCGATCAGCATCTCGAAGAAGTCGATCGAGCGATTGGTGATCTTGAGGTTCGAGATGTTGCCGTCGTTCTTGCCGATCACGGTGGAGAGGTTGCCCAGGCTGCCCGGCTCGTTTGCAACCACCACGTGCAGCCGGCCGAGGAAAGGCACCGAGGAGCCGTCGACGTCCCAGGCCAGGTCGACCCAGCGCTCCGGCGTCTCGGCGAAGGTCTGCAGGGTGTCGCAGTCGATGGTGTGGACGGTGACCCCCTTGCCGGTGGTGACGATGCCGACGATCCGGTCGCCGGGCAGCGGGTGGCAGCAGTGGGCGTAGTGCAGCGCCATGCCCGGGATCAGGCCCTTGATCGGGATCGCGTGGTCCTGACTCTTGTCCCGCTTCGCCTTGGCGCGGCCGATCGACACGACCTTGCGCCAGCCGCTGCGCTCCTTGGTGCCGGGATAGACCGCGTGCACCACGTCCATGGCCGAGAGGTTTCCGGTGCCGACCGAGAAGTGGAGGTCCTGGACCGAATCCGCCTTGAGCTTCTTCAGGCCGCCCTTCAGGGCCTTCTCGGTCAGGTCCTGGCGCTCCTGGCGGAAGGCCTTCTCCAGCATGTTGCGGCCGAGCTCGATGTACTGCTCCCGCTCCCTGGCCCGGACGAAACGGCGGATCCGGGCCCGGGCCTTTCCGGTGACCGCGAACTTCTCCCAATCGGGCGAAGGGGTCTGCGCCTTGGAGGTGACGATCTGGACCTGGTCGCCGTTGGCCAGCCTGGTGCGCAGCGGCACCATGCGGCCGTTGACCTTGGCGCCGACGCAGGTATCGCCGACCTCGGAATGGACCGCATAGGCGAAGTCCAGCGGGGTCGCGCCGCTCGGCAGGGCGATCAGATCGCCCTTGGGCGTGAAGCAGAAGACCTGGTCCTGGAACATCTCGAGCTTGGTGTGCTCAAGGAACTCCTCGGGGTTGGAGGCGTGGTCCAGGATATCGAGCAGCTCGCGCACCCAGCGGTACTGGCGGCCGTCGACCATCTGGGCGCCCTGCTTGTACTTCCAGTGCGCGGCGACGCCGAACTCGGCGATCTCGTGCATCTCGCGGGTCCGGATCTGGATCTCGATGCGCTGCTGCTCCGGCCCGATCAGGCCGGTGTGGAGCGAACGGTAGCCGTTCGGCTTGGGGGTCGAGATGTAGTCCTTGAAGCGGCCGGGCACGGTCGGGTAGCGGCTGTGCAGGACGCCCAGCGCCTGATAGCAGTCGCCGACCGTCGGCACCACCACCCGGAAGGCGACGGTGTCCGCCAGCTGCTCGAAGCTGAGGTTGCGCTGCTCCATCTTGCGCCAGATCGAATAGGGCGACTTGACCCGGCCCGAGACCTGGGCCTCGACCCCGCCCTCCTCGAGATCCAGGGCCAGTTGCTCGCGGACCCGCTCCAGCAGGTCGCCGCCCTGCTCGCGCAGGAAGTCCAGCCGCGCCAGGATCGACTCCCGGGCGTCCGAGTTGAGCTCGGCGAAGGCGAGGTCCTGCAGCTCGTCCTTGAAGCGCTGCATGCCGATGCGCTCGGCCAGCGGCGCGTAGATGTCCATGGTCTCGCGGGCGATGCGCCGGCGCTTGTCGGGATTCTTGACGAAGTGCAGGGTCTGCATGTTGTGCAGACGGTCCGCGAGCTTGACCAGGAGGACCCGGATGTCCTCCGACATCGCCAGCAGAAGCTTGCGGAAGTTCTCCGCGTGCTTGGTCTGCTCGGACTGCAGCTCCAGGCGGGTCAGCTTGGTGACGCCGTCGACCAGGCGGGCGATGTCCGCGCCGAACAGCATCTCGATGTCCGAGACCGAGGCCTCGGTGTCCTCGACGATGTCGTGCAGCAGCGCGGTCGCGATCGAGGCGCTGTCCAGCTTTAGGTCGGTGAGGATTCCCGCAACCTCCAGGGGATGCGAGAAATAGGGGTCGCCGGAGGCCCGGGTCTGGCTGCCGTGCGCCTTCATCGCGAAGACGTAGGCCCGGTTCAGAAGCCCTTCGTCGGCCCCGGGATCGTAGGATCTGACTTTTTCGACAAGCTCAAACTGCCGGATCATGTCGTGCCGCCGCGGGACCTGCCAGTCCTTGTTGCCTACGGCACGGCGAGCCTTGCAGTGGGAAGAGGAGCGCCGGCCGCCGGATCAAACCTCCTCCGGGGTGTCGGCCTCCGGCGGGGCCGTGCCTTCCGCCGCGGCTTCGTCCTCAGCATTGGCCGCGCCCGGCGGCTCCTGCAGCATGCCGCCCTGGGCGGCCGCCTGCGCCATGAGCTCGCCCTCCAGGGCGTCGAACTCCGGCTGGTCCTCCTCGGGCTCGTCCATCTCGACGTGCTTCTGCTGCCCGACCACCAGGGATTCCATGAGCTGGTCGCGCTCGATCGTGTCGTCGGCGATCTCGCGCAGCGCCACCACCGGGTTCTTGTCGTTGTCTCGTTCGATCGACAGCGGCGATCCCGCCTGAATGTCACGGGCCCGCTGGGCGGCCAGCATCACCAGCTCGAAGCGGTTGGGGACTCGAACGACACAGTCTTCTACGGTAACGCGCGCCATGGCCGCGAAGCTCCACCTACGTCACGTGTTCAACAAGCTCATCTGAGCGGGAAACTTGGAATATAGAAAGCTCGCCCCCGCCAGGCAAGCGTATTGAAGCCCGGAATCCCTGGGATTCCGACTGCTTTTGCCGCGGTCTCAGGACGGCCCTTGCAAAAGTTCGGCCCGCTGGTCCGCGGGCAGCTCGGCGATCAGCCCCCGCAGGTCCCGGCCGGAGACCGGATGGCGCCAGGCCGGCGCCACCTCGGCCAGGGGCAGGAGCACGAAGGCCCGGCCGGCCAGCCGGGGATGCGGCAATTCCGGCTGCTCGCCGGGCCGGCTGATCCGGCCCCGATAGTCCAGCAGATCGAGGTCCAGGGTCCGCGCCGCGTTCCGGCGCCCCCGGCGGCGCCCGAACTCGGCCTCCAGCGCATGCAGGCGGGCCAGCAGGGCCGCCGGATCCAGATCGGTCTCCAGCGCCGCGACGCCGTTGACGAACCAGGGCTGGTCCGAGGCCGGAACCGGCGCGCTGCGATACCAGCGCGAACAGGCCAGGATCCGCAGTTCGGAGCACTCCAAGCAGCTTAGGGCCGCCTCGAGCGTCTCCCGCGGCCCGCCGTAGCGCGGATGCTCCAGATTAGCCCCCAGTCCGATCAGGACAAATTCCTGCTCCACCACTGATAAATCCTTGCGAGAAAGACATTAATCATTAAGTTCAAGAAACCGGCTGTCGATTCCTCATGTGATTTCTAGGATTTTGTCGACAGCTATAGTTTTATACCTATTGGCTTAGGCTGGCTGGCTTATTAGGAAGGATCGACATGCATTTCTACCCGCAGGAACGGGTCGCGCTCTTCATTGACGGTGCCAACCTCTACGCAACGGCGCGGTCTCTGGGCTTCGACGTCGACTACAAGCGGCTGCTGGAGCTCTTCGCGAAGGAGTGCAGCCTGGTTCGCGCTTTCTATTACACCGCCTTGGTCGAGGACCAGGAGTATTCTCCGATCCGCCCGCTGATCGACTGGCTCGACTATAACGGCTACAGCATGGTCACGAAGCCGACCAAGGAGTTCACCGACGCCTCGGGACGTCGCAAGATCAAGGGCAACATGGACATCGAGCTGGCGGTCGACGTCATGGAGATGGCCGAGCACGTCAGCCACGTGGTGATCTTCTCCGGCGACGGCGACTTCCGCAGCCTGGTCGAGGCGGTCCAGCGCAAGGGCGTGCGCGTGACCGTGGTCTCGACCATCCGCTCGCAGCCGCCCATGGTGGCCGACGAACTGCGCCGCCAGGCCGACACCTTCGTCGACATCTCCGACCTGGAGGAGCAGGTCTCCCGACAGCACGCAGGAGGCGACGACCGCGGCTATCGGCGCGGCCGCGGCCCGCGCGACGCGGTCATCGAGGAGGTCGACGACCCGGACATCGACGGCGACCTGGACGACGAATACTACGAGACCGGCACCGCCTGACCCGCCGGCCCGGTCATGAGCTTCGAGGAACCGGCCGCGCCGCCGGCGGACTGCCGTCTCTGCGAGCGTCTGCTGGCCTTTCGCCGGGACAACGCAGAGCGCTATCCGGCCTTCCACAACGCGCCGGTGCCGTCCTTCGGTCCCGTCGATGCCCCGCTGCTGATCGTCGGCCTCGCGCCGGGCCTCAAGGGCGCCAATCAGACCGGACGTCCCTTCACCGGCGACTATGCCGGCGACCTGCTCTACGCCACCCTCGACAAGTTCGGCCTCTCCCGGGGCGGCTACGACCGCCGTCCCGACGACGGGCTCGAGCTGCTCGGCTGCCGGGTGACCAACGCGGTGCGCTGCGTGCCGCCCGAGAACAAGCCGACGACGCAAGAGATCCGCACCTGCCAGCCCTTCCTGAAGACCGAGATCCAGGCCCTGCCGCGGCTGCGGGCGATCCTGGCCCTCGGCGCCATCGCCCATGGCAGCGTCCTGCAGACCCTCGGGATCAAGAAGAGCGCCTATCGCTTCGCCCACGGCGCGCTCCATGAGTTGGAGAGTGGGGAGCTGGAGGGCGGTCTCCTGCTCGCCGACAGCTACCACTGCTCGCGCTACAACACCAACACCGGGCGCCTGACCGCGGCCATGTTCGAAGCGGTCTTCGAAGCGCTGCTGCCGCGGCTCGGCCGGACCTGACCCAAGGCCCGCCACCCGTCTCCCCGGGGGTATCCGGGGCCTTCGCCTTGCCGGCCGGGCGCCGGCCGAAACCTTGGCATGACAGGAGTGCTAAAGCGCACAGTCGAACTGCGGAATCGGCGTCTAGTACTAAGGGAGTATTGAGGCGTGAATTCTAGCGCAATGATTGCTATAGAGGGCCTGCGCTAATTCGAGTTGGTCTGCGGGCAAGCAGTTAGCGGTAACGGAGGCACCGGGCTGACCGAAAGGGACAGGCCGGGTGACAGGGAGTGTCCGATGCCCATTGGGGACTGGTTGAGGGCGATCGGTCTGGACGCGCTCGTAGGGAGCTTCGAAGAGCGCGACATAGATCTGGACATCGTGTCCGACCTCACCGAGGCGGACTTGCGCGAGATCGGACTGACGCTCGGCCAGCGCAAGCGCTTCCTGCGCGCCGTGCAGGCCCTGAGCGCCGCGCCGCAGCCGAGCAGCCCTCCCAGCCCCGAGCCCGAACCGGCACAGGTCGCCGCCGACCGGCGCCACCTGACCGTCATGTTCTGCGACATGGTCGGCTCCACGGCCCTGTCCGAGAAGCTGGAGCCGGAGGACCTCCTGCACATCGTGCAGAGCTACCAGGACTGCTGCACCTCGATCGTCATCGGCTACGACGGCTATGTGGCGCGCTACCTCGGCGACGGCATCCTGGTCTACTTCGGCTTCCCGATGGCGCACGAGGCGGCACCCGAGCAGGCCCTGCGCGCGGCGCTGAAGATCATGGAGGAGATCCCGAGGCTGAAGCTGCCCGGGGGCATCAAGCTGCAGATCCGGATCGGCATCGCCTCGGGCGTGGTCGTCGTCGGCGACCTTCTCAGGTCGGGCCCCAAGATCGAGCAGCCGGCCATCGGCGTCGCCCCGAACCTGGCGGCGCGGCTTCAGGGCATCGCCGCCCCGGACCAGATCGTCGTGGCCGACGTCACCTATCGCCTGACCCAGTCGTCCTTCGACTTCGAGGACCTCGGCGAGCAGACCCTGGCCGGAATCTCGCGGCCGGTCCGCGCCTGGGGCCTGACCGGCGAGGCCAAGCGGCGCGACCTCGCGGCGGCCCTGGGACAGATGCGCCAGACCGCCTTCACCGGCCGCCGCGAGCCGCTCAAGGCCATGCGGCGCTGCTGGCAGAAGGTGCTGAAGGGTCACGGCCAGGCGATCCTGCTCACCGGCGAGCCCGGCATCGGCAAGTCCTGCCTGCTCCAGCACTTCCTGTCGACGGTCGAGGAGAAGGCGACCCTGCAGGTCTACAACGGCTCGCTGCACAACCAGGACAGCCCGCTGCATCCGATCATCCAGTGGCTGCGGACCTCGGCCGGCATCGAGCGCGACAACGACGGCCCGACGATCCGGAGCAAGCTGGATCCCGTGGTTCCCGGGACCGGGCCCGAAAGGGAGGAATGGCTGGACCTGATGACGGTGCTGCTCAGGCCGGTCGAGGTCGACAACGGCACCGGATCCGCCAGCGCCAAGCAGATCCGCGAACGCACGCTGGCCGCGATGGTCGCCGCGCTGGTCGCGCTCAGCGAAGCGCGTCCCGTCATCATGGTGGTCGAGGACTACCAGTGGCTCGACGCCACCTCGGCCGAGCTTCTCGACCGGGTCCTGCAGACGATCGGGCAGCACCCGGTGCTGATCCTGATCACGTCGCGGGTCGCCGTCGAGGGCATCTGGGACGACCTCGACCCTGTCCAGAGCATCGAGCTCGAACGCCTGCCGCCCGAGGACAGCCGGGCGCTGATCGGCAAGGTCGCCGGCAGCGCGGCCCTGCCCAGGGCCATGGTCGCGGAGATCGTCGAGCGCACGGACGGCATTCCGCTCTTCGTCGAGGAGTTCACCAAGAGCGTGATCGAGCACGACGCCGCGACGCCCGCCGACGGCGGCCAGACGCCGCGCGACGGCGGCGGGGCGCGGGTGCCGGTGTCGCTCCACGACTCCCTCATGGAGCGGCTCGACCGGGTCGGCTCGGCCAAGCGCGTCGCCCGGGTCGGCGCCGTGCTCGGCCGCTCCTTCACCCGCGAGCTGGTGCGCCAGACCGGGGGCTTCGAGCCGGTCTGGCTGGACTCCGCGCTCAACCAGCTTCTGGAAGCCGGCCTCCTCCACCGCCAGGTCGACCATCGCGGCCGCGAGCGCTTCGTCTTCAAGCACGCCCTGGTGCAGGACACCGCCTACAGCTCGATCCTGCGCGAGCACCGGCGGCACCTGCACGCCCGCGCCGCCGAGGCCCTGGAGGCGATCACCCCCGGCATCGCCGAGGAGCGCCCCGACCTGCTGGCCCAGCACGTCACCGAGGCGGGCAAGCCGGAGCGCGCGGTCGAGCTTTGGCTCCAGGCCGGACGGCGGGGCGTCGCCCAGTCCGCCATCGTCGAGGCGGCCAACCACCTGCAGCGCGGCCTGGAGGCCCTGGAGCAGCTACCGGCGAACGACCACCTGCGCCAGCTCAAGCTGCAGATCCTGAACCTGCTCGGCCCGGCCAGCATCTCTCTTCACGGACCCGGCTCGGCGGAGGCACAGAAGGTCTACGCGGAAGGCTACGACATCTGCCACGAGCTGCCGGAGGCCCAGGATCACTTTCCGATCTACTGGGGCTGGTGGCGGCTGTCGCGCGACTTCCATCAGATGAACCACCGCGCCGACGAGCTGCTCAAGCGCGCGATGGCGCACAGCGACGAGGAGCTGCTGCTGCAGGCGCACCATTGCCAGTGGGCGAGCCACTTCAACCGCGGCGACTTCTCGGGCTGCCAGGAGCATATCGAGCGGGGCCTCAAGCTCTACGAACGCGGCGACTACCGCAGCCACGCGACCCTCTACGGCAACCACGACGCCAAGGTCTGCGGCCACGGCGAGCAGGCCCTGGTGGCCTGGCTGCTGGGCCGCCCGGAGGCCGCGCTGGAGGCGGAGCAGCGCGCGGTGACCTGGGCCCAGACCTTGGAGCACGTCGGCAGCTCGATGCACCTGAAGGACATCGCCCTGACCCACCGTCTCTACCGGCGCGATGCCCGCGAGGTCCTGCGCCACGCCGACGGCATGATCGCCTTCGCCGAGGATCAGGGCTTCAGCGATCACCGGGCCAAGGCCCTGGTCTATCGCGGCTGGGCGAAGGCGATCCTCGACGAGCCGGCGGATGGGCTGGAGGAGCTGGAGGCGGGCCTGAAGCGGCAGAAGGAGATCGGCACCAGCGAGGACTTTCCGATCTACTACGACATGTACGCCGAGGTCCTGGCCCTGAACGGCCGTCACGACCAGGCCCTGGAAGAGGTCCGGGCGACGGAGCGGGAGTTCGAGCGCGCCGGCCTGAAGATCTGGGCGCCCGAGATGCGGCGGCGGCGCGGCCTGCTGCTCGAGGAACGCAGCCCGAAGGATCCCGCGCCGGCGATCGCCGCCTACCGCGAAGCCCTCGACCTGGCACGGCACCAGGGCGCGCGCATGCTGGTCCTGCGCGCTTCGGTCAGCCTGGCGAAGGCTCTGACCGCCGAGGGCGCGGCGGCGGAGGTGCAGTCGATCCTGGAGCCCTGGATCGATCAGCCCGAGCTGGTCGACACCCCGGAGCACGCCGCCGCCCGGTCCCAGATCGGCAAGACCGGGCGCAAGACCGACCGGCGGAACGGGGCCTGATCCGTGCCGGCCGACTCCAAGCCCGTCGCCTTGGCCAAGACCGGCGCCGAGACCGGGTCCGAGAGGCAGTTGGACGGCGCCGCGGAAGCGGCGAGCTCGGCCAAGCGCTACCGCGGCGGGACCCACCGCGCCTTGTCGCCGGC
Organism: Kiloniellales bacterium; assembly: GCA_028282935.1. GTDB lineage: Bacteria > Pseudomonadota > Alphaproteobacteria > Kiloniellales > JAKSBE01 > JAKSBE01. Next base: position 18,476 of record JANQGU010000254.1, read on the forward strand.
GGAGACCCTCGAGAGGTTCCTGCCGCTGCGCCGGGAAATGGGCATCACCCGCCTCGCCAACGTCACCGGCCTCGACGTCCTCGGCATCCCCGTCTACATGGCCTGCCGACCGCTGTCGCGCTCGATCGCCGTTTCCCAGGGCAAGGGCACGACCCGCGAGGAGGCCAAGGTCTCGGCCTTCATGGAGGCGGCGGAGTCCTTCCACGCCGAGCGCATCACCCAGCCACTGAAGCTGGCCAGCCAGAGCGAGCTCGCCCGCGACTGCGCGCTGATCGACGTCGAGGGCCTGCCGCGGTCGCGGCTGGGCCGCTTCGACCCCCTGCAGCCGATCCTCTGGATCGAGGGCCAGGACCTGATGGCCGGCCGGCCGCTCTGGCTGCCCTTCGAGATGGTCTCGACCAACTACACCCTGCCCCAGCCGCCCGGCAGCTACGCCTTCGCCGCCAACACCAACGGTCTGGCCTCGGGCAACCTGCTGGACGAGGCGGTGCTGCACGGGCTCTGCGAGCTGATCGAGCGCGACGCCATGGCGCTCTGGCGCCTGGAGGGGCCGGCGGCGCGGGCCCGGACCCGGGTCCACCTGGACAGCATCGACGCCGAGGCGGCGCGAGAGCTGCTCGACCGCTTCGCGCGCAGCGGCGTCGAGATCGGCCTTTGGGAGGTGACCTCGGACGCCGGCGTCGCCGCCTTCTGCTGTGTCGCCGTCGACCGCGACGGCGGCGGGACCGAGCCGGAGCTGGGCGCCGGCTGTCATCCCGCGCGCGAGATCGCCTTGCTGCGCGCCCTCAGCGAGGCGGCGCAGTCGCGGACCACCCGGATCGCCGGCTCGCGGGACGACTTCGCGCCGGACTCCTACGGGCAGACCGCCCGCTCGGCGCGCCAGGCCGCCGCCCGCGATTGGCTGGCCACGGCGCCGCGGCGGGACTACGGGGCCGCGCCCGATTTCGCCGGCGCCTCGATCGAGGCGGATATCCAGGGATTGCTGGAGCGGCTGCGGGACCTCGGGCTGCGGCAGGTGCTGCGCCTCGACCTGACCAAGCCGGAGATCGGGATCCCGGTCGCCAGGATGGTCGTGCCCGGCCTCGAGGGCGCCTTCCCCGGCCCGGACAGCGACTACCTGCCCGGCCGCCGGGCCCACGAGAAGGGTCTGGCGCCATGACCTCCGGCACCACGACCGTGGCGGTCTTCCTGGGCCCGAGCCTGCCGGTCGAGACGGCGCGCGGCGTCCTGGCCGCCGACTACCTGCCGCCGGTCCGCCAGGGCGACGTCTACCGCCTGCTGCGCGACCGCCGGCCCAGCGCGATCGCGGTGATCGACGGCTACTTCCACGAGGTGCCCTCGGTCTGGCACAAGGAGATCCTCTGGGCCCTGGACCAGGGAATCCCGGTCCACGGCGCCGCCAGCATGGGCGCCCTGCGTGCCGCCGAACTCGACCTCTACGGGATGCGGGGCCACGGCAGGATCTACCGCGCCTTCCGCGACGGCGCCTTCCCGCCCGACCTGGAGGAGGTCTTCGAGGACGACGACGAGGTGGCGGTGATCCACGGCCCGGCCGAGATGGGCTACCCCGGCCTGTCCGAGGCGATGGTCGACATCCGCGCGACCCTGGCCGCCGCCGACGAAGCCGGGGTGATCGCGCCGGACAGCCGCCGCGCCCTGGCCGCCGCCTTCAAGGACCTGAACTACCGGGAGCGGCGCTGGGACCTGCTGGACGCGCTGGGCGCAGCGGCGGAGATCGACCCGCGCGAGATCGAAGGCCTGGCGGCCTGGCTGCCGGAAGGCCGGCGCGCGCAGAAGCGCGACGACGCCCTGGAGCTGCTGCGCCATCTGGCCGGCCCCGAGGCCGCGGCGCCGGAGGCCCCGGAGCAGGCCTTCAGCTTCGAGCGCACGACCCTCTGGGCCCAGTTCGTCGAGGCGGCCGAGCGCAGCGCGCCCCGGGAGCCGGAGACGCTGGAGGCCCTGGTGCTGGAGGAGCTGCGGCTCGACCCGCAGGGCTTCGCCGAAACCCGCCGGCTCGCGATGATGCGCGCGGCGGCCCTGCGCGGGACGGCACCGCGCGACCCGACCGCGGCCGACAGGCGCCAGGCCCTCGACGGCCTGCGCCAGCGCCACGGGCTCTGGACGCGCAGCAGCCTCGAAGGCTGGGCCCGGGCGGCCGGCCTGGACGGCCGCGGCTTCGATCAGCTGATCGAGGCCGAGGCCAGCCTGGAAGCCGCCGCCTCGAACGACCAGGCCGCGGTCGAGGCTGCGATCCTCGACATCCTGCGCCTCGACGGCCGTTTTCCGGCCCTGGCGGAGCGGGCCCGCGACAAGGCCGAGCGCCTGTCCGGCGCGGGCGGCCCGGGTCGCGGGTCCTGGGATGCGGCGGCCTTGATCGACTGGTTCTTCGAGGAGCGTCTGGGCCGCACGGCGCCGCTCGACCCGGCCGCCTTCGCGCGCAGCCTCGGCTGCGAGGACCCCGAGGTCCTTGCCGAGGCCCTGGCGCGCGAGCACCGCTACCTGGCACTCTGCGGCCGCGAGGCCGAAGATTCGGAGTCGCCGAAGGGAGAGGAGCCATGAACGGCCGGCGCGGCGGCACCCGCTTCCGCCTCTACCCGCAGTCCCCGGACCTCGCGGGCTTCGAGGAACCCGAGGTGGTCGAGGTCTCGCCGCCGCCGGGGGCGATCGCCGCGGGGCCCGCGGACCGGGTCATGTACGTGGTCGATGCCTTCGACAAGCGGCATCACTACGAGGACGACTACGGCCCGCCCTATCGCGGGCCGACCCTGCCCCCTGCCCTGCCTGGGCCCGACGGCCACTTCGATCACATCCCGACCAGCGACCGCGCCTTCCTCTCGGCGCATATGTACGGCTCGGTGCGCTTCGTGCTCGACATCTGGGAAGGCTACCTCGGCCGCCCGATCTGGTGGTACGACCCGCGGGCCGAGTTCCAGGTCGAGCTGGTGCCCGAGGTGGACTGGGACAACGCCCACGCCGGGGTCGGCTTCATCGAGACCGGCGGCCGGGTCAACCGGGCCGGGGACTACCAGCCCTTCGCCCTCAACTTCGACGTCCTGGCCCACGAGGTCGGCCACACCGTGCTGTTCTCCGAGCTCGGGCTGCCCAACCTCGACACCCTGACCGGCGACTTCCTGGCCTACCACGAGTCCGTCTCGGACGTGATCGCCCTGATCTCGGCGCTGCACTTCGAGGCCGTGCTCGACGACCTGATCCGGCAGACCGGCGGCAACCTCTACGTCCTGAACTGGCTCAACCGGATCGGCGAGCTCTCCGCCACCGAGCAGATCCGCGTCGCCAGCAACGAGGCCCACCTGCAGGACCTCGACGGACTGACGCTCGGCACCGACGGCGAATGGCACGATCCCAGCGGCGAGGGCCGCAAGGCCCACGACCTCTCCCAGCCGCTGACCGGGGCGGTCTTCGACGCCCTGATCGAGATCTATCAGGACGGCCTGGTCCGGCGCGGGGTGATCGATCCCGCCTGGGACGCGCGCAACTGGACCCGCGCGGACGTCGAGGCCAGCCTGGCCGAGCTGCAGAGCCGTTCCGGCGACGCCCTGCTGCACCACGAGGACGCCTTCGTCGATGCCTTGCGGGAGGCCCGCGACACCCTGGGCCAAATGGTCGCGCTGACCTGGCTGGGGCTCTCGCCGCACGACCTGACCCTGGACGAGATCGCCGCCGCCTTCCTCGATTCCGCGGAGATCGTCGGGCAGCAGCACAACCAGCAGGCCTTCGCCGAGGACCTGGCGGCGCGCGGCTTCGACATTCCAAGGGGCGTCGGCCGGCAGCGCCGGCGCCGGCCGCTGCCGCCGCCGCGCTCGGCACCCTACGCGGCGCGCGCCGCCTGGGCCCAAGCGCAAGCGAGCGCGGGATCACGGGTCGAGATCGCCGCCGACCGGCGCCAGTTCGACGGGCTCTACAGGATGATCAACCACGACTTCAGGATCTGATGTTGGAACCAATTCACGCGAATCGGTTCAATTGAGTGGCGACATCGGCTAGAGCAGCCTGCGTTCATTTGAACGCAGATAAGCTGCTCTACCTGTATGAAATAGATCGAGTTATCTGCGTTCAATCGGTTCCAATTGAATGCAGTTTGATCTAGCTTGCGGGCGTTCGATGACGTCAGGGCTGCCTTCCAGAGCAACGGAAGTGCCAGGAAGGCCTTACAACTCGGGGGTTGAAATTGG
>JANQGU010000351.1 GCA_028282935.1 Kiloniellales bacterium
AGGAGGAGAGAGGCAGATGCCCAAGTTCGCGGCCAACCTGTCGATGATGTTCAACGAAGTCGAGTTCCTCGACCGTTTCGCCGCCGCCGCCGAGGCCGGCTTTACGGGGGTCGAGTACCTCTTTCCCTACGCCTGGGACAAGGCGGAGCTGGCCGAGCGGCTGTCCGACAGCGGCCTGACCCAGGTCCTCTTCAACATGCCGCCGGGCGACTGGGACGCCGGCGAGCGCGGCATCGCCATCCTGCCCGAGCGCCGCGACGAGTTCCGCGCCGGGGTCGAGACCGCCATCGACTACGCCAGGGCGCTGGGCTGCGAGCAGCTTCACTGCATGGCCGGCCTCGCCCCGGAGGGTGTCGATCCGGCGGTCCTGCGCAAGACCTACGTCGAGAACCTGCGCTTCGCGGCCGACAGGACCGGCGGAGCCGGGATCCGGCTGCTGATCGAGGCGATCAACACCCGCGACATCCCGGGCTTCTACCTCAACACCTCGGACCAGGCGCTGGAGATCATCGAGGAGGTCGGCTCGGACAACCTCTTCTTCCAGTACGACATCTATCACATGCAGATCATGGAGGGCGACCTGGCCCCGACCCTCGAGGCCAAGCTGGACAAGATCGCGCACCTGCAGCTGGCCGACACGCCGGGCCGCCACGAGCCGGGCACGGGGGAGATCAACTATCCCTTCCTCTTCGCCCATCTGGACCGGATCGGCTACAGCGGCTGGATCGGCTGCGAGTACAAGCCGGCGACGACCACGGCCGAGGGACTGGGCTGGTTCGCGCCCTACCGGAACGGCGGCCAGGCCGCGGCCTGAGGAGGCAGGCCAGGGCCGGATAGTGAAGCACCCCGGCACCACTACCGAGATGTCATGCCCGGGCTTGACCCGGGCATCCATGGTGCCGGCGTCGCGATGGATGCCCGGGTCAAGTCCGGGCATGACAGCGTGTGGGAAACGGAAAAACACCGCGCACCAGGGCATGACAATTGGAGGGAAGCAGTAACATGGCAAAGATCGGATTCATCGGCCTCGGGATCATGGGGCGGCCCATGGCGGGGCATCTCATCGACGGCGGCCACGAGGTCATCACGGCCAGCCACCGCACGCCGCCGGCCCAGGAGCTTCTCGACAAGGGCCTGGTTCTGGTTGATTCGGCCCAGGAGGTGGCGGCGGCGGCCGAGGTGGTCATCGTCATGGTGCCCGACACGCCGCAGGTCGAAGCCGTGCTCTTCGGCGAGAAGGGCGTCGCCGAGGGCCTGTCGGGCGGCAAGCTGGTCATCGACATGAGCTCGATCTCGCCGATCGCGACCAAGGACTTCGCGGCCAGGATCGAGGCGCTGGGCTGCGACTATCTCGACGCCCCGGTCTCCGGCGGCGAGGTCGGCGCCAAGGCCGCCTCCCTGACCATCATGGTCGGCGGCAAGCCGGCGGCCTTCGAGCGCGCCACGCCGATCTTCGAGCTGATGGGCAAGAACATCACCCTGGTCGGCGGCACGGGCGTCGGCCAGACCGCCAAGGTCGCCAACCAGATCGTCGTCGCGCTGACCATCGAGGCCGTGGCCGAGGCCATGGTCTTCGCCTCCAAGGCCGGCGCCGATCCCGCCAAGGTACGCCAGGCCCTGATGGGCGGCCTCGCCTCCTCGCGCATCCTCGAGGTCCACGGCGAGCGCATGTACAAGCGCACCTTCGACCCGGGCTTCCGGATCGAGCTGCACCAGAAGGACCTCAACCTGGCCCTGCAGGGCGCCAAGTCCCTGGGCGTCAGCCTGCCCAACACCGCCAACGCGCAAGAGCTCTTCAATGCCTGCAGCGCCAACGGCGGCGCCGGCTGGGACCACTCGGCCATCGTCCGGGCCCTGGAGATCCTGGCCAACCACGAGGTCGCCTCGGAGAGCGAGGGCGGCTGAGCGACCCCTGCCCTTCGGCGGCTTTCAGCACGCGGGCCGTCGTCTTCGGGCGCCTCGGACAGCCCCGGGCGCCCGACGCTCTCCGGCCCGGCGCAAGCGCCGACGCGGTCAGGACGCGCGGACCTGGGTCAGGAACTTGGCGACCTCGCCGTTGAGGCCCTGAACGTCCCGGTGGACGCTCTCGGCGGCATCGGCAATGTCCTGAGCCGCCGCCTCGGTGGTCGCGACCGAGTCACCGAGCGCCTTGACCTCCTGGCCGGCCTCCCTGGTCCCCTCCGCGGCAAGGTTCGTGCTCCGCTCGATCTCCTGGACCGCGGCGGACTGCTCGTCCACGGCGGTGGCGATGGTGGTCGAGACCTCCCGCATCTCCTGGATCGTCGTCACGATTTCGCCGATCGCCCTGGCGGCGCCCGAGGACACCGACTGCATGTTGTTGATCTCCTGCGAGATCTCGTCCGTGGCCTTGGCGGTCTGATTGGCCAGCGACTTGACCTCGGACGCGACCACGGCGAAGCCCTTGCCGGCCTCGCCCGCGCGTGCCGCCTCGATCGTCGCATTCAAGGCCAGGAGATTGGTCTGCTCGGCGATCTCCGAGATGAGGCCGGTGACCTGGCCGATCTTCTCGGCAGCGGCGACCAGGTCCTGCACCGTCGCGTCGGTCGTCTCCGCGGTCCGGACCGCCGCGTCCGAGACCTTGCGCGAATGGGACATCTGCTTGGCGATCTCGGTGATCGAGGCGCTGAGCTCCAGGGTCGCCGAGGCGACCGTCTCCGTGTTGGCGGTCGCCGCCTCGGTGCGCGCGCCCGCGGTCTCGCTTTGGGCCCGGGACCCCTGGGCCGAGTCCGACATCCCCTGGGCGCGCTGCCTGAGCTGCGAGACCCGTTCCGTGATCGCCTCGACCGCCTGGCCGACCTCGCTTTCCAGGTTCTCGGCCAGCATCGCCAGGCTCCGACGCTTGTCCTCGGCGGCAAGGAGCTCCGCCTGCTGCCGCTCCTCGCCGAGACGGGCCGTTTCCCGCTCGGCCTGACGCGCCGTCTCGACGGCCGCTTCGGACTGCCGGAAGGCCGCGGCCAGCTTGGCGGACAGCCAGATCAGCGTCGCCGCTTCGAGCAGCACGACAACGGCGTGCAGCGCGACCCGGGAAAAGTCGGCGCCGTCCGGAAAGACCGCGGCCGGCAAGGCAAAGTTCAAGATCAGGTGATGCAAGGCCACGGTGACGGTGCCCAGGGCGATCGCCCGCCAGTCGCAGTAGGCCGCGAGGATCGCCAGGCAGGCGAAGAAGTACATGTGGACGTCGATCTGCCAGGCATGCCCGCGGAACAGGTAGACCAGCAGGCCCACGATCAGCATCAGGGCGACGGCGCTGACATGGCGGCTTTGCTCCCCGCCCCCATCGTATCGCCAGGCAACGAAGGTCGCCCCGGCGAGCAAGGCCGCGCCGAGGGTCGGAAGCATCCAGTCGACGCCCAGAAGCAGCGCGACGCCGGCAACGATGAAGACGTGCAGGCCGATGAAGGCGGCCAAGTAGCCGGCGACGCTGCGCCGAATCTGGTCAAGGATCGTCATCTCTTCTCTTCGTGCCCCCATGTCTTTCTGGTGTCCCGTGTCTTTCTGCCGAAGGCTCATCCCTCGGGCGATGGTTCCGCTGTCAGAAGGGAACAGGCGCCCAGCAGGACCGGATCCAAGGCGAGCCAGGCCCCATGCCGGCGGAGATCCGCGTAGGAGGTCTCGCGGTCGAAGCTGACCACCACCAAGTTGCCGAGCCCGCCGCTGCGCACCAGGCGGGCGTCCATGGCGGCCACCGCGGTCACGATCTCGGCCGCGGTCGCCTTCGGCGAGAAGACCAGGGCCAGTTGTCCGCGCCATTCCTTGGGCGAGGCCGCAAGGCCGGCGAGGAAGGACAGGCCGATCAGCAGCACGCAGACGGCAGGCAGCAAGCCGCGCCAGCCGGCCAAGTCGGGGTTTCCTGTTCCCAGTCCCATCAAATCCCTCATGACGGGAAAATACCAATTAGGGCTTAACTAAAAATAACTAGAGACGGCAGACGACGCGCCGCCCGCCGCCATCGCCTGGCGGGGCCTGCAGGCCCGCCTGGCTAAGCCCCGCCGCCGAGGTCCTCTTGATAGGCGAAGATCGCCGGCGTGCCGCCGGTGTGAAGAAAGAGCAGCCTGGCGCCTTCGGCCAGGGCGGCCGCGCGCCGCAGCAGGCTGGCGAAGGAGCGGCCGGTGTAGACGGGGTCCAGCAGCAGGCCCTCCCGCCGCGCCGCCAGGGCGACCGCCTCGCGCAGCGCGGGGTTGAGCCGGCCGTAGCCGGGCGCCAGGTCCTGGTCGTCGAGAACGACGTCCGCCGCGGCGACGGGGTTCGGCGCGCCGATCAGCTCGGCGATCTCACGGCAGCGGCTTTCTATGCGCGGGCGCTGCACCTCGGCGGGGCGGCGCACGCAGATGCCGGTGACCGGCAGCGCGCAGCCCAGGGCGCGCAGGCCGAAGAGCAGGCCGGCATGGGTATGGCCGCTGCCCGAGGCCACGACGATCTCGTCGAAGCCGAGCCCGGCCGCCGCGCACTGCGCCAGCAGCTCCCGCGCCGCCGCGACGTAGCCCAGCGCCCCAAGCGGCGGATGGCCGGGCGCCAGGGGGATCACGTAGGGCCGCCGCCCCTCGGCCCTCAGCGCCTCGGCGATCTCGTTGATCCGGCGGTCGGCGCCGGCCTCGTCCTCGCCCTCGGGATAGGAGTGGATCCTGGCGCCGAACATCCGGTCCAGCAGCACGTTGCCGGATCGGCGGTAGGTCTCGCCCTTGCCCGGCACGCGCTCCTCGAGTTGGACCTCGCAGGCCAGGCCCAGCTTGCAGGCCGCGGCCGCGGCCAGGCGCACGAAGTTCGACTGCACCGCGCCGGTGATCAGGACCGTGTCGGCCCGCTGCGCCAGGGCCTCGCCCAGGTAGAACTCGAGCTGGCGGACCTTGTTGCCGCCCAGGGCCAGGCCGCTGCAGTCGTCGCGCTTGACGAAGAGCTGCCGCCCGAGGTCGGCGCTGAGGTTGGGCAGCGCCTCCAGAGGCGTCGGCAGGTGCCCGAGCGCGGCCCGGGGAAAGCTGTCCAGCCTGCCGAGCGGCGCCGTCACCTCAGTCGGCCGCCGCCGTCTCCGGCCCGGCGCGGCGCCGCGAGAGCACCTGCAGCAGCAGCACGGGCGCGGCGATCGCGACGGCCAGGAGGTCGGAGTTCAGGCTGGGCGCGACCAGGAAGAGACCCGCGACCGCCATGACGATGCGGCTGAGCGCGCCCAGGTTCGACAGGAAGAAGCCGGTGACCGCGGTGGCGATGGCGAAGATCCCAAGGGCGCAGGTCAGCGAGACCTGCAGGAAGCTGATCAGGGTGAAGTGCTCCGGCAGGACGATCAGCATGGTCGGCGCGTAGACGAAGACCATGGGCACCATCAGCTTGCCGATGCCCAGGGTGAAGGCCGAGATGCCGGTGCGGAAGGGATTGGCCCCGGCGATGCCGGCGGCCGCGTAGGCCGAGGCGCAGACCGGCGGCGTGATCTCCGAGATGACGCCGTAGTAGAGCACGAACATGTGCGAGGCCAGGGCCGGCACGCCGAGCTGGGCCAGGGCCGGCTGCGCCACCGAGGCCAGCATGATGTAGAGCGCCGTGGTCGGCAGGCCGGCGCCCATCAGGATGCAGGCCATGGCGACCAGGACCAGCGACAGGAAGAGCTGGATCGACGGCAGGGAGAAGGCCTCGCTGGGGATCAGCGAGAAGAGCGGGGCTACGATCTCGGCCATCTCCTTGGCGCCGTTGGTGACCATGAAGCCGAGGCGGAAGCCGATGCCGGTGGTGTTGATCACCCCGACCACGATGCCCACGGCCGAGGCCGCGGCGCCGACCGCGAGGGCGTACTGCACGCCGACGTGCAGGCTCGCGGTCAGCTCGCCGAAGGACTGGCGCGGCCGCTTGTTCAGCACGCCGATGACGATGCACAGGATCAGTATGGCGCAGAGCAGCGGCGAGAAGACCCCGCTCAGGGTCTTCCAGAGCACGAAGGCCAGGGCCGCCGCCGGGATGGCCAGGGTCAGCGGCTTCTGGACGCTGGTGAAGCCGACGATGATGCAGAGCGTGATCCCGGTGAAGGCCGCCATGTAGGGCGTGTAGCCGCTGAAGAGGACGTAGATCAGCGCGATCAGCGGCAGCACCGTCGGCCAGCCCTCGCGCCAGACCTTCTTGAACTGCGGCAGCTTGTCCCGGCCGTAGCCCTTGAGGCCCAGGCGCTTGGCCTGGAAGTGGACGATCGAGATGACCCCGACGTAGTGCATCAGGGCCGGCACCACCGCCGCCGCGACGATCTGGGTGTAGGGCATCTCCAGGAACTCGGCCATGATGAAGGCGGCCGCGCCCATGATCGGCGGGGTGATCTGGCCGCCGGCGCTGGCCGCCGCCTCGACCCCGCCGGCGAAATGCCCGGGATAGCCCAGGCGCTTCATGTTGGGGATGGTCAGCGAGCCGGTCGAGACCGTGTTGGCGATGGAGGAGCCGGAGATGGTCCCGAAGAAGGCCGAGGAGATCACGCTGACCTTGGCCGGCCCGCCGGTGTAGCGCCCGGCCAGGATCATGGCGTTGTCGATGAAGAACTGGCCCAGGCCCATGCGCTGGGCGATGACCCCGAAGAGCACGAAGTGGAAGACGATGGTCGAGACCACCCAGAGGGTGACCCCGAAGATGCCCTCCTGGGGGAAGTACATGTTGTTGATGAACTGCCGCCAGTCGACCCCGGGATGCTTGAGGATCTGGATCGGCAGGTGCGGTCCCAGCAAGGCGTAGGCGACGAAGACCAGGATGATCAGCGGCAGCACGATGCCGAGCGCCCGCCGGGCGATCTCCAGCACCAGGACCACCAGGATGGTGCCGAAGAAGATGTCCGAGGCCGCCGGATCACCCTGGCGCAGCGCCTGCTCCTTGAGCTGGAAGGACCAGCCCAGGACCTCGAAGTCCAGGCCGTACCAGGAGAAGCCGAGGTAGAGCGCGGCCAGGACGCCCAGCAGGGCGAAGAGCCAGTCGTAGAGCGGCACGTTGCCGGGCCGCCAAAGGCTGCGCGGCTTGAGGTCCTTGGCGCCCTCCAGCGCCAGGATCGGGAAGCTGGTGAAGATCAGGATGAAGAGCCCGGCCAGGTGCAGGCCCATGTGCCAGAAGTCGACCGGCAGTCCGAAGCCCGCGGTCAGGTAGTGGTAGAGCGCATAGACGATGGCGAAGACGAAGAGGACCTTGCCCAGCAGCGGGCCGCGGGCCCGCAGGGAAAGGCCGCTGTCGTAGCGCCGCTCCAGCTCTTCGGCGGCCGCGACGTCGAGTTTTTCGCTGCTGTCGGTCATGGTCGCCGGCCGGCGCAGGGCGGACGGGCCGGCGACACCGCTTGGCGCCGCCGGCCGCCCGAAGCCCTGTCCCGCCCGCCTTCTACTTCAGCAGGCCGGCTTCCTTGTAGAACTTCTCCGCACCCGCGTGCAGCGGGACCTCCAGCCCGGCGATGCCCTTGAGGGCCGTCTCAGGCCGGATCACCTTGCCCTTGGCATGGCCGTTGTCCAGCAGCTTGCGCGAATTGTCGTTCCACATCGCCTTGGTGATCTCGTAGATCAGGTCGTCCGGCTGCTCCGCCGAGGTCACCAGGATGCCCTGCACGGCCACGGTGTTGACGTCGTAGCCGATGCCTTCGTAGGTGCCGGCGTCGATCTTGGACGGTACGTAGTAGGGCAGGATCTTGTTCACCGCCGTCACCTCGTCGTCGGAGAAGGAGTAGAGGTCCATGCCCTTGGTGGTGGACAGCTGCACCATGGCCGCGACCGGCGTCCCGGCGGCGTAGAAATAGGCGTCGAGCTGGCCGTCCGCGATGCGCTCGGCGCTCTGCGAGTTGTTGAGCTCGGCCTCCTCGATGTCGTCGCGGGTGATGCCCTGGTCCTCGAGGATCATCATGACCGCGATCTGGGTGCCGGAGCCGGCCTGGGCGATGCCCACGCGCTTGCCCTTGAGGTCCTTCAGCGAGGCCAGCTTGCCGCCCTTGGGCAGCACCAGGTGCATGTCCTCGGGGAAGAGGTTGGCGATGACCCGCAGCTTGCCCTTCTTGTTGCCCTCGAACTTGCCGACGCCGTGATAGGCCTGGTAGAGCGTCGCCGCGCCAGTCAGCCCGGCCTCCATCTGGCCGGCTTCGATCGCCGTCACGTTGTGCGCCGAGGCGTTGGTCGACTGGGCGATGGCGACCAGGCCCGGCACGCCGCAGCTGCCGCCCTTGTCGCAGGGCCGAGAGCCCGGCGGATTGGAGATGGCGTTGGCGATGACGCCGCCGATCGGGAAGTAGGTCCCGCCCGCGCTGCCGGTACCGATGCGCCAGAAGATCATGTCCTGCGCCGATGCCGCGGCGGCGGCCAGGACGGTCCCAGCGACCACGGCCGAGAAGACTTTGGTCTGCAGTTTCATTTTTCTTGTTCCTCCCTTCGAAGACCCATCCAGTCTTTCTTTTCTTGCGCCACTTGTCGAGTACCACAGAC
>JANQGU010000166.1 GCA_028282935.1 Kiloniellales bacterium
TCAGTTCTTCCTGATGCTGCCCTATGTTCTTTCGATCCTGGCGATGATCGTCATGGCCCGGCGGGCGCGCTATCCCAAGGCGCTGCTGCTGCCCTTCCGCCGGGGGGATCGGGTTTGAGGGACTGTGCCGGTTGTTGGCGTACCCCCCACCCTGTCCCTCCCCCTCAAGGGGGGAGGGGACGCAAGCGGCGCCGCATGTTCTTCCTCCCCCCTTGAGGGGGAGGATTGAGGTGGGGGGTATGGTCGCCCCAGGCGTGCTCGTGGGAAGGAGGACTTGAGACCATGCTGGATCTGATCCTGCGCGACGCGCGGCTGCCCGACGGCGGCGAGCCTGTCGACATCTCGGTGAAGGACGGGCGGATTGTCGAGATCCGGCCGGGCATCAAAGAGCAGGCGCTCGAGGAGATCGACGCCGGCGGGCATCTGGTGACGGCGCCCTTCGTCGACAGCCATTTCCACATGGACGCGACCTTGACCTACGGCCTGCCGCGGGTGAACGAGAGCGGCACCTTGCTGGAGGGCATCGCGCTCTGGGCCGAGCTCAAGCCGGAGCTGACCGCGGCGGCGATCAAGGAGCGGGCGCTGCGGCTCTGCCGGCTGTCGGTCGCGCGCGGCACGCTCGCGGTCCGCAGCCACGTCGACATCTCCGACGGCCGGCTGCTGGCGGTCGAGGCCCTGCTGGAGGTCAAGCGCGAGATGGCGCCCTACCTCGACCTGCAGCTCGTGGCCTTCCCCCAGGACGGATTCCTGCGCCTGCCCGAGGCGCGGGCGAACCTGCTGCGCGCCCTCGACCTGGGGGTCGAGGTGGTCGGCGGCATTCCGCACTTCGAGCGGACCATGGCCGAGGGCGCGGAGTCGGTCCGCCAGCTCTGCGAGATCGCGGCGGAGCGCGGGCTGCCGGTCGACCTGCACTGCGACGAGACCGACGACCCCAACTCGCGCCATGTCGAGAGCCTGGCCTGCGAGACCCAGCGCCTCGGCCTGCAGGGGCGGGTGACCGGCTCGCACCTGACCTCCATGCATTCCATGGACAACTATTACGTCTCGAAGCTGATCCCGCTGATGGCCGAGGCGGAGCTGAAGGTCGTGGCCAATCCCCTGATCAACATCACCATCCAGGGCCGCCACGACAGCTATCCCAAGCGGCGCGGCATGACCCGGGTCAAGGAGCTGGCCGCCGCCGGCCTGGACGTCGCCTTCGGCCACGACTGCGTGCTGGATCCCTGGTACAGCCTGGGCAGCCACGACATGCTGGAGGTCGCGCACATGGGCCTGCACGTCGGGCAGATGACCGGGCGGGCCGAGATGCGGAGCTGCTTCGAGGCGGTGACCGCGACCGGCGCCCGGGTCCTGGGCCTCGAGGGCTACGGCCTCGATCCCGGCTGCCGCGCCGACATCGTGGTCCTGCAGTGCCGCGACCCGATCGAGGCCCTGCGCCTCAAGCCGCCGCGGCTCTTCGTGCTGCGCGCCGGCAAGGTCATCGCCTGCTGCGCGCCGCAGCGGGTCGAGCTGAGCCTGGGCGAGGGGACGGAGAGCTTCGATCCCTGCGCGCCGGCGGTGTGAGGGGGCGGCGGAGGCCTTCCCCTCACCCAGCTTCGGCTAAGGCTCGGCCAAAGGCCTCGCCAAGCCTCCGCAGCCCTCTCCCCGGGGGAGAGGGGTCTGCGGTGGCGTCCTTCTTGTCCCTCTCCCGCCGGGAGAGGGAGGGGCCCGCGACGAAGTCGTGGGAGGGTGAGGGGTCGGCCTCGGTCCCGGGTCAGCGCCGCCGCGGTTCCGACAGCAGGCCCTTGACCAGTGCGAAGCTGCCGAGCAGCAGCACGATGGCGAAGGGCAGGCCGGTCGAGACCGCCGCCGCCTGCAGGGCGCCGAGGCCGCCGCCGAGCAGCAGGGCGATCGCCACCAGGCCTTCGAAGATCGCCCAGAAGACCCGCTGGGCCACCGGCGCGTCGACCTTGCCGCCGGCGGTGATGGTGTCGATGACCAGCGAACCCGAGTCCGAGGAGGTCACGAAGAACACGATCACCAGGACGATGCCGACGAAGGAGGTCAGCCCGGCCAGCGGCAGCTGGTCGAGCATGGTGAAGAGCTTGAGCTCCAGCGCCGCGTCGGCGATGGCCTGGTAGCCCTCGGTCAGGAGCCCGATGGCGGTGCCGCCGAAGGCGGTCATCCACAGCACCGAGACCAGCGAGGGGATCAGCAGGACGCAGAAGATGAACTCCCGCACGCTGCGGCCGCGGCTGACCCGGGCGATGAACATGCCGACGAAGGGCGACCAGGAGATCCACCAGGCCCAGTAGAAGGAGGTCCAGCCCTGGCTGAAGTTGGCGTCGTCGCGCCCGAAGGGATTGGACAGCGCCGGCAGGTACTCGACATAGGCGCCGAGGTTGCCGAAGAAGCCGGTCAGGATCGCCAGGGTCGGGCCGAAGGCGATGACGAAGAGCAGCAGCGCCGCGGCCAGCACCATGTTGATCTCGGACAGCCGCTTGACCCCGGCGTCGAGGCCGGCGATCACCGAGACCAGGGCGATGGCGGTGATCCCGGAGATCAGCAGGACCTTGGAGACGTCGTTGACCGGCAGGCCGAAGAGGAAGTCGAGGCCGGCGTTGGCCTGCTCGGCGCCGATGCCGAGCGAAGTGGCGAGGCCGAAGAGGGTCGCGAAGACCGCCAGGGTGTCGATGACGTGGCCGGTCCAGCCCCAGACCCGCTCGCCGAAGATGGGATAGAACATCGAGCGGATGCTCAGCGGCAGGCCCTTGTTGTAGGCGAAGATCGCCAGCGACAGGCCGACGATCGCGTAGATCGCCCAGGGGTGCAGGCCCCAGTGGAAGATCGTCGCCGCCATGCCGAGCCGCCGCGCCTCGGCCTCGTCGCCCGCGGCGCCGGCCAGGGGCGCCCAGCTTTCGGGCGCGCCGGCGCCCTCGGCCAGCGAGGAGGTGTAGTGCGAGATCGGCTCGGAGACGCCGAAGAACATCAGGCCGATGCCCATGCCGGCGGCGAAGAGCATGGCGAACCAGCCGCCGTAGGAATAGTCCGGCTTGGCGTCCATGCCGCCGATGCGGACCTTGCCCAGGGGCGAGAGCATGACCACCAGGGCGACCAGCACGAAGACGTTGCCGGCGAGCAGGAAGAACCAGTCGAAGGTCGAGGTCACCGCCGGGCGCAGCCAGCCGAAGAAGGTCTCCGCGACCTCGGGCAGGGCCAGCGCGAAGAACACGAAGGCGACGATGGTCAGGCCGGAGATCATGAACACCGGGTTGTGGATGTCGAGGCCGAAGGGCCCGAGCTTGGGCTGGATGTTGTCCTGGCCGATCGCGTAGTCGGTCTCGATGACGGCGGCGGGACCCTCGGGGGTCAGATCCGTTGTCTCACTCATGACGTTCCCTCACTTGTTCGCTGCCAGGATGGCCCTGCGGCCGCGTCGCTCGGCGCGGGCGCCGCCCCTGGTCGTTGTCTTGTCTGCTGTTGCGCGCAGCGGCGCGGCGGCTAGCGGACCACGAAGACCGAGACCTGGGCGTGGGAGGCGACGGCTCCGGCGTTGGACGCGAAGACGTGCTCCGGCAGGCCGGGCAGGTGCGAGGCCATGACGATGAGGTCGGCCCCCTGTTCCTCGGCCGCCGCGATCAGGGTGGCGTCGAGGTCGACGGCCGGATCGTGGCTCGGATAGGCGGCGGCTTCGAAGGCGAGGCCCTGTGCCGCCGACTGCGCGGCGGCGAAGGCCTTGAGCTTCTCGGCGTACTCCTCCGGCGTGTGGGCGACCTCGGTCGGCGTCTCCGCCGTCACCCCGACCAAGCAGATCGGCGCGCCGTAGTGCCTGGCGAGGTCGGTCGCGGTCGCGATCGCCTTGGCCAGGCGGTCGAGATGCGCGAGATCCACCGGTACCATGATCTTCTCGTACATGCCTTGTCCCCGTTCCGTTTGTCCGCGCCGGGCTTCGAGCTCCCGGTCTTGGCGAAGGAACTCCCGGGATCGCCGCTCCGCGCGGCGCTGCGTCCAGGCGTCCCCCGTCTTCCCTCGATTCAGGCAACTCGATCGGGCCGGAGATCGCTGCCCTGCGCCGGGTTTTGGACGCCGGGCGACGCCTTCGGGCCTATTGCGCCCGCCGGCGCGGTCGAGGGCGCGAGTCGAACACCCCGGGGATGCGATGTCGAAGGCTCGCCGGCCTGGCCGATCGCCTCGCGGCCGCGGCGGGGCGCGGGCTGCTTCGGACGCGGGCTTCCGGGGCGCCGCCCTGCTATGCTGCGGCTTTGCGGGGGACGCGGAGGCGCGAGCCGGACCATGAACGACCTGACCTATTGCGTCGTCGACGTCGAGCTGGACGGCCCGACGCCCGGCGAGAACTCCATGCTGAGCCTCGCCTGCAGCGCCTGCGGCGAGGACGGCGCGGAGATCGATACCTTCGAAAGAAACCTGGAGCGCCTGCCCGGCGCCGCGCCGGCGCCCGAGGTCGCGGCCTGGTGGCAGGGCCAGGCGGAGGCCTGGACGCACATCACTGCCGATCCGGAGGCGCCGAGGACAGTGATGGCGGACTTCGTCGCCTGGCTGGCGGCGCTGCCCGGCCGGCAGGTGCTGGCGGCCCACCCCTTGATGCTCGACGGCCTCTGGATCGACTGGTACCTCCGGCGCTTCGCCGACCTGCGGGTCTTCGAAGGTCCCTTTCCGGGATCCTCGCCCTTCGCGGGGCCGGGCATCGACATCCCGAGCTTCGCGCAGGCGGCGCTGGGCCTGCCCTACGCGGAGACCCGGCCGGACTACCCGCCCGAGTTCCTGGGCGGCATCGCGCATTCGCACAAGCCGCTGGAGGACGCCCGCGGCCACGCCGCCCTCTACTTCTTCGCCCGTCGGCGGCTTCAGGAAATCTGGGCCGGGTGATCGAGGCGGCGTCCGACAGCGAAGCGCGCCCGGCGGAACCCAAGGGGGTCAGGCCATGACGAGCAGCAGGATCGAAGGCATCGAGACCAGGCTCTACGCCGTGCCCCTGCCCGAGGTGATGTCGGACGCGCGCCACGGCGACCACACCCACTTCGAGTTGGTCACCGCCGGCGTCGCCCTGGAGAACGGGGCTTCGGGCACGGGCTACACCTACACCGGCGGCAAGGGCGGCCACGCCATCCGCGCCATGATCGCCCACGACCTTGCCCCGGCGCTGATCGGCCGGGACGCCGCGGGCATCGACGCGGTCTACGACTTCATGGAGAGCCACGTCCACTACGTCGGGCGCGGCGGGATCGCCGCCTTCGCGATCTCGGCCCTCGACATCGCGCTCTGGGATCTGCGCGGCAAGTCCAGCGGCGCGCCGCTCTGGCGCCTGGCCGGCGGGGCCTCCGACCGGACCAGGGCCTACTGCGGCGGCATCGACCTGAACTTTCCTTTGGAGAAGCTGCTCGGCAAGGTGCGGGGCTACCTGGAGCAGGGCTTCAACGCGGTGAAGATCAAGGTCGGGCGCGCGGACCTGGCGGAGGACGAGGCGCGGGTCGCCGCGGTGCGCGACCTGATCGGCCGGGACATTACCTTCATGGTCGACGCCAACTATTCCATGACGGTGGCGCAGGCCATCGCCGCGGCCCGGGCCTTCGAGGCCCAGGACCTGCTCTGGTTCGAGGAGCCGATCATCCCCGACGACTACCGGGGCTATGCCCGGATCGCCGAGGCCACCGGCATGCCCCTGGCGATGGGCGAGAACCTGCACACCATCCACGAGTTCGGCTATGCCTTCGAGCAGGCGAAGCTGTCCTACATCCAGCCCGACGCCTCGAACTGCGGCGGCATCACCGGCTGGCTGCGGGTCGCGGAGCTGTCGCGGAGATACGGCCTGCCGGTCTGCTCTCACGGCATGCAGGAGCTGCAGGTCGGCCTGGTCGCGGCGCAGGCCAACGCCGGCTGGCTGGAAGCGCACAGCTTCAACATCGACCGCTACACCAGCCGTCCGCTGGTGATCGAGGACGGCCTCGCCGTGGCGTCCGACGCGCCCGGGACCGGCGTCGACTTCGACTGGGACCGGCTCGCGCCCTACGAGGTGCCGAGGGGGTGAGGCCGTTCCGGGGTCAGTCCGCGTCGTCGGCCAGGGCGGCTTCTTCGTCGGGGTTTTCTTCGTTGGGGGTTTCTTCGTCGGGGGGCACGACGGCCTCGGCGCCGAAGGTCAGGGTGACGCTGAAGCCCTCGCCGGGCGCGGAGGCGGCGGCGAAGCGGGCGCCGTAGAGGTTGGCCAGGTCGCGGACCACGGCCAGGCCGAGGCCGGCCCCGGAGCCCCCGGCCTGGCGGCCGCGATGCCGGTACAGGCCGAGTTCCCGCAGCTCGTCCTCGGTGACGCCGACGCCGTCGTCCGCGACGGTGATCGCGAGCTCGCCGCCGCCTCCGCGCCCGGCGAGGGCTTCGGCGGAGATGACCACCCGCGCCCCGCTGCCGGCGTGGCGGATCGCGTTGATCACCAGGTTGTCGACGATCCGCGACAGCGCGGTGGCGGGAATGGCGAGCTTGGGCAGCTTCGGCGCCAGGACGGTCTCGATGCGGAGGCCGGCCGTGGCCGCCTCGGGGTCGAGCCGTTCGGCGAGGCCGCTCAGGACGGCGGCGACGTCGAGCAAGGGCGGCGGGGGCTCGCTGGGCTCGTCGAAGAGCCGGCCGGCCTCGCTGTCGATCAGGGTGCAGGCGTGCTCGCAGGCGTTCAGCATCTGTGACAGGTATTCCCGCTGCTTTTCCGTGGTCGGGCCGGCCAGGTCGCGGCGCATCAGCTCGGACATGCCGGCGATCGCGTTGAGCGGCGACTTCACGTCGTGGATGACGCCGGCGATCCGCTTCTTCACCGCGCCTTCGAGGCGCAGGCCGCACAGCAGGACCTCGCGCCTGACGCATTCCTCGGTCACGTCGAAATGCATGACCAGCGCCCCCCTGCCCTTCGCCCCGGGCCAGGGCGACACGAACATCCGGAACCACTGCTTCCGTTCCGGGGTGTGGCAGGGGTAGTCGAAGCTGGCGCAGTGGGCCGCGCCGGACAGGACGTCACCTATGGCCCGCATGGCTTCGCGGGCAAAAGGGCTCGGATCTTCCCGGTCGCCGCCGCAGCCGGCGAGATAGGAGGCCCCGACGCCGTAGTCCTCGCCCTGATAGCCGTTGGCCCGGGCGAAGCGGCGCCAGCCTTCGTTGACCGCGGTGACGGTGCCGTTCGCGTCGAGCAGCGCGACCTGCCCGGGCAGGGCCTCGATGACGGTACTGGCGGACTCCGGGACGCTGACCGGAGCCCTCGCGCTCGGAAAAATGTTCATCATCCGCAACCCGGCTTCGTCATGAGGGTTATACTACCAAGGGTATACATTCGACAAAAGCACTTCCTGTACTACATGCAGCCTAAACGTTAGGCATTTTGCGGAGTCCCGGCCGGGACGGTCCCGGTGGCGGACGCAGGGCCGCCTACGCCGGCCAGCCGAGCCGCGCCAGCGATCTTGACCATTTGGTCAATTTTATTATAGTCGATGCAGCTGCCGAAAGGACTGATATGATCGGTCCCCAGGCCGCAAGACCGCCCGGGCAAGGGCCAACGACGATAAGGTCGCGAGCGACCGACGGCAGGGAGAGATCAGGGAGGCGGCGCGGGCTCCGCGCCGTCGCGAATCCAGGCATCGGGCGTCCAGAGTTTCCGCTTCGCTGCCGATCCCCGTAGTCCAGCCTCCCCGAGGTCCGCTCGGCCTTGGCCCGTCCCGGCGAAGGCGCGCAGCCGCCGAAGGCTG
>JANQGU010000442.1 GCA_028282935.1 Kiloniellales bacterium
CTGCTGCGGCCGCTGCCGGCCGGGGACGGAGACGGCCTGCAGCAGATCTACGGCGACCTCTGGGAGTGGACCCAGAGCCCCTATGCGCCCTATCCGGGCTACCGGCCGCCGGAAGGCACGGTCGGTGAATACAACGGCAAGTTCATGTGCAACCAGTTCGTCCTGCGCGGCGGCTCCTGCGTGACGCCCGAAGGGCACGTCCGGGCCAGCTACCGCAACTTCTTCTACCCGCATCAGCGCTGGCAGTTCACCGGCCTGCGCCTGGCGGAGGACGCCTGATGCGAAGCCAGGCCGCCGAGACCGCGCCCCTGATGGGCTTCCACGACCTGGGCCACGAGGGCGAGGATTTCCGCGCCGCGGCGCTGGCCGGGCTCGCCCAGCCGCAGAAGCAGCTTCCGGCCAAGTTCTTCTACGACGCCCGGGGCTCTCAGCTCTTCGATCAGATCTGCGAGCTGCCGAGCTACTATCCGACCCGCACCGAGATCGGCCTGCTGCAGCGCCACGCCGGCGAGATCGCCGAGGCCGCCGGCCGCGACGCGATCCTGGTCGAGTTCGGCAGCGGGTCCAGCCGCAAGGTCCGGATCCTGCTGGACGCCCTGGAGGCGCCCGCCGGCTATGTGCCGATCGACATCTCGCGGGCCCATCTCATGAGCGCCGCCCAGGCCCTGGCCGAGGACTATCCGGAGCTGCCGGTGCTCGCGATCTGCGCCGACTACACCCGCGACTTCGCCTTGCCGGGCGACCTGCCGGAGGGCGTGCCGCTCGGGTTCTTCCCCGGCTCGACCCTGGGCAACTTCGCGCCGGCCGAGGCGGCCCGCTTCCTGAAGCGCATCGCCGGGCTGGTCGGCCCCAGCGGCGGCCTGCTGATCGGCATCGATCTGCAGAAGGACGAGGCGATCCTGCACGCCGCCTACAACGACCCCGAGGGCGTGACCGCCGCCTTCAACCTGAACCTGCTGCAGCGGATGCAACGCGAGCTGGGCGCCGAGCTGGACCTCGCGGGCTTCCGCCACGAGGCGCACTACAACCGGGCCCGGGGCTGCGTCGAAATGCACTTGGTCAGCCGCAGGCGGCAGCGGATCGTCATCGGCGACCGCGGCTTCGACCTTGAGCAGGGCGAGACCATCCACACCGAGGATTCCCGGAAGTACACCCTGGACAGCTTCCGCGCCCAGGCCCAGGCCGCCGGCTGGCGGCCCCTGGAGGCCTGGATCGACGACCGGCGGCTGTTCAGCCTGCACTACCTGGTCGCCGCCTGACCGCGCCGCCCGGCTTGCCCGCCGCCGGCCGGGCGCGCTTTACTGGACGCTCCCGAGAAGGAGACCTGTCCTGTCCGGCACCCAGCTCATCGACCGGCTGCTCGACGTCGTGGAAAGCGAGATCCTGCCCAGGACAAGGGCCGGCGTGGCCTCGGGCAACAAGATCTTCGGCGCCGCCATCCTGCGCAAATCCGACCTCTCCCTCGTCGTCGCGGAGAGCAACAACGAGACCGAGAACCCGCTCTGGCACGGCGAGATGCACGCCCTGAAGGCCTTCTACGAGCTGCCGCGCGCGGCGCGCCCCGCCACCCGGGACTGCCTCTTCCTGGCGACCCACGAGCCCTGCTCGCTCTGCCTCTCCGCCATCACCTGGACCGGCTTCGACAACTTCTACCACCTCTTCAGCCACGAGGACTCCCGAGACGCCTTCGACATCCCCCACGACCTCCGGATCCTCAAGGAGGTCTTCCGGCTCGAGCCCGGCGGCTACGCCCGGGAGAACGCCTACTGGACCGGCTACAGCCTCGCGGCGCTGATCGCGGATTGCGGCGCCGCTGAAAGAGCCGCCTTCGAGGCCCGGATCGCGGCGCTGACGGAAAGCTACGCCGAGCTGTCCCGGCGCTACCAGGAGCGCAAGGCGGAGGGCGACATCCCGCTGAGCTGAAACAGAACGGCGGCCCACGAAGGCCGCCGCTCGTACCATCCCCAAGACAGGCTCAGCACTCGCCTGCACAGACCGGAGGGTCACCCCCACCCCGACCCGCGCGCAGCGCCGCGCGTACGCGCCCCATCGAGGGGGAGGGAGATGATCTCAGCCGCGGCCATATTCTCCCTCCCCCTTGATGGGGGAGGGCTGGGGTGGGGGTGACCCTCCGAAGTCCGCAATTCGGCGCTAGAGCTCCGCCAGCATCGCCTCCGCGCTGGAGTTGGCCAGTTCGCCGGGGTTCTCCTCGAGGTGCAGGGCCTTGACCACGCCGTCCTCGACGACCATGGCGTAGCGCTGCGAGCGGACACCCAGGCCGCGGGCGCTGAGGTCCAGCTCCATACCGGCCGCCTTGGTGAAGTCGCCGCTGCCGTCGGCCAGCATCAGGATATCGCCCTCGGACCCCTGCTCCTTGCCCCAGGCGCCCATGACGAAGACGTCGTTGACGGAGAGGCAGGCGATGGTGTCCACGCCCTTGTCGCGCAGCGCCGCGGCGTTCTTCAGGTAGCCGGGCACGTGCTGGGCCGAGCAGGTCGGCGTGAAGGCGCCGGGCAGCGCGAAGAGCACCACCTTCTTGCCGGAGAAAACCTCGTCGCTGGTGACCGCCGCCGGGCCGTCACCGGTCATGTGATAGAGCGTCGCGCTCGGTACCTTGTCGCCAACCTGGATCGCCATGACTGTGCTCCCTCATCTAGCCTGGATCGCTGCCGGCGCGCCCGTCGCGCGCCCTTGAGTCTAGATAGGCACGGCGGGGTGGGGCTGTAAAGTTCGCGGGCCGCCGATCGCCTCGGCGGCCCGCATTTCCTCCGGTCGGCAGAGGGCGGTCAGGCGCGCGCGCGCCAGCGCACGACCCAGGCCGCGACCACGGCGAAGACCACGTGGCCGACCAGCGCGACCCAGGTGATCCCGGTGAAGCCGAGGAAGGCCGGCAGGCCGGCGATCAGGTGCGCCATGATGAAGAGCGCGAAGACCCAGAGCGCGACGCCGTAGACCGCCGAGGAGACCAGCCAGGGCAGGCCCGGCGCGACCTTGTCGGCGATCGGCTTGGCGATAAACATCCAGCCGAGCGGATAGGCCACCAGCCCCGCCATGTAGTGCAGGAAATGGGCGCCCGGGCCGTAGCCCTGGCCGAAGAGGACGGTGATCACGCTGTTGGCGAGCGGGACGGGGGCCAGCTTCGCGAAGCCGAGCATGGGGCTGAGGCTCTGGCCGAAGAAGTCGAAGGCGACGGTCGCCATGGCGCCGGCGAGCAGCATGGTCATGAGGGTCGCGGCGTTCACCTTGGGAACGGCGAGACCGGCAATGTTCATCGTGGCACTGTTGGACATGACGGTTGGATCTCCCAGGGAAAGTAAGACAACCTCCCGCTCGGATGGCGGATGGCGGAAGGTGGGGCGGGTCGCAGGCCTGCGCGCTCGAAGCGCGCGAGACCTACGCAGCCTTAGATGCTTCCGGGAGCGAAAATATCACGAACACGCCGGATAACGTTCACGCGATCATTGCGTGGTCGTGTCTCGGCTTCCCGTGATCCGGCCAGCCTCGGCTTCGTCCAGCGCGGCGAGCACGCCGTTGACGGAAAGGATCTCCGGCAGCGCCTTCCCGGCCGGCAGCCCGGGGCCGTAGACCGCGTTGAAGGGGATGCCGTAGCGCCCGAAGCTCTCCAGATAGGCGGATATCGCCGGGTCGGGCCGGGTCCAGTCGCCGCGCAGGGTCACGACCCCGGCCGCCTCCAGGCGCTCGGCCACCCGGCCGTCGTCCAGGACCTGGACCTTGTTGTACTGGCAGGTGATGCACCAGTCCGCGGTCACGTCGACGAAGACAACCTTGCCCTGGGCGACCAGGCCGGCGATCTGCGTGGCCTCCAGGGTCTGCCAGTTCCCGGCGCCGCCGGCGTCGCGCGCCGCCACCGGCTTGCCCAGGGTCGGCGGCGTGATGAAGGCGGCCAGGGCGAGGCCCAGGATCGCGGCCGCGGCCACGCCCGGGGCGAGCTTGCGCCGCAGGTCGAGCCAGAGCACCGGCGCCGTGGCCAGGGCCATGACGGCGACGGCCAGGGCCGCGGCCAGGCCGCTCTCGGCCCAGAGCACCGTCAGCAGCCAGACCGCCGTGCCCAGCAGCGCCAGGCCCATGACCCGCTTGACCCAGAGCATCCAGGCGCCGGGACGCGGCAGGCGGATCGCCAGGCCGGGCACCGCGGCGACCAGGACGTAGGGCAAGGCCATGCCGAGGCCCAGGGCCAGGAACACGGCGACGATCTCCAGCGGCCCGCGGGCCAGGGCGAAGCCGACCGCCGTGCCCAGGTAGGGCGCCGAGCAGGGCGTCGCCAGCAGGGTGGCCAGGGCGCCGGTCCAGAAGCTGCCGGCCAGGCTCTTGTCGTCGCCCTGCGCGCCCAGGCCGCCGAGCGCCCGGGGCAGGTGGAACTCGAAGAGCCCGAAGAGGTTCCAGGCGAAGAGCATCAGCACCAGGATCATCGCCACCAGGAAGATCGGCTGCTGGAACTGAATCCCCCAGCCGACCGCCATCCCGGCGCCCTTGAGGCCGAGGACCAGCAGCGCCAGGCCCAGGAAGGAGGCCAGGATCCCGGCGGCGGAGGCGAGGAAGCTGCGCCGCACCTGGGCGCGCTCGCCGCCGCCGTGGGAGACCACCGAGAGCAGCTTCAGCGACAGCACCGGCAGGACGCAGGGCATGACGTTGAGGATCAGCCCGCCGATGAAGGCGAGGCCGAGGATGACCGCCAGGCCGGCCAGGTCGAAGCGCGGCGTGGCGCCCTCGGCGAAGCGGGCGATCACCGTGGTCTCCAGCCCGCGCCGGCCGTCGACCAAGGTCACCGTCAAGGGCTTGCCCTCGATCACCGAGCGGGCGCCGCTGCGGGCCAGCACCGGGACCCGGATCACCGCGCTGCGGCCCTCGTCCTCCAGGGCGACCTCGGGCTTGCCGTAGCTGAAGGCCGGCGGCCCCTCGACCAGCAGGTCGGGCGTCTCGAAGGCGATCTCGGAGGTCGCCCGCGCCTCGACCACCGCCTCCTCCAGGTTCCCGGTCAGGCCGACGCTCTCGAAGCCGAGGCCGGCCTCGGCGCCCTCGCCCGGGACCAGCCGGCGATAGGTCTCGATCAGCGTCCCGTGGCTGGAGGAGGCGGCCGCGCCGCTGGGCAGGGCCAGCGCCAGGTCGGCCTCGAGCGGGATGCAGATCTCTTCGCAGACCAGGAAGTCGAGCTTGGCGGCCAGCGCCACCCCCTGCGCCGGATCGACCGCGCGGGCCGCGATCGGCAGCACCACCTCGTCGCCGTAGCCGAAGGTCTCCAGCCCGAAGAGCGAGAACCGCTCGGGCACCGGCCAGGACAGGGTCGGATCGGCCAGGTTGCGCGAGGCGCTCCAGTCGAGGCGCGGCGGATAGCCGGCGTCGCCCGGCGAGCGCCAGTAGATCTTCCAGCCCGGCTCAAGCTGGAACTGCAGCCCCAGGTCGAGCCGGCCCTCGGAGCCGACCCCCGCGACGGCGGAGATCAGGCGCACCCGGCCCTGCTCGGTCTCCGCCCAGTCGCCGGCCGCCGCCAGCGCCGGCGCGGTGGCGAAAAGGCTCGCCAGCAGGCCCGCGACAATGGTTAAGGCCAGTCCGAAAACGCGGCGCGGCATGGGGCTGTCGCCCTCCATCTCAGGCTTCTGATTTCGTGGCTGAATATAGGGCGGACGGCCCATGGCGTCGACGCCATGCTGATGTCACAATGTTGTGTAGGTCTTGGGGCAGCCCTAAGTCAGCATAAGTCAGCAATGGATACCGAAACGCCTGGGTCATGACGGAAGACGAAGACAGCTACCTGACCGGTCAATTGCTGATCGCCATGCCGACGATGCAGGATCCCCGCTTCGCCCGCAGCGTCGTCTACCTCTGCGCCCACAGCGAGGAAGCGGCCATGGGGCTGGTGATCAACCGCCTGGTCGGCTCTCTGACCTTTCCGGACCTCCTGACCCAGCTCGGCATCGACGCCGCGGGCGCCGACGAGCAGATCCGGGTCCACTTCGGCGGCCCGGTCGAGACCGGCCGCGGCTTCGTGCTGCATTCGACGGACTACCTCCACGAAGGCTCCCTGCAGGTCGGCGGCGGCATCGCCCTGACCGCCACGATCGAGATTCTCCGGGACATCGCCAAGGGCCAGGGTCCGGAGCACAGCCTGCTCGCCCTGGGCTACGCCGGCTGGGGCCCCGGGCAGCTGGATTCCGAGATCCAGGCCAACGGCTGGCTGCACGTCGAGGCCGACCAGGACCTGCTGTTCGGCGGCAACCTGGACGACAAGTGGGAGCAGGCGATCAACAAGCTCGGCTTCGATCTGACCATGCTGTCGAGCGACGCCGGCCACGCGTGAGCCCGCGCCGGAGCTCCTGCCCAGCTTCAATCCAGCCCAAGACACGCGGCCCCGAAGACAAGCGGCCCCGGCAGGGCCGAAGGACGACGGCAAGGCGCCGGCCCGGCCGGCCTTACGAGCCGCGCAGACCACGTCCTTAAATTGCATTTTCATTTCTCTGTCATCTGCCTTTAACTTTTCAGCAACGTTACTGTCATCCGAAAACGCCGAGTATGCCTCCGAGAAAGAGCATACGCGGCGAAATGAATACTACTTAAAGTAGTATATTACTTCTGGCCGCACCCGGCGAGCCCCGGCCGCCGAACCTTTGGTGAGTGGCCTGATTTATATGACGACACTGCAATCCGACTGGGAGTCCCAGCCCGCCGGGCGTTTTCAAGTCCGGCGCTGGCGTCCGCGGGCCTGGATCGCCAGCCTGATCTCGCGCTCCAGGCAAGAGAAGGACCCCGCCCCTTTTTCGGCTGAGGCCTGGCGTCTCGCCGGCGCGCTGGGCCTGACCGCCGCGCTGGCCGGCGGGCTCTGGTTCGGCGCCACGGATCTGGCCGCCGAGGCCCGGATCGCTCTGGGCACCTTCGGGGCCGCGGTGATCTTCTGGATCGGCACCAGGCTGGACAAGACCTTCATCGCGCTCGCGGTGCTCGTGATCGGCGCCAGCCTGGGCGCCGGCGCTGAGGACGCCGCGGTGCTCTCGTCTTTCGGGGACGGCTTGATCGCCCTGCTGCTGGCCGCCTTCGTGCTCGCCGCCGCGATCACCGCCTCGGGCCTCGCGGCGCGCTGCAGCGGGCTCTTGCTGCGCCACGCCCGCAGCCTGCGCCAGGTGGTCTACGGCATGACCGCCGGCATGATCGCGCTGGCCCTGGTCATGCCCTCGACCTCCGGCCGGGCCGCCCTGCTGCTGCCGGTGTTCCTGGCGGTGGCCGCGCAGATCCCGAACCCCCGGATCACCAGGGCGCTGGCGCTGCTGATCCCGACCGTGGTCCTGCTGTCCTCGGCGGGCTCGCTGATCGGCGCGGGCGGCAACGTGCTCGCCGCCGACACGATCCTGCATCTGGAGGGCGAGCGCATCGGCTATCTGCGCTGGATGCTGCTCGGCCTGCCCTTCGCGCTGCTGTCCTGCTTCGGCGCCGCCTGGATCATCCTGCGGGTCTTCCTGAACGCGGAGGAGCGGCGCCAAAGCCTCGACCTCGGCGCCGAGACCGAGGCCATGCCGCGCGGCCGCCTGAGCCCCCGGGAGCGCTTCGTCCTCGCGGTCGCCCTCGCCCTGGTCCTGCTCTGGTGCAGCGAGGCACTCCACGGGCTGGACAACGCCACCGTCGCCCTGCTCGGCGCCCTGGCGGTGACCGCGCCGCGCTTCGGCATCCTGACCTTCAAACAGGCGGTCAAGGGCGTCGACTGGAACCTGCTGATCTTCATGGCCGCCTGCCTGCAGCTCGGCGACGCCCTGGTCCATTCCGGCGGCGCGGCCTGGGTCATCGAGGCCCTCTTCGACGGCGCCGCCGGCGGCGGGGACTCCCTGCCGACCTTCCTGGCTCTCGCCGTCGGACTGGGCCTGCTGTCGCACCTGGTCATCACCTCGCGCACGGCGCGGGTCTCGATCCTGGTGCCGATGGTTCTGCCCCTGGCGGCCGCTCTTGGCCACAACGCCACCGCCTTCGGCTTCATCCTCGCCGTCGCGACCGGCTACTGCCTGACCCTTCCAGTCAGCGCCAAGCCCCTCGCCATGATGAGCGAGATCGACGCCCCGACCTTCGAGCCGCGGGACCTGCTCAAGCTGAGCGCGATCCTGCTGCCCTTCCACGTCGTCCTCCTGCTGGTCTTCTCGCTCTGGATCTGGCCGTCCCTGGGATTGCCCCTGGGATCACCGGTGACCGGCGGGCTCTAGGCCGGCGGCGGCCCGGGACAGCAAGGCAACAACAAAAGAAAAGGAGTACCAGACATGCGAATCCTGATCGCACCTTCCGGCTTCAAGGAAAGCCTGAGCGCCGAGCAGGCGGCCGAATGCATCGAAAGCGGCGTCCGGGCCGCGCTCCCCGCGGCCCGGGTCTCCAAGGTGCCGGTCGTCGACGGCGGCGAGGGCTTCACCCAATGCCTGGTCGGCATGACCGGCGGCCGCCTCCACCGGGTCCGGGTCACCGGCCCGGTCGGCGAGCCCGTGGACTCCCACTTCGGCTTCCTGGGCGGCGCCGAGCGCAAGACCGCGGTGATCGAGATGGCGGCTGCGGCCGGCCTGCGGCTGGTGCCGAGGGACCGCCGCGATCCGCGCTTCACCACCAGCTACGGCGTCGGGGAGCTGATCCGGCACGCCATGGACGCCGGGGCGGAGCACATCGTCCTGGGCTGCGGCGACTCCGGCATCAACGACGGCGGCGCCGGCATGGCCCAGGCCCTCGGGGTCGGCCTGCTGGATCGGGCCGGCCGGCAGATCGGCTTCGGCGGCGCCGAGCTCGCCCGGCTGCGGCGCATCGAGGTCTCCGGCCGCGACCCGCGCCTCGACCGGGTTCGGATCGAGGCCGCGGTCAACTGGCACAACGTCCTGCTGGGCCCGCGCGGCGTCGCCCGGGTCTTCGGCCCGCAGAAGGGCGCCACGCCGGAGATGGTCGTGGAGCTGGAGCGGGCGCTGGAGACCTACGCCGCGGCGATCAAGCGCGACCTGGGCCTGGCGGTCGGCCAGGAGCCCGGCAGCGGCGCCTCCGGCGGGCTGGGCACCGGCCTGGCCGCCCTGCTGGGCGCCAGCCTGCAGCCCCGCTACGACGTGATCCTGCGCTACTTCGACCTCGACGCGCAGGTCGCCGACGCGGACCTGGTCCTGACCGCCGAGGGCCGCCTCGACGGCCAGACCCCGCACGGCAAGGTGCCGGCCGAGATCGCGACCCGGGCCAAGCGCGCGGGCATCCCCGTGATCGTCCTGGCCGGCAGCATCGGCAAGGGCGCCTACGCCAACCTCGAGCACGGCATCGACGCCTACATGAGCATCATCAAGCACCCCTGCTCGCTCGGCGAGGCCATCGACGACGGCGAGAAGCTGCTGTCCCACGCCGCGGAGCACGCCGTGCGCATGGTCCACATCGGCTACCT
>JANQGU010000034.1 GCA_028282935.1 Kiloniellales bacterium
CCTGTGAAACCCTCGAGACTCACAATCCCGTGGGGTCGTAGAGCGGCGCGGGACTCGCTGGACAAACTTCGCTACTCTTCACGCCTCAACGCTCGCGACCTGGATCGAGGACCATGACCAAGCGACGGTCTCGCGTCTTAGCTCTCATGGCTCCGCTTGCCCTGGCGGCGGGATTCCTACCGGGGTGGCTGGCGACGGCGGCGATCGAGGTCGACGAGCTGGACCGCTACATCTTCGTCGCCAACCGGACCTCTGCGGAGATCGCGGTGATCGACGCCCGGAACGACCAGGTGGTCGAGCGCCTGGACCTGGGCAGCAAGCCGGAGAGCTTCCTGCTGTCCGGCAGCCTGGGGCTGCTGGTCGCGGCGCATCCGCAGGAGCGGCGCCTCAGCATCCTCGACCTGGCGAGCAAACGGACCGTCGAGGTGATCGACGCCGGCTTCCGGCCCGAGCTGATCCAGATGAACGGCGACGGCGATCTGCTCGCGGCCGCGGACCCGGCAAGCGGCCGCCTGCTGCTGACCGGCCTCGACGGCCGGGAGCTGCGGCAGGAGATCGACGGCCTGCCGGCCCCCAGCGACCTGGTCTTCGACCGGGACGGCGAGCGGCTCTTCGTCGCCAGCGGCAGCGAGAGCCGGATCGACGTCGTCTCGCTGGCCGAGGGCCGGGTGACCGAGGTGATCGACCTGGACGACGAACTGCCGGGCATCGCCGACCTGGTCCGGACCCCGGGCGGCGGCATCGCCCTGGCCCTGCACGGCCAGAGCGGCGAGGTCAGCGTCATCGACCTGCCGAAGGCCGAGGCGGTCGCGAAGCTGCGCCTTCCCGGGCCGGCGCTGCGCGGCTTTCCGGCCAGCAACAGCCAGTTCTTCCTGATCCCCAACGGCCAGGACGGCAGCATCTCCTCGGTCTCGACCTGGACCCATCGCGAGACCGCAAGACTGCCGGCAGCGCCCGACGTCCAGGGCGTAAACCTGGGCATGTTCGATACCTTGGGCTTCGCGATCAGCCGCTCGGGCCGCCAGGCCGTCGCCCTCGACCTGCAGGACGGCCAGCGGGTCAAGGCCATCGACCTGCCCGGAACGCCGGAGACCGGCGTCTCGGCCGAGGCCGGCACCAAGCTCTACGTCGCGCTCAGCAGCAGCGACCAGATCGCCGTGATCGACTTGATGCACCGCCGTCTGCTGCGCCTGATCGACGACGTCGGTGAGCAGCCCTGGGCGGTCAACCGCGCCGGCGGCCTCAGCTACTGCCACTGAGCCGGTAAGGATCCAAGGAAGTCGCCCAGACGGCCGGAAACGGGCTGTGCGACTGCAGCCTCGGCGTGTATAAGCTTGGCCTTCCCCAAAAACAGCGGAGCCCGAGCGTCGGGCTTTTCCAGATGCCTTGGCCTCCATTCTCCAAAGACCGTAAGGCCTGGGAATCCAGCGCCTTGCCGATTCCCTGGTCGCTCGAACGTCCATCCATCCACGGCTTCATAGAGTCTCAGATCCGTGACGGCCGGATCGGAGGATCCGACAACGACGTGGAACTGCCGGACGAGGCGATGATCCGAGACGCGCAATCCCTTGGATGGGTCGCGGGCGGTCAGGACGGCGTTTTTGCCCATCATGGCAGTGGCGGAATCGAAGAGAAGAGCGCCGCCGCGGTCTTCGATGCGCTGTCGGCGGCTCTGTCGAAGGCGACGGAGAGCAACCTTCGGGCGCTCTACGATCTGCTCTGCGAGGACGACCTGATCGGATACATCGATCCGCTGATCGAGCGCATCCACCAGACAAGCCCTTCACCCGACACACTGCCACCGGATCGGCTGCACAGCCTCGCGCGCTGGTTGGCCCTGAACGCGCCCGACCGCGGGCCGGTGAAGTTCGCCGTCGCCATGCTGGGCCTTGTCGAAGTTGAAAGCGAGGAAGACCGAGCGCTACTGCAAACACTGGGCCAGCACGAAGAGTTCACGCTTTATGTTGCGGTCGCAATTCGCAACAGATCCGAGGATTGGGAGCGAGACCTTTTCGAACTGGCCAAGCAGGTGACGGGCTGGGGCCGTATCCAGATTGTCGAGCGCCTGGCGGAAACCAAGGACCCGGAGATCAAAGCCTGGATCCTGCGCGAAGGTTTCCGCAACGCCGTCATGTACGAATACCTAGCCTACATCGCCGCGACCGTCGGCGGCCTGGCGGATGAGCTCCGGAAGCCAGAGCCCGACGACGCCCTGCTCCGGGCCGCCGGTGAGATCCTGGAGGCCCTGGTCGACAGCGGCGGGCCGGCCGAGGACATGGACGACTACGCCGAGGGGGCCGAGGCCACCGAGCTCTTTCTGCAGCACATGGAGAAGCGCGCCCGGGAGTTGGAGGACTTTCTCGCCGTCGAGCTACTCCGCCGCTTCGTGACGGACGAGGAGGCGGATTGGAATGCCCGACAAAGCAAGGGATGGACTCCGGATCGCAGGTCAAGGATCTCGGCTTTGGCAGACGCCGTCGTGAATCGGCCCGAATGGCGCGAGAAGGCCCTGGAAGGAATATCGGCGGAGGACGATAAGGCCTTCTGGCAAGCACGTAAGGTCGCCGAAGCACTCGGTATCGACACTTGGGAAGACAGCTTTCGTCGCCAAGAAAGCGGCACCGGCGACACTTGGTTCAACCTCATGCAGACTGAAGATCCCGAGCGGATCGACCGCGTGATCCGCCTGGCGAAGCTGCAGATACCTCTGCACGAGGTTGGAACGGGCCCGGGTGAGGAGCTGGGCCTTGGAGAAGAGTTCAAGCACCACTCGGCCCTGGACTGGATCGTGCAGGATCTCGGCCGCTTTCCCGGACAGGGCTGGGATCTCATCCAGGTAGCGCTTCGGAGCCCCGTCGTCAGAAACCGGACCATGGCGATTCGGGCGCTTTCGGGCTGGGGCCAGGATTGCTGGCCGGAGGAAGCCCGAGGTTTTCTGGAAGCTGCCGAGGAACGCGAGCCAGACGACGAGGTCAAGGAAGCGATCAGGCGGCTCCTCGACGGCCAGCCGCTGGAGTTCTGAAGATCCCCCCAGTGGACCTACGCCGCCGCGTCCGGGTGCTTGGCCTGCTGGTCGAAGAAGGAGGCGGTGGTCGGGAGCTGGGGCAGGGCGATGTCGTAGGCGATGCCGCGGACCCGGCCGCTGCGCGCCCCGCGGACGACCAGACCCTCGTGGCGGCTGGGCATGGGATTGGGCGACAGCGGGACCGCGTCCTCGGCGCTGTAGACCGAAATGAAGAGCGTGCGCGGCCGGGCCGAGCGGTTCGGCGCCGAGCCGTGCAGCAGGCGGCTGTGCATCAAACAGACCGCGCCGGGCGGGCCGGTGCAGACCTCGGCCCCGGGCCGGCAGTCGGCGGCGACCGCCTCGGCCACGGCGCCGGTGAAGACGCCGTCGTGCCAAAGCCCGTGCAGGGGCCCCCGGTGCGATCCGGGCAGGACCTCCAGCGGCCCGTTCTCCGCCGTCACCTCGTCGACCATCAGCAGCGCCGTCATCACGTCGTCGTTGCTGTGCGGGGTGAAGAGGAAGTCCTGGTGCCACTTCACCTCGGTGTGGCCGCCGGGCAGCTTGGAGTTGATCTTGCTGTGGTGGAACTTGACGTTCGGCCCGATCAGCTCGGCGACGCAGTCGGTCATGCGGCTGTCGGCCATGGCGCGGAAGTAGGCCTCCGAGACCTCGACCGGCGCGTTGACCCGGCGCAGCGCCGGCACCTCGGCGCTGTGGCCGGGCTCCAGGTCGAAGCGCGGCCGGCCGTTTATGGTCTCGCCGTAGGGCGCGTCCCGGCCGCGGCTCTCCTCGACCCAGGCGGCGAAGGTCTCCTGGAGCTCGGACAGGAGGCCCGCCGCCACCGCGTCCTCCACGACGAGATAGCCTTCGGTCCGGAAAAACTCGCTCTGCGCCGATGTGAGCTGCGCCATGGCCCCTCCTCCCGCTCAAGCCTAACCGAGCCCGGCTCGAAAATCCCGCGCGGGATGCGACCCTTTAGGATGCTCACCCGTCGTCGGGCCTGGCGCGGCGCTGCTTCTTGAGGGCGCCGCGCCGGGTCTTGTCCTCCAGGCGGCGCTTCTTCGAGCCCAGGGTCGGCCGGGTCGCCTTGCGCGGCCTCGGCGGACGGGCCGCCTCCTGCAGCAGGGCGACCAGCCGGGCCAGGGCGTCCTCGCGGTTGCGCTCCTGGCTGCGGAAACGGGCCGCGGTGATCACCAGGACCCCCTCCTTGCTGACCCGCCGGCCGGCCAGGCGCCGGGCCCGGGCGCGCACCACCTCGGGCAGCGAGGGCGAGCCCCGCAGGTCGAAGCGGAGCTGGACCGCCGTGGAGACCTTGTTGACGTTCTGGCCGCCCGGGCCGGAGGCGCGGATGAAGCTCTCCTCGATCTCCGCCGGATCGAGTTTGATCCGCTCCGTGATCTTGATCATTCTGAAACGCCTCTCGTCCCGGCTCCACACGGAACCCGATCCATGACCGCTACCCAGGCCCCCCGGGGGCCCAGCCCAGTCCCCGGACAAGTCCCCGGCCAGATCTATGTCGACGCCGACGCCTGTCCGGTCAAGTCGGAGATCTACAAGGTTGCCGAGCGCCACGGCGCTCCGGTCCAGGTCGTGTCCAACAGCTTCCTGCGTCTGCCCCGGGACCCGCGGCTGAATCTGGTGGTGGTCGGCGACGGCCCGGACGCGGCCGACAACTGGATCGCCGAGCGCGCCGGCCCGAAGGACATCGTGGTCACCGCCGACATCCCCCTGGCCAGCCGCTGCATCAAGGCCGGAGCCTGCGTGATCGCGCCCAACGGCCGGCTCTTCACCGCCGAATCGATCGGCATGGCGCTGGCGACGCGCAACCTGATGAGCGACCTGCGCGAGGCCGGCCAGGTGACCGGCGGGCCCAAGGCCTTCTCGCCGCGCGACCGCTCGGCCTTCCTCTCGGCCCTGCACGAGGCCATCGAGCGCCTGAAGCGCGCCGGATGACCGCGTCCGCGCCATCTTCCACGCCGGGCTCCACAGCCAGCGATCCCCTCGCCGCCGCGACCACGCCCAAGCCACTGCTCGGCGCCGTCCTGATCGCCATCATGGCCCTGGAGCTGGTCCAGCTCTACCTCGGCTGGGCGCCCGCGGGCTTGGCCGGACAAGCCCTGCTGCTGGCCCTGCCGCTGCTGGCGCTGCGCGCGCTCAGGGCCCGGGAGGCCTACCTGCTGGCGGTCGCCGGCGGGGTCTTCCTGCTGGTCTGGGCGGGGCCGCCGGAGGACTTTGGCGTCGTGTGGCGGGGCCTGGACCGTGCCCTCTACCTGGCCAGCTTCATCCTGCTGATGGGCCTGCTGCGGGAGGGCGCGGTGACCTCGCCGGCGGTCCTGGACTGCGGCAGCTACGTCACCCTGCAGCCCTCGCGCCGCCGCTTCCTGGCGGTCTTCACCGGCAGCCACCTCTTCTCGGTGCTGATCAACCTGGGGGCGCTGAGCCTGCTGGCGCCGATCATCCAGCGCGGCGTGCGCCGCGGCCGCGACCCGGAGGCACCGCTGGACGAGATCGCCCGGGTCCGCGAGCGGCGGCAGCTCAGCGCATCCCTGCGCGGCTTCGCCTGGTTCCTGGTCTGGGCCCCGACGGCGGTGACCCAGGCGGTGCTGCCGACCCTGATCCCGGGGATCGACGCCGGGCGCCTGATCGGCATCGGCCTGGGGGTCGCGGCGGCGATGCTGCTGGTGAGCTGGGCCGAGGACAGCCTGCGCTGGTGGCCCCTGCGCCGCCGCCTGCGGGCCAGCGGCAGCCTGCCGAGCCCCGTCCGGCAGGCCTTTCCGGGCGCCGCCTTCGGCCGGCTCGGCGCGGTCTGCGGCCTGCTCTTCGGCCTGACCCTCGGCTTGACCTGGTCGGCCGGGGTGTCGGTCGTCTCCGGCGTCATGCTGGCCGCGCCGGTGACGCTGGCCGTCTGGGTCGTCGCCCAGCAGGGCCGGCGCCGCCTGCAAGGCGCGGCGGCGCGGCTGAGGGAGATCGCCACCGTGTCCCTGCCGGGCGCCGTGCGCGAGGCGGTCTCGCTGGCCTGCGCCGGCTTCATCGGGACCCTGGCGGCGCATCTCGTGCCGGCGGAGCGGGTCGCGGCGGCCCTCGACCTCGGCGCCCTGCCCGGCTGGCTCTTCCTGCTGGGGCTCTCGGTGCTGGTCCTGCTCGGCGGCCAGGTGGCGCTGAGCCCGATCACCATGGCGGTCTTCCTGGGCAGCCTGGTCGCCGAGCTCGGCGCCCTGCCGGTCGACCCGACCCTGGCGGCGCTCGCCATCGCCGCCGGCACCGCGATCTGCACCACCGGCGCGCCCTTCGCCTCGGGCACCCTGATGCTGGCCCGCGCCTCGGGCTACAGCGGCATCACCCTGACCTGGCGCTGGAACCTCGCCTACACCTTGGCCTGCGTCGCCGTGCTGCTGGCGATCTA
>JANQGU010000281.1 GCA_028282935.1 Kiloniellales bacterium
TCCGCATCGCGCGGCGGATCTTCGAGGCGAACCGGGCGCGGGAGCGCTTTCGGCCGCTGCGCGGGGCGGATGCGCCGGAGTCGCTCGAAGAAGCCTACCTCATCCAGGACGAGGTCCATCGGCTCTTCGAGACCGAGGCCGGCCTGGGCCCTCTGGGCGGGCACAAGATCGCGCTGACCTCGCAGGCCGTGCAGGAGCTCTGCGGCGTCGATCAGCCGGCCTACGGCAAGGTCTTCGCCAAGACCATCCGGCAGTCGCCGGCGCGGGTGCGGCTCTCCGACTATCTGCGCCTGGGCCTGGAGTTCGAGGTGGCGGTCGAGATCGGCCGTGACCTGCCGGCGGCGGAGGCGCCCTGGGATCGCGCGCGCATCGCGGACTACGCGGCCGCGGCGCTGCCGGCCTTTGAGCTGATCGAGGACCGGGACGCCGACTACGGCGACCTGGACGCCGCCTCGATCCTCGCCGACCGCTGCTGGTGCGCGGGCGTGGTCCTCGGGCCGCGGGTCGAAGACTGGCGGGCGCTCGACCTCGCCGCGGCGCCGGTCGAGCTGGCCTGGAACGGCGAGGTGGTCGAGCGCGCCGTGACCGGCGACTCAATGGGTCATCCCTTCGAGGGCCTGGCCTGGGTCGCCAACCACCTGGCCGGACGCGGCCAGACGCTCCGCCGGGGCGAGATCGTCATCACCGGCTCGGCGCTCAAGACCCGCTTCCCACAGGCCGGCGACAGGGTCGCCTACCGGATCGAAGGCCTGGGCGAGGTGTCGCTGACGGTCGAGCCCTGACGCGGGCTCCGGACCGGGGCCACCCGTCAACCTACACGCCGCTGTCACCCTCGGGCTTGACCCGAGGGTCCAGGACGGCGCGATGCCAGCGATCTCTGGATTGCCGGGTCAAGCCCGGCAATGACAGCGAGAGGAGCTGGAAAAGGAATCGGGAAACATGCCCTGGATCGAGATCATTTCCTACGCGAACTCCGGCGGCCGCTTGCGGCGGCTCTACGACCGCATCAAGGGACCTGGCGACGCCGTCGACGACATCATGCTGGCCCACAGCCTGCGGCCCCACTCGATGGAAGGGCACATGGCGCTCTACAAGGCGGTCCTGCACCACGGCGCCAACCGGGTGCCGAAGTGGTTCCTGGAGACCCTGGGCGTCTGGGTCAGCGGACTGAACCGCTGCGACTACTGCGTCGCGCATCACAGCGCCGGCCTGGAGCGCCTGCTCGGCGACGCGGCGCGCTTCGCCGGCATCCGCGACGCCCTGGCCTCGGGCGAGATCGAGACCGGCCCCTTCACGGCGCGGGAGCGGCTCGCCCTGCGCTACGCCGAGGCCCTGACCTGCGATCCGGCCTCGCCGAGCGCGGCGATGGTCCAGGGCCTGCGCGACGCCGGCTACGACGACGGCGAGATCCTGGAGATCAACCAGGTCACCGCCTACTTCGCCTACGCCAACCGCACGGTCCTGGGCCTCGGCTGCTCGACCGAGGGCGAGGTCCTGGGCCTGTCACCCGGGAATGCGGAGGACCCGGACGATTGGTCGCACGGCTAGGTCGCTAGTCCTTGTAGGCGCCTACCAACCTGGCGATCAGCACCGCGAGGTAGAGGGTTCCGGTAACGGCTTCGAGGGCGGACCAGACCTGCGCGACCGGCGTGCCGGGAGTGATGTCGCCGTAGCCCAGTGTGCTGAGGGTCACCAGGCTGAAGTAGAGCATGCGGTTCCATAGGGTTCCCACGTCCCGCTCGGCTACGCCGAAGGAGCCGGGAACCAGCGCTTCGATGACCCCGTAGCTGAGCGCCCAGACGACCGCGATCAGGAGATAGGCCGCGATCGCGCCGCAGAGCGTATCCGCGCCGACCCGCCCGGCGGCGAGCACGCTCTTGAGCAGCAGGCCGAGGACGAAGAGGCCCAAGGCGATGATCAGGAGGTTGGCGGCGATATCGCTCGCATCGGCCCGCCAGAGCGGATGCAGCCAGCTCAAGTAGAGCCAGGGCAGCGCCAGCAGGAGCGCCACCGCCAGGGTCCAGCGCCGGCCGCGCGCGGCCAGGACGGCGGCCAGCAGGACCAGGCTGAACAAGAGGGTCAGCATCTGGTTTCCGGTCCGGTCGCCCTCCAGCAAGGGCGACAACAGCAGCAGCAGAACCAGGGACGCCAGAAGCAGCAAGAAGCGGTTGCGGCGCGGGTCGAGCTGCAGGACGGCGGCCAATCCGCCATCCCCTCCTTCGGCAAGACCCGAGGGCGCTGTCGGCGAAGACATCGTCGGCCCCCTACTCTGCCGGCGCCATGGCAGGCGGGCTTGCCGGGTCGGCCGGCGCGGCCCCGGCCGCGGACACCCCGACGCCGTGGAACAGCGTGTAGAGCACCGGCACGGCGAGCAGCGTCAGCAGGGTGCCCACCGAAAGGCCGGCGGCGATCACCACCGCCATGGCAAAGAACAGGGGATCCGGCGGCAGCATCAGGGGCAGAAGGCCGAGGATGGTGGTCAGGGTCGTCATCATCACCGGCTGGAAGCGGCTGACCGAAGCGGAGATCACGGCATCGTAGGGCGTCGCGCCCTGGTCGATCTCGACCTGGATCTGGTCGAGCAGGACAATGGCGTTGTTGATGATGATCCCGGCCAGGCTGAGGAAGCCGAGCATGGCCATGAAGCCGAGGTAGGCGCCGGTCAGCTTCAGTCCGATCGCCGCGCCGATGAAGGACAGCGGGATCGTGATGAAAATGATCGCCGGCTTGGCGAAGGAATTGAACTGCCAGACCAGCAGCAGGACGATCAGCGCCAGGCAGTGCGGCACGAACTCGAAGAGCGCGTCCTGGCCCTTGGCCGCATCCTCCGGCTCGCCGCCGACCTCGATGCTGTAGCCGGCCGGGAGCCCGTCCTCGATGTCCCGCAGCGCGGGCCGGACGCTCTCCAGCAGCTCCACGGCTTGCATCCAGGAATGCTTGGCCTGGACGGTGACGGTGCGTTTGAGGTTGTAGCGCTCGATCCGGCTGTACTGGTTCACCGGAACGAAGTCGGCGATCTCGGAGAGCAGGACGCTTTGCCCGCCGCTGGCCGAATAGACCTCGATCGAGCGCAGGCGATCCATGTCGCCGCGCTCGGCATCCGTCGCCCGCAGCACGATGGGAATGACCTGGTCGCCCTCGCGGAAGGCCGTGACCCGGCCGCCGCTGAAGTAGGTCTCGAGGCTCTGGGCGATTTCCCGGGAGGTGACGCCGGCGCGGCGGGCCCGGATCTGGTCGACCTTCACCAGGACCTTGGTGACCCGGTTCTCCCAGTTGTTGTGAACGTCGATCGCGCCCGGGACGTCGCGCAACGCGGCCTCGACCCTGCGGCCGAGCGCCGCCACCTGGTCGAGGTCGCGGCCGCGCAGGCGCAGCTCCAGGAGCCCGGTCTCGCTGTTGCCCAGGAAGAACTTCTTGAGGCGGCCGTAGGCCTCGGGGTGCTGCGCGGCCAGGTAGGCGCGGGTCCGCTCCAGGACCGGGCCCACGGCCTCGGCATCGGTCACCGTGACCAGGACGAAGGCGACGTGGGGGTCCTCGTCGCGCGGCGCCAGCGGGACGAAGAAGCGCGGGCCGCCGTAGCCGACATAGGCGACGTTGGAGGTCACCTCCGGATTGACGGCCTCGTCGCCCAACCAGGCGACGACGTCGCGGACCGTCTCGTCGGTGGCCTTGGTCGTCGCCCCGTTGGGCAGGTCGAGGTAGACGTAGAACTGGTTGCGCGAGGACTCCGGGAAGAACTG
This sequence comes from Kiloniellales bacterium, assembly GCA_028282935.1. Classification (GTDB taxonomy): domain Bacteria; phylum Pseudomonadota; class Alphaproteobacteria; order Kiloniellales; family JAKSBE01; genus JAKSBE01. Next base: position 3,741 of record JANQGU010000281.1, read on the forward strand.
CTGCGGGATCAGGCCCAGCAGCAGGAAGCCGCCGACCAGCCCGGCGCCGAGGCAGGCCACGAAGGGAAGCCTGAGCCGCAGCAGCAGCTCCAGGAAGCGCCGGTAGCTCCGGTAGAGGCGGCTGTCGAAGACCGCCCTCGCCTCCTCCGGGGTCTGCTTCGGCTTGGCCATGAACCAGGTGCAGAGCAAGGGGGTGAAGCACATGGCCAGCACCCAGGAGCTGATCAGCGCGATGAGGATGACCAGCGACATCGACCGCATGTACTCGCCCGAGCTGTCGCTGGCGAGCATCAGCGGCAGGAAGGCCAGGATGGTGGTGATCGAGGAGGTCAGGAGCGGCAGCGAGAGCTGGCGGCCGGTCGCCAGGGCCGCCTCGCGGCGGCTCGCGCCTTCGGACAGGCGCCGGCCGATGTCCTCGGCGATGACGATGCCGTTGTCGACCAGCAGGCCCAGCGCGATGATCATCGTCGCCAGGCTGACCCGCTGCAGCTCGATGTCGAAGGCGCGCATGACCACCAGCGAGACCAGCATGGTCAGAGGGACGATCGAGCCGACGATCAGGCCGGTCCGCCAGCCCAGGAAGAGCATGACCATGGCCAGGACGATGCCCAGCGTCTCGTAGACGTTGAGCGTCACGTTCTCGACCGACTCGGCCACGTAGTCGGCCTGATAGGTCGCGAAGGAAAGCTCGTAGCCGATCGGCAGCAGGTTCTGGATTTCCGCCACCTTGGCCTTCACGCGGGGCCCGAAGTCGAGAACGTTGAGGCCCTTCTTCTGCATCGAGACCGCCAGGACGATCGCCGGCTTGCCCTCGTAGTAGGCCAGGAACTGTGGCGGGTCGACATAGGCCCGCCGGACCGTCAGGAGGTCGCGCAGATAGGCGACCTGCTCGCTGCCGGGGATGCGGATCACCGTCTCCTCGATGTCCTCGAGGCTCTCGAAGTTGCCGCTGGGCTCGATCACGAGGTCGTAGCCGGCGATCTCGACCTTGCCGCCCGGCAGGATGATGTTCTGGGCCTCCAGGGTCTCGATCAGGGCTTCGGGACCGATGCCGTAGCGGGCCAGGCGCGCGTTGCTGGTCTCCAGGAAGATGCGTTCCTGCTGGACGCCGTGCAGCTCGACCCGCCGGATGCCCTCGACCGTGTAGAGCTCGTCCCGGATGTCGCGGGCGACCTTGCGCATCTCCTCGAGGCTGAAGCCGCTGGCGGTCAGCGCGATGGTCGCGACGTTGACGTCCCCGAAGTCGCTGTTGACCACCGGGCCGAGCGTGCCCCGCGGCAGGTCGGCCTGGACCTCGCGCATCTTGTTGCGCAGGTCCTGCCAGATCGGCGCCATGTCGAAGAACTTGTCGTAGACGATCACGTGCAGGATCGACACGCCGGTCTTGGAGCTGGACTTGATCTTACGCACCTCGGGGATGCGGCGGATCTGCTTCTCGAGCTTGCGGGTGATGAGGTTCTCGACCCGTTCGGGCGCCATGCCCGGGAAGTAGGCCGCGACGACGGCCTCGCGGACCGTGACCTCGGGGTCCTCCTTGCTGGGGAAGTTGCCGAAGAGATGGATGCCGACCACGGCCAGCAGGACGACGACCAGCGCGGTGAAGCGCATGTTGCCGAGGGCGAAGCCGGTGAGGTTCATTTCTTCGCTCCTTCGCCATAGGGCGCCTGGTCCCCCATCAGCCGAACCTTCTGGCCCTCGGTCAGGAACTCCACGCCGGCGGTGGCGATGATGTCGCCCGGCCGGAGATCGCCGGCGATCTGGATCTCCTTCTCGTGGAAGCCCTCGATCTCGATCTCGGCGCTGGAGACCGTGGAGGTGGCGGGATCGAAGCGGAAGACGTGATAGTCCTGGCCCCGCCCCGAGAGGATCGCCGACATCGGCACCATCAGGCCGCGATGGCTCGCGCCGACCCGGCCGAAGTCGAAGACCACCTCTGCCGTCATGCCGGCCCTCAGGCTTTTGGATCGACCGCGCAGGCGCACGGTGATGGGAAAGGCGTTGGCCGTTTCGGCCCGGGTTCCGATCTCCGCGACCACGCCGGCCAGGGTCACGCTGCCTTGCGTCGGAAAGTGGACTGCCACCCCCTGGCCCTGCTCCAGGCGGGTTATGAGCGCCGGCGGGACCCGCAGCGAGACCTTGAGGTCACCCTCGCCGTTGAGCTCGAAGATCGCCTGCCCGGTGGCCACTTCCTCGAAGGCCTCGATGGTCTTCTTGGAGATCACGCCGTCGAAGGGCGCCCGCAGCACGGAGAGCTTGAGATCGCGCCGCCGCAGCTCGAGCTGCGCGCGGCGCGCCCGTAGCTGGCTCAGGGCCGCATCGTGGCCGGCCAGGGCGCTCTCGAGCCGTGCCTTGGCGATCCAGCCGTCCTTGAAGAGCGTCCGCTGACGCTGCAGGTTCTCGGCCTCTTCCTTGAAGACGGCCAGGGCGGCTGAGACCTCCGCCTCGGCATGGCGCAGGCGCAGCTTGAAGGGTTCCCGGTCGAGCTCCGCGATCATGTCGCCGGCCTTGACCCGGTCTCCGCGGCGCGCGTGGAGCTTCTGGATGCGTCCGGCGACCTCGAAGCTCAGCTCGCTCATCTGGACCGGCTCGACGACGCCGGCGATCCGCCGCTCCTGAACCGCGGTTCCGCTCGCCAGCTTGGTCCACTTGATCGTGCGTACGACGTTCTTGTCGACCTGCTCGGGCCCCTTGCACCCCAAGAGGGCAATCCCGACCAGAATCACGCCTGCAACCCCAAGCAGACACTTGGTCCAGCCGTTGCGCCTCGTGATTGCACCCGCCTTCATCGCTACCTCCCAATCCGCTGGTCATGGGCCCTCTGCTCGGCCCGCCGATGATCGGAAAATGGGAGAAAACCGGGCCACACGGCAGTTTGTTACCGTGAGTCACGGCCGCGTCGACAGCCTAGGACTGCACTGCTAGCCTGCCTCGGGAGCGGAGTGGCGGCCCGCCGCAAGGCCGACGGCGGCGGTTCTTGCCCGGTGTCGGGGCATTGGGGAGCAAGGCCATGGTCCGGAAGGAGCTGTCTCCTTCACACCACGAGGCCGATGACGCGGCGCCATCGGAGGAGGCCGTCCGCGCCCAGCTCTCGCGCATCCTCCGCAGCGCGGACTTCGCGCAGTCTCCGCGCATCAAGGCCTTTCTGGGCTACGTCGTCGAGGAGGCCCTAGCCGACCGCGGCGGAAAGCTCAAGGAATACAGCATCGCCATCCAGGTCTTCGACCGCGACGAGAGCTTCGATCCGCAAACCAATACCATCGTCCGGGTCGAGGCGGGCCGCCTGCGCCGGCGGCTCGAGCGCTACTACCTCACGCTGGGGCGTGACGACGAGGTCAGGATCGACCTGCCCAAGGGAACTTACCTTCCGCAGTTCCGGCGGCTGCCCAGAGCCCCCTCGGCGTCGCAGGCCATCCCCGATGACGCCCCCCGGCCGCACAACGCCGCCGTCGACCTGCCCTCGGGGCCGTCGATCGCGGTCCTGCCTTTCGAGAACCTGAGCGGCGATTCGGGCCAGGACTTCTTCGCCGACGGCATCACCGAGGAGATCATCAACGACCTCACGCGCTTTCCGGACCTCCGTGTGATCGCGCGCCATTCGACCTTCAAGTACAAGGGACAGCACGTCGACATCCGCGACGTCGGCCGCGACCTCGGGGTGCGCTACGTCCTGGAAGGCAGCGTCCGGAAGGGCGGCGACATGCTGCGGGTGACCGGGCAGCTGATCGACGCGCGCGACGGATCGCACCTCTTCTCGGAGAACTACGACCGCAACCTGTCCGCTCAGAACATCCTGGAGATCCAGGACGACATATCGGACCGGATCGTGGCCGCCGTCGGCCAGCCCTATGGCGTCATGGCGCGGGCCGGCACGCGGCTGGCGAGGGCCAAGGCGCTACAGCACCTGGACGCCTATGACGCCGTCCTGCGCTTCTACGAATACTGGTTCAGCCACTCGGAGGAGCGGCACGCGGCGGTGCGCGAGGCCCTGCGACGGGCGATCGAGCTGGACCCGGGCTACGCGAGCGCCTGGGCGGCCCTGGCGGACATCCACCTGGACGAGGTGCGCTTCGGGTTCAACCCCCAGGCCAAGGACGACGCCCTGGACCGCGCGCTCGAAGCCGCCCAAAGGGCCGTGATGCTCGATCCAGAGAACTCCATGGCCTACCACTTCCTGTTCAGCGCGCACTTTCACAGGGGCGAGCTCGACGAGTTCCGAGCCACGGGAGAGCGGGCCATGGCGCTCAACCCGAACCATGCCGACATGCTGGCGGACTACGGCTTCATGCTCGCTCTGTCAGGCGACTGGGACCGCGGCCTGGCCCTGACGGAGAAGGCGATCGCCCTCAGCCCGGTGCATCCGGGCTGGTTCCACGCGGCCGCGGTCTTCGACCACTACCGCAAGGGCGAATACGAGGCGGCTCTGGCCAAGGCCAAGCAGCTCCGGATGCCGGAGTTCTACTGGACCTATGTCGTGCTGGCCATGTGCTGCGGGCAATTGGGCCGGGAGGATGAGGCCCGCGCGGCCTGCCGGAAGCTGCAGGAGTTGTCCCCCAAGGCCGAGGAGCAGCTCTGGGACCGCCTCGCCGTCTGGAACCTGCACCCGGATCTCGCGCGCCAGGTCGCCGAGGGCCTGCGGAAAGCGGGACTGCCGATTGCGGAGCCCGAAAGCTGACCGCCGAAAGCCGTCTCACCCGGCCAGAGGTGACTCACCGTTACAGGCTTCCGCCCGCTCGCTCCTTCGGAAAGAGTCCGCCGAGGATTGACCGAGGAACGAGCGGCCGGGCATGGCAAGGGACCTGAAACGCAAGCTAGTGGCGATCCTGGCCGGCGACGTGGCCGGATACAGCCGGCTCATGGCCGAGAACGAAGAGCTGGCGATCCAGAACTGGACGACCACCCGCGCCTACATCTGCGACGTGGCGGAGGACTTCCAAGGCCGGCTCTTCAACACTGCAGGCGACAGTCTGGTCTTCGAGTTCGCCAGCGTCCTGGACGCCCTGCGCTGTGCCGTCGAGGTCCAGCTTTTCCTGCGCGACGTCAACGACGGCGTCGCGGCGGCACGGCAGATGAAGATGCGCTTCGGGCTGCACCTGGGCGACGTGATCGTCGACCGGGAGAACTACCTGGGCGACGGCGTCAACATCGCCGCCCGTCTGGAGGGCCAGGCCGCGCCCGGCGGGATCTGCGTGTCCGACTTGGTCTACCGCAACCTCGCGGCCAGCGCCGAGTTCGACTTCGAAGACCTGGGCGAGCGGCAGCTGAAGAACATCGCACGGCCGACGCGCATCTACCGCGTGCGCCTGAACGGTGCCGGGGCGAGCGGCTGCGCGCGCTCCGGGGCCCCCTCGCCCGGCGGCCGCGCGGTGGAGAACGCGGCCGTCGCGGTCCTGCCCTTCGACAACATGGGTGGCGATCCCAGGGACGACTACTTCGTCGACGGCCTGACCGAGGACATCATCACGGCCCTGGCCGCCTGGCGCTCCTTCCCCGTCATCGCGCGCAACTCGACCTTCGCCTATAAGGGCAAGTCGCCGGACGTAAGGATCGCGGCTCAGGACCTCGGCGCCCGCTACGTGCTCGAGGGCAGCATTCGCAAGGCCGCCAATCGCGTCCGGGTCAACGTCCAGTTCATCGACGCCGTCAGCGGCCACCACCTCTGGGCCGAGAAGTTCGACCGCGACATCGAGGATGTCTTCGACCTGCAGGACGAGATCGCCCATCACATCGCGGCGACGGTCGCCCCGGAGGTCCAGAAGGCGGAGCAGGAGCGGGCGACGGCGGTCCGCCCGAAAGACATGACCGCCTGGGCCTACTGCCTTCGGGGTCGCGCCTTGCTGGAGGGCTTCTCGCGCGAAGACACCGCGCAGGCGCGCGCCCTCTTCGAGAAGGCGATCGCGCTCGATCCGGCCTACGGCTCCGCCTACGTGGGATTGGCCTACAGCCATCACCGCGATCTCTGGTTCGAATGCGCCGAGGACCGCGAGCAGGCGATCCAGTCCCTCCTGCAGGCCGCCCGGCAGGGCGTGAAGCTCGACCAGAGCAACGCGGAGGCCCACTGCATCCTCGGCTTCGGCCTGATCTGGGCGCGCAACTTCAGCCTGGCCATTGCCGCCGGAGAGCGGGCGCTCCAGCTCAACCCCAGCAACGCGATCGCCTACGCTCAGCTCGGTATCGCGCAGAGCTACAACGGCCTGCCGCGCGAGGGCCTGGTCAGTCTGGAGCACTCGCTGCGCCTCAATCCGCAGGATCCCCGGGCGCATTTCATCCTGGCCATGATCGCGCGGGCCCAGCTCAACGCGCGCGACCCGGAGGCCGCCCTGCGCTGGTCCGAGATGGCGATCCGGCGGCGCGCCGACTATCCCCTCGCGCACCTCGTGCGCGCTTCCGTCCTGGGTCATCTCCGCCGCGCCGAGGAGGCCAAGTCCGAACTGGCGGAATGCGAGCGGCTCGATCCCGGCTTCGCGACCCGCTGGGCGCTGCGGCCCATGTACAAAGACCCGGCCGACGACCACTACTTCCTCGAAGGCCTGCGCTTCGCCGGTCTGGAAGCCAAGGCCGAGCCGCGCTGACGGATCTAGACCGGCGAGCCGCCCCGCGCCTTCAGGTTGGCCAGGAATTCCCGCCGGGTCTTGGGTCCATAGGTCTGGAAGTGCGGGTCCGGGGCCTCGCGGTACTCGGCCCGGCGGCGCTGGAGGGCGTCGCTGCGGGCGCGCTTCAGGATCTCCGGGACGTCGAGGGCGTAGGGCTTGGCGGCGTTGAGGCCGAAGATGCGGGCTCGCAGCTCCGGGGTCATCTTCGGATAGCCCTGGGTCTCCTGCAGCTCCTCCGAGATCTGAAAGCTGCGGAAGGCCTGGATCTGGTCCTGGGGCGAGCCGTACCAGATGCAGTCGGAGCCGTAGAGTACGTTCTCCTCGCCGATGTGCTTGACCAGCTTGCCGACGATGTGCGCCGCCATCTCCGGGTTGCGCAGGGCGAAGCGCCAGGTCGAGCCGAGCTCTGCGTAGATGTTGGCGTTGCGGCCGACGCCGTTCTCCTCGACCGAGCGGATCAGGGCATCGACCCCCTCGCCCCGGTCTGGATCGTAGGGTCCTTCGGTCTGTCCGGTCACGAATCCAGAGTGATAAACCAGGAAGTTCACGTCCGGGTACATCTTGGCGACGACCCCGATGTCGCTCGCCACGCTGTGCTCGTAGGACTCCCGGCCGAAGGGCAGGCCCTTGTGGACGCAGATGTTCTTCACGCCCAGCTTGCGCGCCTTCTCGATCATCTCGAGGCCCGGGTCGTCGCTCAGGAAGAAGCCCCGGCCCTCCGGGCCCCACTGGGTGTAGCACTTCCAGGCCGAGACGCCCCAGGTCTCGGCCAGCTCGTCCATACCCTCCAGGTCGCCCGGCTGGTTGGGATTGGCCCGGCCGTGGATCAGCAGGCGCTTGGAGCCCTCCAGCCTCTCGACGATGCGCCGGGTCTCGTCGGCCTCCTGGATGGTCAGCAGCTCCTTCTCGCGCCGCGAGGGGATGAAGGACAGGACCATCATGTCAGTGTCGGAATCGAGGAAGATGTCCTTGATGAACTGCTCCGAGCCGCCCAGGCCAACCCGCCCCAGGCCGTGCCGGCCGACGAAGTGGCCCTGGACGTCGAAGACGAACTCCCGGCCGGCCAGGCCCTCCAGCGCCGCCTCGGGGTCCAGCGCCGCCGTCTGGTCGAGCTCGAAGAAGCCGCCGCGCCGGCCGGCCTCGGTGTTGGCCCGGTTGAAGGCCAGCAAGGTGCTGGCGGCCCCGCAGGCGGAAACCATGAAGCTGCGCCGGTCGAGGCCGCGGCGCCGCGCGTTCTCGCCCGCCTGTGCCTGCGCCAGGCGCCTGGCCCGGCGGCTCACGGCATCCAGCGGCACCGGCTCGAACTCCCCGTTGGAAGTGGAATCCAGCTTGATCGGCAGGCGCTTGCCTTCAGGATCGGCGGCGGACGGCATGGCGAAACCCCTCGTGATGGCCCCCTCTAGGCCCCCTCTAGGATTGAGATGGTCTCCGCTGTGCCCGCCGCCAAGGTTCTGGCATGAATAGATCCCAGTCTTATGACGGGACGCAGATGGCCATACTGCTGCACATCGCGGACGCGAGACGCAAGGTATCCGCTTGCCAGGACCTTCCTCGAACGACTGGCCGGATCCTCGGATCCGGTGGTGCGGGAAGCCGCGCGCTGGCGGCTGGAGACGGGATAAGGCCGCGGCCTACTTCCGCAGCACCTCTATCGTGCGGCGGAGCTCCGCCCTGAGCTTGCTCCGGTCGTAGCCGTGGAACTCGCCTTCCACCGGCTTCTCCGCCTTTTCCAGATAGGCCCGCTCGGTGGCGCCCGAGGCGGGGTCCAGGGCGATGAAGGTGGGGATCGGCCCGCCGACGACGTCCTCCGCACCGAGGCCGGCCATCACCTGCCGGGCTTCGGCGTCCTTCTTGGAGTTGATGTGAACCAGGATGAAGTTGTCGGCCATCGTCTCCGCCAACCGCTTGGCGAAGCCGAAGTCCAGGTGATCCAGGCTCTCGTGCTGGATCCCGATGTTGCCGTCGAAGTACTGATCGATGACGCCGCACCAGATGCAGGAGTCGGCGCCGTAGTCGACCAGAAGCAGCTTGTTCTCGGCGGCCGCATGGTCCCGCGCCCGCTGGAAGACCTCCGCCTGCGACAGGCAGGTGGCGAAGAGGTTGCCCGGCTGCTGCTTCGGACAGAGCAAGGCGACGTTGGGATAGCTGACCAGACCGTAGCGGCCGACGGTGAAGTAGTCCGAATCCAGATCCGCCGGGCCCTGGCTTTGCGCCGCGGCCTCGAACCCCGAGACCAGCAGAAGCAGTGGAAGGATCCGGATCGTTCGCAGCATTTCGCGCTCCAGGGCTGACTGGCAGGGTTAACAGGCGGCTCTTGGGATCCCGCATTCGTGACGGGGCCGACCGTAGGCCCAGATTCGACTGCAGATTCTCGGCGAGTTCAAGGCCGCGCCCCGACCGCCGCGGTGCTGCTTCGCTGTGCGGGCCGCCTGAGGCTCAGCTACCCTGCCGGACCATCGAGGCCGCGCGCAGCAGCTCCTTCAGCATCACGACCCGGTCGTAGCCGATATAGCCGGCGCTCTGGGGCTTCTCGGCCTCGACCAGTCGGGCCTCCTCGACGGCGCCGGACAGGGGATCGAGCACGACGAAGACCGGAACCGCCGGGCCGATCCACGCGCCGGCGCCGATCCCCTGCATGAGGGGCGTCGTCTCTGCCTTCTTGTCGGAGTCGACGTGCAGGACCACGAAGGTCTCCGCGACGAAGGAGGCGAGGTTCCCGGCGAGCCGACTGCTGCTTTCAGCCGAGCCCTTCTCGTGCCGGCTCACCGCGCCGTCCAGATAGCGGTCGCTCACCTTGCACCAGATGCACCAGTCGGCGCCGTAGCCGATCAGAAGCAGCTTCCTGGACTCGACGGCATGGGCGCGGGCCCGCTCGAAGAGCTCGCTCTGCTTGCGACAGCTCGCGTAGACGTCCCGGACGCGCTGTTCCGGGCAAAGGGCGCCGACGTTCGGGTACTTGACGAGCCCGTGCTCACCGACCGTGTAGTAATCGGCCTCGACGGCCGCGGCCGGATTCGAGGCGACGGC
>JANQGU010000317.1 GCA_028282935.1 Kiloniellales bacterium
TGAGCCTCTACGGCCTGAGCGAGCTGCTGGTGAAGGGGGCGCCGCTGATCATGATCGGGGTCGGCCTGGCGATCGGCTTCCGGGCCAACGTCTGGAACATCGGCGCCGAGGGCCAGTTGACCCTGGGCGCCGTCGCGGGCGGCGGCCTGGGGCTGCTGTTCTGGAACCAGACCGGCTTCTGGATCCTGCCGCTGATGTGCCTGGCCGGGATCCTGGGCGGCATGGCCTATGCCGCGATCCCGGCCTTCCTGAAGACCCGCTTCGGGGTCAACGAGATCCTGACCAGCCTGATGCTGACCTACGTCGCGACCCTCTTTCTCAGCACCTTGGTCTACGGCCCCTGGAAGGACCCGGAGGGCTTCAACTTCCCGCAGTCGCGGATGTTCACCGACTCGGCGCTGCTGCCGATCATCCTGGAGGGCACGCGCCTGAACCTGGGCGCCGTGGTCGCGATCCTGATCGCGGTCGCCGGCTGGGTCCTGATGACCTTCACTATCGTCGGCTTCCAGGTCCGGGTCGTCGGCCTGGCGCCGGCGGCGGCACGCTTCGCCGGCTTCAGCCGCAAGCGGGTGATCTGGCTGAGCCTGTTGATCGGCGGCGGCCTGGCCGGCCTGGCCGGGACCTTCGAGGTCGCCGGGCCGATCGGCCAGCTCGTCCCGGTGATCACGCCGGGCTACGGCTTCACCGCGATCATCGTCGCCTTTCTCGGCCGCCTGCATCCCCTGGGCATCGTCCTTTCCGGCCTGCTGATGGCGCTGTCCTACATCGGCGGCGAGAACGCCCAGGTCGAGGTCGGCCTGCCCCAGGCGGTGACCGGCGTCTTCCAGGGCTTGCTGCTGTTCTTCCTCCTGGCCTCGGACTTCCTGGTCCGCTACCGGATCCGGATCCTCAAGCCCGTGACGGAGGGATAGGCCGTGTCCGCAGAAGCCAGCGTCCTGGTCCTGCTGACCATCATCTCTGCGGCCACGCCGCTGCTCTTCGCGGCCCTGGGCGAGTTGGTGGTCGAGAAGTCCGGGGTCCTGAACCTCGGGGTCGAGGGCATGATGCTGGCCGGCGCGGTCACCGGCTTCGCGGTCGCGGTGACCACCGGCAGCGGCACCCTCGGGGTGATCGCCGGGGCCCTGGCCGGGTCGGCCATGGCCCTGATCTTCGGGCTCCTGACCCTGACCCTGGCGGCGAACCAAGTGGCGACCGGGCTGGCGCTGACCATCTTCGGGATCGGCCTCTCGGCGCTGCTGGGCGCCGGCTTCGTCGGCGTGCCGGTGACGCCGCTGCCCAAGCTGGACCTGCCCGGCCTCAGCGACCTGCCGCTGGTCGGGCCCCTGTTCTTCGGCCACGACGCCCTGGTCTACCTCTCGATCCTGGCGACCCTGGGCGTTGCCTGGTTCCTCAGACGCAGCCGCGGCGGTATGATCCTGCGCGCGGTCGGCGAATCCGACATCGCGGCCCATTCGATCGGCTACGATGTCATCGCCGTGCGCTATCGGGCGGTTCTTTTCGGAGGGGCGATGTCCGGCCTTGGCGGCGCCTACCTGTCGCTGTCCTATACCCCGATGTGGGCGGAGGAGATGACCGCCGGGCGCGGCTGGATCGCGCTGGCGCTGGTGGTCTTCGCCTCCTGGCGACCCTGGCGCCTGCTGCTCGGCGCCTACCTCTTCGGCGGCGTGACCATCCTGCAGCTCTACGCCCAGGGCGCGGGCGGCTTCGGCATCCCGGCGCAGGTGATGTCGATGCTGCCCTACCTCGCAACGATACTGGTCCTGACGGTCATCGCCGCGGGGCCGTGGAAGGGCCGGCTCGACGCGCCGGCCTGCCTGGGCAAGCCGTTTCGACCATCAACCTAAGAACGTTGAAAAGAACAACACGGGAGGAGTGACCCAATGAACAAGCCTTTCACACGCCGGAGCTTCCTGGCCGGCTCGGCGGCCACGGCCGGCACCCTGTCGCTGGTCGGCCCGCAGGCCTTCGCGGCGGAGCCGCTGAAGGTCGGCTTCGTCTACGTCGGCCCGATCGGCGACTTCGGCTGGACCCACGGCCACGACCTCGGCCGCAAGGCCATCGAGAAGAAGTTCGGCGACAAGGTGAAGACCTCCTACGTCGAGAACGTCGCCGAGGGCCCGGATGCCGAGCGGGTGATCCGGCAGCTGGCCAGCTCGGGCCACGGCCTGATCTTCACCACCTCCTTCGGCTTCATGAACTCGACCATCAAGGTGGCGCAGCAGTTCCCCAAGGTGAAGTTCGAGCACGCCACGGGCTACAAGACCGCGGCCAACGTCTCGGCCTATAACGCCAAGTTCCACGAGGGCCGGACCGTCTGCGGCAACATCGCCGGGCATGTCACCAAGTCCGGCATCGTCGGCTACATCGGCTCCTTCCCGATCCCCGAGGTCGTGATGGGCATCAACGCCTTCACCCTGGCGGCCCAGAAGATCCGCCCCGACATCAAGGTCAAGGTGGTCTGGGTCAACTCCTGGTACGATCCGGGCAAGGAAGGCGACGGCGCCAAGGCCCTGATCGACCAGGGCGCTGACATCATCTGCCAGCACACCGACAGCCCGGCGCCGCTGCAGGTCGCCGAGTCGCGCGGCGTGCACGGCTTCGGCCAGGCCTCGGACATGAAGTCCTTCGCGCCCAAGGGCCAGCTGACCGCGATCATCGACGACTGGACCAACTACTACGTCCAGCGTACCCAGGACGTGCTCGACGGCAGCTGGGCCTCGCAGTCGATCTGGTGGGGCATGAAGGAAGGCCTGGTGGTCATGGCGCCCTACGGCGAGGCGGTGCCCGAGAACGTGGCCAAGGAGGCGGACGCGATCCAGAAGGGCATCGTCGACGGCTCGCTGCACCCCTTCACCGGCCCGATCAAGAACCAGGCCGGCGAGGTCAAGATCGCGGACGGCAAGACCATGTCCGACGAAGATCTCCTGAAGATGGACTGGTACGTCCAGGGCGTGGAGGCTTAGAGCGGGCATTGCGTGGCGGCGGGCGAGGGGCTCGCCGCCGCTCAACTGCAGAGTTTCGCGAGTCACCCCCACCCCGGCCCTCCCCCATCAAGGGGGAGCGAGAAGATCGGCGCCGCTCGCCATCAAAAGCCCTCCCCCTTGATGGGGCGCGTACGCGCGGCGCTGCGCGCGGTTGGGAGGGGGTGAACCTCTCAGTCGCGTAAGCCGGTGCTACAGCGGCGCGGCGTCGAGGCCGATGTCCAGGCTGGCGGCGCTGTGCGTGAGCCAGCCGAGAGAGACGATGTCCACCCCCGTCGCCGCGTAGTCGCGGATCGTGTCGGGGCGGATGCCGCCGGAGGCCTCCGTGACCGCCCGGCCGCCCACCAGGCCCACGGCGTCTCGCAGCAGCTCCGGCGTCATGTTGTCCAGGAGCACGGCATCCACGCCGGCCTCCAGGGCCTCCCGAAGTTGCTCCAGGGTGTCGACCTCGACCTCGATCCTGACCATCGGCCCGAGCGCGCCGCGGGCACGCTCGACGCTCCGGCGCAGCCCGCCCGCGGCCGCGATGTGGTTGTCCTTGATCAGCACGGCGTCGTGCAGGCCGAAGCGATGGTTGAGGCCGCCGCCGACGCGCACGGCGTACTTCTCCAGGCTGCGGAGCCCCGGCGTCGTCTTGCGGGTGCAGGCCACCCGGGTCGGGTAGGAGCCGACCGCCGCGACCGCTTGCCGCGTCGCCGTCGCGATGCCGGACAGGCGTGCCAGGATGTTGAGCGCCGTTCGCTCCCCCGTGAGGATCGGCCGCGCCGGGCCGCGCAGGACCGCCAGGGTCGTACCGGGCTCGACGTCGCTGCCATCGTTGCACTGGACCTCTGTCGCGACCTTCGGCGCGAGCTCGCGAAAGACGTCGAGCGCGACGGCGAGCCCGGCGATCCGGCCGGCCTGTCGGGCCGATAAGCGGGCCCCGAGGCGCGCGTCGGGCTCGACCACCGCGTTCGTCGTGATGTCGCCGGCGAGACCGAGATCCTCTTCCAACGCGCGCAGGATCACGGGCCGATAGAGCAGGGGGTCGATCGCCGGCAAGCCTGTCTCGGTCATGTCAGTCCCTCCCTTGCGGCTGATTGGACGGATTGGGCCGCCAGCGGCGAGTGGCGCAGATCGGCGGCGGTCAGGCTCTGGTGCCGCGCCCAATCGCCGCGCCGCCGCGGGGCGTCGCTGCGGAAGTGCGCGCCGCGGCTCTCCGCGCGGCGCAGCGCCGCCAGGGCGATCAGACGGCCGGCCAGCAGCAGGTTGCGCAACTCGCACCAGGATCGGAGGTCTTCGAACCCGGCCCGATCGCCCTGTTTCCGCGGCCCGGTGCGGAGGTCGAACCGGGCCTCGAGTTCTTCGAGCGCTTCGGTCGCCGCCGCGAGGCCGGATCCTTGGCGCAGGATCCCGACGTGATGCGACATGAGGGCCCGCAGCCGGTCCCGCGCCGGCGGCATCATCTCGCTCGCCCAGGTGACGGAGGGCGGAGAGATCCGAGCCGGAGCCCAGGTTTGCGGGCGCGCCTGCCGCGCCGCGCGGCGAAGGTTCTCCGCGACCCGCTCGGCGAAGACCAGGGCTTCGAGGAGCGAGTTGCTGGCCAGGCGGTTGGCGCCGTGAACGCCGGTGGCCGCGACCTCGCCGCAGGCCCAGAGCCCGGGGATCGAGCTCCGCCCGACGGCATCGGTCGCAACGCCGCCCATGTGGTAGTGGGCCGCCGGTGCCACCGGCACCGGCTCGCTCATGGGGTCGTAGCCGGCGTCCCGGCAGAGGGACAGGGCTTGCGGAAAGGCGCTCGGGCCTCGTGCCGCCAGGGCCGGACGCAGGTCCAGGTAGACCTCGTCACCGGCCGCGCGGCGCCGCCAGATGGCCCGCGCCACCGCGTCGCGCGGTGCCAGGTCGCCGAGGGGATGCGAGTCCCGCATGACGGGCCGCCCCTCCCGGTCGATCAGACGGGCCCCGGCGCCACGCAGCGCCTCGGTCAGCAGGGGCAGGCGCGCGCCGCCCGCATCCTCCTTGGGCAGCAGCGCCGTGGGATGGAACTGCATGAACTCGAGATCGGAGAGCCGCGCGCCGGCCCGCGCGGCCATAGCCAGACCGTCGCCGGTCGCTTCCGCGGGGTTGGTCGTCTCCCGCCACAGCACGCCCAGGCCGCCGGTCGCGAGCACCACCGCCGGTGTTCTGTAGAGGATCCAGCCCCAGCGCCGGTGATAGGCCAGCAGGCCGGCGATCCGGCCCGCCTCGACGACCAGGTCGACGGCCAAGGTCGCGGGGCGGAGCCTCACGGAGGGCGTCGCCGCGGCTCGCGCCAGAAGGGTCGCGACCAGGTTGCGGCCGATCGCATCGCCGCCCGCGTGGACGATCCGGGCCTGGCTGTGCGCGGCTTCCCGTCCCAGGGCCAGGCGGCCGTCGGCCTCCCGGTCGACCGGCAGGCCCGCCGCGATGACCGACCCGAGCGCGTCGATCCCCTCGACCGCCAGATCGAGGGCGCCCTGCGGGTCGGAGAGGCCGTCGCCGGCGGCCAGGGTGTCGGCGGCGTGCCGCTCGGGCGAGTCCTCCGGGCCGAGCGCGGCCGCGATGCCGCCCTGCGCCAGCAGGCTCGACCCGCCGTCCGGCAGCGGCGTCTTGGTCAGCAGCGTGACGGGCGTCGGCGCCAGGGCCAGAGCGCAGGCCAGGCCCGCGGCGCCGGATCCGACGACGACCACGGGCGCGGCCTGGACGATCACATCGCTGCGCGAGGTCATGGGCGCCGCTCCGCGCCTAGCCGATCTGGAGCATGCGCTCGACGGCGCGGCGGGCCCGGGCCGCCACGGCTTCGGGCACCTCGACCTTCGGCTCGAGCGTGCGTAGTGCCTGCTCGATGTTCTCCAGGGTGATCCGCTTCATGTGGGGACAGAGGTTGCAGGGGCGGACGAAGTCGACGTCCGTCACCTCGGCGGCGACGTTGTCGCTCATCGAGCACTCGGTCAGCAGGAGGACCCGGCCGGGCCGCCGGTCCTTCACGTAGCCGATCATCTGCGCGGTCGAGCCCACGAAGTCGGCGGCATCGAGGACCTCGGGCGGGCACTCCGGATGGGCGATGACCCTGAGGCCCTCGAAGGCCTCGCGCTGCCGCGCGATGTCCTCGGGGGTGAACTGCTCGTGGACCTCGCAGCGGCCGTGCCAGCCGATGACCCGGACCTCGGTCTGGCGAGCGACGTAGTTCGCCAGGTATTCGTCGGGGAGGAAGATGACCCGGTCGCTGCCGAGCGACTCGACGACCTGCACGGCATTGCCCGAGGTGCAGCAGATGTCGGATTCCGCCTTCACCTCGGCCGAGGTGTTGACGTAGGTGACGACCGGGACTCCGGGATAGGCCTCGCGCAGCAGGCGCACGTCGGCGCCGGTGATCGAGGCGGCCAGCGAGCAGCCGGCGCGCTCGTCCGGGATCAGGACGGTCTTGTCGGGGCTCAGCAGCTTCGCCGTCTCGGCCATGAAGTGGACGCCGGCCATGACGATGACCTCGGCCTCGGTCTCGGCGGCCCGGCGGGCGAGGGCCAGGGAATCGCCGACGATGTCGGCGACGCCGTGATAGATCTCGGGGGTCTGGTAGTTGTGCGCGAGGATGACGGCCTTGCGCTGCCGCTTCAGGTCCTTGATCGCGGAGATCGGCGAGGCGTGCCGCGTCCATTCGTCCGGCGGAACCACGCGCTTCACCCGCTCGTAGAGATCGGAGGTTTCAGGCATGACGGCCTCCAGGGCGAGAGCCTAATATATACTCATATAGAGCATATATTAGGCTCAGTTGGAGCATAATCAAGCCCGATGATCGAAGCCTGCCGGGCGAGGGGCGGCGCTACTCGGCGGCGCGGAGGCTGGGCAGGCCGACCCCGACGGCGCCGCGTTCGCGCAGGACGCTGCGCCGGAAGCGGTAGAGCTCGGCCGGGCGGCCGGGGCCGCTGCTGTCCATGCGGCCGGTCGCTTCGACCAGCTCGCCGGTCATGACCATGCGCCGGAAGTTCTGCTTGTGGAGGCGCATGCCGGCCAAGGCCTCGACCACCCGCTGAAGCTGGAACAGCGTGAAGGCGCTCGGCAGCAGCTCGAAGACCACGGGCCGGTAGGCCAGCTTGCCCCGGATCCGCCCCAGCGCCGCCGCGAGGATGCGCCGGTCGTCGAGCGCCATGGGCCGACCCAGCCGCCGGGCGGCGTCCATGGCGTCCGCAGGAAACGCCGCGGCCGCGCCGCCGTGCGCCCGCTCCAGGTTCTGCCGGTCCCGATGGGCCTCGGGCACCAGCCCGGCCTCGTAGAGCAGCTCGTAGCGCTCGAGCGTGCGCACGCAGTCGTAACCGCCGGCGCCGAGGCCGAAGCAGACTCCGACGCGCTCCTCCCGCTCGCGCCGGGTCTCCCGATCGGCGGCTTGCCGGATCCAGCGCCGGAGCTTGGGCCGGATCACCTTCTCGACCTGCCCGGGCGGGCCGTCGCGCCAGTCCTCCCAGGGCAGGAAGCTGTACCAGTCCCGCCAGCGCGCATCGCCGCTGCCGGCGACCTCGGACTCGTCGGTCAGGGCGAGGTAGGCCACGGAGACGACGCGCGGGCCGCCCTCCAGCTCGCGCGGGTCGCGATACTGGTTGCCGAAGGTGTAGAGCTGCTCGACGTAGCGGAGGTCCAGGCCGGTCTGATCCTCGACCCATTGCCAGAGGCCCAGCTCGAGGGTGCGGTGGCGCTCCGGGTCGAAGGGCCCGAAGGGCAGGGCGTCCGGACTCTCGCCGAGGGTCTCCGACGATCCGCGCTGGGCCGGTGTCGCCAGGTCGTGGCTCATCCGGCGCACGACCAGGATGCGCGGGCTTTCCTTCGTGACCGCGACGATGACAGCGGTCAATCCGAGACTCGTCGCCGTCGCCTTCATTGCCTGACACCTCGCTGCTCGCCATCCCTATACACCAGATTGGCGGGGAACTCTAAGCGCGGACGCCTGCCGGACGGCTTTCGGCCGCCTGCCGCGGCGGGCTAAGCTGTCCGGCGATTCGCGAATCGGAAGGGCGGGGGCCCATGGTCGAGGTGGTTCTTTGGGAATGGCTGGATCTCGCGGTGCGCTGGCTGCACGTCATCGCCGGCGTCGCCTGGATCGGCAGCTCCTTCTACTTCGTGCACCTCGACCTCAGCCTGAAGCGGCGAGAGGGCTTGCCCGAGGGCGCGGCCGGCGAGGCCTGGCAGGTCCACGGCGGCGGCTTCTACAACATGGTCAAGTACCTGGTCGCGCCGGCGCGCATGCCGGACCGCCTGACCTGGTTCAAGTGGGAGGCCTACACCACCTGGCTCAGCGGCATGGCCCTGCTGGTCCTGGTCTACTACCTCCAGGCCGAGCTCTACATGATCGACCGCGGCCTGCTGGGCCTTGCGCCCTGGCAGGCGGTTGCGCTCAGCCTGGCCGGGCTCGCCTTGGGCTGGGTCGTCTACGACCTGCTCTGCCGCTCGCCGCTGGGCCGCAACGACAATGCCCTGGCCCTGGTCGGCCTGGTCTTCCTGACCCTGCTGGCCTGGGCCTGCTGGCAGGTCTTCAGCGGCCGCGGCGCGCTGATGCAGATGGGGGCCCTAATCGGCACGATCATGGTCGCCAACGTCGCGATGGTGATCATCCCGGGCCAGCGCAAGGTGGTGAAGGCGCTGATCGCCGGCGAGGATCCCGACCCGGAGCTGGGCCGCCGGGGCAAGCAGCGCTCGCTGCACAACAACTACCTGACCCTGCCGGTGATCTTCGTGATGATCGGCAACCACTACCCCCTGGCCTTCGCCGGCCGCTGGTCCTGGCTGATCCTGGCCATCGTCCTGGTCATCGGGGCGCTCGTCCGGCACTTCTTCAACCAGCGCCACAAGGGCGCGGCCAGTCCCTGGTGGACCTGGGGCGTGAGCCTGGCCGGGATGGCGGCGATCGT
>JANQGU010000321.1 GCA_028282935.1 Kiloniellales bacterium
ATCGAGGCGCAGCCTCGGAGGGTCGCGATTATCGGCTGGCCGGCGGGCGCTGGCAAAGCCCTTCGGGTTCCGGGGACCCCGCCTTCCGTGCCGCCTGTCTCTCCGCCAGGCGCCGGGAAGACTAGCCGGTGCCTGGTTAACCCGACCTTTCGGGCCGCCTCGAACGCCCAGCCGCCGCCGCTCCTTGCTATAAGGAAGTCTTAATCCCCAAGGTGTTAACCCTGAAGGCTAGAGCATGATCGTGTCACGCCTATGTGGCGTGACGCGTGAATCATGCTCTAACGTATTGAAGTAGATCAAGATTCACGGATCAGATCGATTCGATCTGATCCGATCTTGATCTAGGCGTCAAGTTGCGCAGGCGGACCAAAGGGGGCCGCGGCAGTGAAAGACCTGGTCAGACTGAAGCTGGAGACGGACGAACGCCGGACCTACGCCCGGGCGGTGAAGTTCATCTCGGGCTGCGTCCTGGTCGACGCCGTGACCCTGAACTGCATGGTCATCGACCTCTCGGTCAACGGCGCCCGGCTGCTCTTCGACCGGCCGCTGCCCGACTTCGAGGAGGCCACGGTCCGCCTGGCACTGAAGCTGCGGCTGGCCAACCCGGTCGACCTGCCGATGCGCGTGGCCTGGCGCGACTCCATGCTGCTGGGCGTCACCTTCCTCGACGACCCGGGCGATGTCGCGGTCGCGCTCGAGCCGCTGCTCCCCGAGGAATGCCTCTCCTACGCCAGCCCCCTGGCCGAAGCTCCGGAGGAGGGCGGCGGCCCGCCGGGCTGAGCCGCGCCCAGGTCGACCGCGCGAGACCTTAATACCAGCGAGCCTATGATAAGGACTCGGCGGGTGACCATCGCGGGCGTGCCGACCTCGCCCTTCGACAGGCTCAGGACGAGGTGAGAGAACGCCCTCATGCTGAGCTTGTCGAAGCATGAGAAGGCCGAAGGCCTAAAAGCAGCAATGCAACCTTTCATAGGCTCACTGGTGTTAGGCCCCGGGCCGGGCTCGGAGCTTCCTGGCCAGGTAGTCCATGGCGGCACGGGGGATCAAGGCCGCCGCCCGCAGTTGCCGCTTGATGTCGACCTGCAGGTAGAGCTCGGGGTGGACGCTGTCCAGGCTCTTCAGGTTCGCGACCGGAGTGACCGTAGCCTTCAGCTTCGCCGCCGCCGCCGGTGCCAGGTAGAGGACGGCGTCCTGCCGGTACCAATAGGGGATCGCCGGGTCGTCCCAGATCTCCGGCCGGATCGCGTCGACGGCGACGTAGCCCCGGGCGGCGAACTTCTCGGCCCAGTAGCTTTGCCACTGCTCGTTGATATGGCCCTTGCCCCCGGCCCCGGGGACCGCGGCGGCGAAGAGCACGACGTCCGAGGCCCGGCAGAGGTCCTCGACGAAGGACTCGGCCCGGGCCGGGCCGAGGTGCTCGGCGACCTCCAGCGAGATGGCCAGATCGAAGCGCCGTTCGAGCCTGACCGGCGCCTCGAGGTCCTGGCGGTGGATCGTGATCGCGGGGTCGTCGACCGCCTCGTCCCGCAGCCAGTGTCCCTCGAAGCCGAGGACCTCCGTGGCGCCTCGCTCCTTGGCGACGGACAGCCAGGTCCCGGTGCCGCAGCCCAGGTCGACCGCGCTCCCGACCTCGACCAGGCGGCCGACGATCCCCAGTATCCGGCGCGCCGCGGCCAGGGTCATCTCGCGGCGGCTGCTGTAGAACGCGCCCTTGTAGAGCTGGCTCATCCTGGCCTCCCGGTCTCTCTAGTTCCGTTCTTTTCCACGCCAAAGAGCGCCTCGTAGCGGGAGGCCGCCTGCGCCACGGTGAACTCCATGGCTCTGCGGCGCTGGCCGTCCGGGTCCCGCTCTGCGGCCAGGGCCGCCAGCATCGCGGCCGCGAGGGCCTCGACGTCGCCGACGGGCACCAGGGTGCCGTAGCGCCCGTCCTGGAGGATCTCGCGCGGGCCGTGCTCGCAATCGGTCGAGACGATCGGCAGGCCGCAGAGCAGCGCCTCGATCAGAACCGTCGGAAGCCCTTCGTAGCGGGAGGAGAGGACGAAGAGCGCCGCCGCCTTCATGCAGGCCAGGGCGTCGAAGACGTAACCGGGAAGATGCACCCGCCCGGCGATGCCCAGCCGCTCCGCCAGGGCCTCGAGTGCGGCCCGGTCCTCGCCCTCGCCGAGGATCAGCAAGCGGGCCGGGCGCCGCTCAAGGACCTTGGCGAAGGCCCGCAGCAGCGTTGCCTGGTCCTTCTGCGCGTGCAGCCGGCCGACCGTCACCACGACCGGATCCTCCGAGGCGGCCAGCCAGGGGTCCTGCGGGTCCCGGTCCAGGTCGGCGAGCGCCTGCGGGCCGACGACCGCGTTGTGGATCGTCGCGACCTGACGCGGCGGCAGTCCGAAGTCGTCGATCAGTTCGCGCCGAATGCCCTCGGAGCAGCAGACCACCCGGCCCGGCATCCGGTAGGTCGCGGGCAGCAGGGACAGCAGCAGCCGGTCGCGCCAGGTCGTCGCGCTCGCCCTCATCGCGGCCTGCTCGGTCGCGATGACCCTGGGCCGCCCGAAGAGCGTGAGCAGGGAGGCGAGGATGATCAGGGTGTTGATGGGCAGCGTGACGCCGACGATCACCCGCGGCGCCTCGGCCCGCAGATACCGGAGCAGGCGGGGCAGGGCATAGCGGACCCGGTGGCAGTCCAGGTCGATGACCCTGACGGCGGCGAGGGCCCGGTCCTTGAGCGGCCCGCCGCCGTTCAGGGCGAGGAGGTCGACGTCGTAGCCGCGCTGCGTCAACTCGTTGGCCAGGTCCATGACCACGATGGGGACCCCGCCCCGCTCGAGGTGGGGGATGACGAAGGCGACCCTCATCGGCTTGTCTTCGGCCTTGGACGGCACGTCCTGAAGTCCCGGAAGCGAACGACTGCCTGGCGCAGCCCGCGTTCACTTGAACGCGGATCCTTGGCTCGAGGCAATAGGTGAGTCCGGAGACGAGCGCAACTATCGGACCGCCTCGACGCGCTTCGCGGTCGCGTGCGACGTCGCGCGGCCGCTCTCCGCCCCGGTCCCGGGAATTATCCGGCCCCGGCGCAAGAAGACCCCGCCAAAGGCCAAGTCCCGACAAGCGCCGAGGGCCGGCGCGCGGCATAGTGCCGGTGTTGCAGTACTCGGAACCTCCCCTGTCCACTTGCCGCCCGGGCCTCGGCTCCGGGCGGCTCCTTTTTTATCCGGACCTAAACAGCCATGGCCGGCGGTGGGGATGGGGCGCCGCGGCATCCGGGCCTCAATCAGGCCTGGTCAGGCGCCGGCGGCCCCTCGCGCTCCCGGAGCGTCCTGTACACGGCGAGCCGGAACAGGCGGTCCTCGTGCTGTCGTCCCTCTGGCGGCACCTGGCGTTCGAGGAGCTTGTTGTACACGGCAAGCCAGAACAGGCAGTCCTCGTGCCGATCGTCGTCATAGGCCGCTAGGCCGCGTTCCTTGGCGATCTCCAGGGCCGCCGGACCGTGCCTCTCGAACAAGGCTTCGGCCACCTCCTCCGGGGAAAGCCGATCCCCGAAGCGACTCCAGTGCCCTCGCGATTTCATGGCTTCAGCCCTTCGTTGTCTTCAACCT
>JANQGU010000360.1 GCA_028282935.1 Kiloniellales bacterium
AGCTAAGGATGCAGCCGGGCTACGACCATTCCTACTACTTCATCCAGAGCTTCATCGACGACCACCTCCGGCATCACGCGGCGCTGCTTTAGTCTCCCCTTAGGCTATACTGGCGGCATGGACGCCGCCGGCCTGACCACCTCGGAACACACCGCCCTCAAGGCGCTGAGCCGCCCTTCCGACAGGCGTGGCCTGCTGCAGCTTGGCGGGCACCTGCTGCTGCTGGGCGGGACCACGGCCCTCCTGGCCCTGACCGCGCATGGGCCCTGGCTCGCGCCGTCATCGCTGCTGCAGGGCATCGCCATCGTTTTCCTGTTCTGCGCCGCGCACGAGGCGATCCACCGCACCGCCTTCCGGACCCGGGCGCTGAACGATGCCGTGGCCTGGATCGCGGGCCTCGCGATCCTGCTGCCGCCGGCCTATTTCCGGGCCTTCCACCTGGCGCACCACCGCCACACGCAGGATCCGGAACGGGACCCGGAGCTGGCCGAGCCCAGGCCGGAAAGCCTCGGCGCCTACCTCTGGCACCTGACCGGCTTCGCCTATTGGCGCGGCCAGATCGCGGCCCTGCTGCGGCACGCCGGCGGCCGGGCCGAAGAGCCCTTCGTCACCCCGCGAGAGAGAGCCAAGGTGGTGCGGGAGGCGCGGCTCTTCCTGGCCATCTACCTCGGGATCGCCGGCCTGTCGCTTTGGAGCGGCAGCAACCTGGCCTTGACCTTCTGGGTGCTGCCCGCCCTGCTGGGCCAGCCTTTCCTGCGCGCCTACCTGCTCGCGGAGCACACGGGCTGTCCCGAGAGCCGCGACATGATGCTCAACTCGCGGACGACGGAGAGCAACGCCGCGCTGCGCTGGCTGGCCTGGAACATGCCCTTCCACGGCGCCCACCACGCCTACCCGGCCCTGCCCTTCTTCGCCCTGCCGGCCGGCCACGAGATCCTGTCCGCGCGGCCCTGGACGCAGGCCCCCGGCTACCTGTCCTTCCATCGGCAGGTCGTCGCCGGCTACCTCACGCGGCGCTGAGTCACCTCGGGGTTGAGCCTGGAGGGGGATCGAGCCTGAAGGCTTCAGGCGGGAACGCGCTCGGCCTCGTCGAGCAGGATGTCGTCGATCGCCTGGAACTGGATGTCGCCGGAGATCCGTCCGCCCTCGTGGATCATCAGCTGGTTGTAGCGGACCCGCCCGGTGACGCGCCCGGTCTCGGTGATCTCCAGCCGGCCGCGGACCACGACGTTGCCGGTCAGGGTCCCGGAGATGACCGCCGTATTGACCTCGACCTCGCCGTTGAAGAGACCGCCGGAGACGACGTCGACCTCGTCGGCCTGCAGGGTGGCCTCGACCATGCCTTCGACGATCAGGCGGTCGCAGCTCTGGATCCGGCCCTTCACCGAGATTCCGGCCCCGACCATCAGCAGGCGATCGTTGTGCGCCCGCGCGGCCCGCTCCGCCTGTTCCAGCGGCAGCGCCGGCAGCTCCGGCGGCCCCACCGGCGCCCCGGAAGGCGTCGACGCCTCCGCCCCTCGGGAACTGGAGCGCGGCGATTCGTTCGGGGTCTCGCCTTGTTTCGGTGCCATCTTGCGGAGCCTGTCGCCAGTTCTGACTGTCTTTGACGTATTACTTTAAGCCGGCATGCAAGCTCGCCGCAATGCCTCAGTTTCACTGGGCCTGAACGCCCCTGCCCCCAAAAGGCCGGGCCGCCGAGAGCCTACGCTCCGAGCGGGGGCTCGGATCCGTCAATGCTAGAGGAGCCCGGCGCGGGCCTTCAGGACAAAGCTGTGTCATCACTGTGAAAATCAGGACTGTGAAAATCAGGGCCGCGGCCAAGATCGAAGCGCGCTCGGCCGGGCTCGATCGAGCGCAGACAACGCGATCTATTTCATACGAGTAGAGCGGCTTGCCGCTTCACCGACAGAATTAAGCGCGGATTCACCCTTCGGCCTTACACCAGCAACCATGGCGGTCGGATTTCATCGCGAATGTCCCCACTCCGCGCAACGCCGGCCGCAGCGGGCCAAGCGGCCTTGGGCGGCGGCGAAGCCCCCGCGGGCGCGGGAGACGTGATGCAGGTCCTGACCTTTCTGTCGAAGCACCGGGGCGTGGGCACCTCGACGCTGGCCTGCCACGTCGCCGTCCAGGCCCAGCTGACCGGCCACGGTCCGGTGACCCTCACCGGACTGCGGCACGACCCGATCCTGTCGAACTGGGCCGGCCTGCGGCAGGGCCGCCACCCCCTCTACGAGGAGACCAGCCTCGACGACCTGGCCGCGGTCCTGGAGAAGCAGAACCGCGCCGGGGTCCGGCTCTCGGTGGTCGACTGCGCCTTCGAGGACGAAGACACCCTCTTCTGCATGGCCGGCGCCGCCGACCTCGTGGTCGTGCCGACCCATGCCGAGACAGCCGCCCTCGAGCAGGCCAGCGGCGGCGCCGCGCTCGCCGAGGAGCAGCGCAAGCCCTTCATCTTCGTGATCAACGCGGCCGAGCCCGACGCCGAGGCGATCGGCGACGCGGCGATGTTCCTGGCCCAGCACGGCACCGTCTCGCCGGTGATCATGCCGCAGAACGACGACCTCGGCACCAGCATCCGCATGGGCCAGACCATCGTCGAGCTGAACCGGACCTCGCCGGCCTCCTCGGAGGTCGCCCGGCTGTGGGACTACCTGCTGTCGCGCCTCGACCGGGTGCCCCGCCAGGCCACGGACTCCTTCCGCGCCGCCCTGCCGAACCTGCCGGTGGCCGCGGAGCCGGAGCGGAAGGCCCTGCCGGCCCGGGTGCTGCACAGCGCCCTCGCCGCCGGCGCCCGGGGCGTCGGCCGCCTGCCCTTGCCGATCGAGAGCAGCAAGAGCCTGTGGCGGGACGTCGCCACGACGCCCAGCGCCCGCGCCTTCGCCCGGACCCTCAAGGCGCAGCGGCCCTCGGTGATCGGCCCCAAGGCCGAGATCGTCGGCAACCTGGAAAGCACCGGCGACATCCAGTTTCACGCCCACTACGAGGGTGAGATCCGGGCCCGCACCTTGCGGGTCTGCCGCGAGGCCTCGATCCGCGGCCTGATCATCGCCGATGCGGTCACCGTCGAGGGTGCCGTGCGCGGCCGGATCCGCGCCGCCAAGGTGATCGTCGCCAAGGGCGCCAGCATCTCCGGCGAGGTGCTCTACGAGAAGCTCGTGGTGCGCAAGGGCGCCTTCCTGGACGGCCACTGCCGCCGGGTCGAGCCGGTGCCGGCCCTGGCCCAGATCAAGGCCCTGGAGAGCGCCTGAGCCCCACCGGGACGGGAAAGCGCCTCAGGGGGGCGGCAGCGGCAGGGCGATGGAGATCGCGAGCCCGCCCTCTGGGCGGTTCTCCGCCCGGACGTTGCCGCCGACGGCTTCGATGTTCCGCCGCACCAGCCAGAGACCGATGCCGAAGTTCTCGCCCTCGCCGATGTGCTCGCCGGTGTCCTTGGCGGTGCGGAAGGAGTAGTAGCGCTCGAAGATCCGGTCGAGGTCGTTGGGGTCGACGCCGGGGCCCCGGTCGGCGACGATCAGGGTCACCATCTTGCGCTGACGCGCCAGGCCGATGGTCAGCTCGCCGCCCAGTGGCGAGAAGTCGATGGCGTTGTCCAGCAGGTTCTCCATCACCGTCTCGAGCAGGTCCGAGCCGACCATGACGTCGATGCTCGGCTCGATCAGGCGGACCACGCGCAGGTGCTTGGCGTCGAAGGACTCCGCGTAGGCGTCCAGCATCGCCTCGACCAGGGTCGAGAGCTCGGTGCGCTCGCGCGGCGGGTCGATCAGCTCGGCCGACATCTCGTCCATCTGGCGCGCCGCCGAGACCAGGGCGTCGAGCCGGCCGATGGCCCGCTCGATCAGCTCGATCGCGCGCACGGTCCGCTTGTCGTCGCCGTTGATGGATCGGCGCAGGGGCTCAAGCGACTGCGAGATGATCGCGATCGGGGTCTTGAAGGCGTGGGCGTTCTCCTCGGCGGCCCGGCGGATCGACAGCGCCGAGGCGTCGAGGGATTCGACCATGCTGTCGAACTCCTGGGCGACGGCCGAGAGCTCGGGCAGGCTGTTCAGCGCGGCGAAGGAGCGGTCCCCCGGGCCGCCGGTCCGGATGTCCCGGGCCAGGCGGCCGAAGCGGACCAGGCTGCGCCAGATGCCGAGGAAGAGCGACAGCACGATCAGGGCCATCAGGATGTAGATGGCCGCCGCCACCCGGACCTGAGGGGTCTGCCAATAGGGCAGATCGAGGGTCGAGCCGAGCCATTCGTCGCTGGCGTGGGAGGTGATGACCGCCCAGCAGCCGGCATCGGTGTTGACCGGGATGATCGAGGTCAGGATCTCTTCCTGCCCGGCCGGATTGATGTAGCGCGCGGCGAGGGTCTGGTTGCCCTCGCAGGAGTTCTGCAGGACCCGCAGGATCCCGGTCTCGACCAGCTCGGCCCGCTCGCGGTCCAGGTACTCGTTGGCGACCACGGGCTGGGAGGCGACGTAGAAGAAGCCCGTCGGCTCCGGCTGGTCGGCCGGGCGCAGCAGGACCTTGATCTTGAGGATCTCCCCGGCCCCGAGGCGCACCAAGGCCTCGCTGAGCACGCGCGCGGAATTGCCGTCGAACGACTGCAGCATCGGCTCGATGCTGCGGGCGATCAAACGTCCCTGTGTTTCTAGGCTGTCTAAGAGCATCTCGGTGCGTTGAACATCACCTTCGCGGAACTGCGCGTAGAGAATGATCGGCACCGAGAAGAAGATCGTGACGAGGAGGGCCAACTTGGTCGCGAATGATCCCCAAAGGAATCTGGCCCTCTCAGCGGTGTCACGTCGTCTTAGACTTATCATCCCGCCAACGGTAGCCATAGCCCGGATAGTTCTCGATCTCTTCAAAGGCCGGATCAAGATCACGGAACTTCTGGCGGATGCGCTTGATGAAGGTGCGCACGTTGGCCCGATATCCCTCTTTACCGGCGCCGGCGACGAAGCCCTTGCCATGAATCAGATCATAGAGCTCACGGTATCGGACGTCGCGGCCAGCGTTGGTGGCCATGTATTCGACGATCTTGAATTCGTTCAGGGTCAGGTCGACCTGACGACCTTCCCAATAGGCCCGGCTGGTGTCGGGCAGCAGCTCGAGCTTGCTAAGGCGCATGCTGCCGTGCTGGTCGGCCAAGTCGCCGCCGCCCGCCGCGCCCCGCCGCGTGCCCAGGGTGATCAGCTCGATCCGCTTCAGCAGGATCGAGAAGCTGCGCGACTTCTCGACGAAGTCGACCGCGCCGTGCAGCAGGGCGGACTCCTCGTAGATCTGGTCGCTCAAGACGGTCAGGAAAATCACCGGCACGTCGTTGTGCCGCTCGCGCAGCATGCGCAGAACCTCGATGCCGTTGAGTTCGGGCATCTTCCAATCGAGCAGGACCAGGTCCGCGGCACCGCCGTTGTCGAAGTACTCGACGGCGGACACGCCGTCGCCGAAGTCTATCACCGAGAACCCGGCGTCCGAGAGGTTTCGGCCCAGCGATTCTCGAAACAGCGCATCATCGTCAACGACCACTACCAGGGCCGGGTCCGTCGCCAAGGCCACACTAGCCATGATCACCCTCCGGAGTCAGCAAACGCGTCAGACAGGCTTGCCTTGCCGCCTCAGATGGCTCACCCGCTTCGAGTTCATAGGTTAAAGAACGCAAATTGTCACTTTCAAGATCAAGGTAGAAGTAGATCTCCAGCCGACAGCCATCTCGTTGATAGGCCCAGACCTGGGCCGGCGGGTCGTCGCGAATGTCCTCTGGCACACCCAAAAGACCCATCGCATCGACCGGCTCTATGCCAATTAGGTTATCTTCTGTCAACTTGACCGCCTCGTAGGTGCGCAGCGCCTCCAGCCCCTCGTGGTCGGACTTGCTCGACTCCAGGTAGATTCCCGGCAGGGGCTTGCGTGGCGGCGGACCCGGTGGCGGTGGCAGGACGATCAGGAGATCCTCTTCGAGGTTCGGCTCGAGGGTTTCCTCCTCGAAATCGGAGGCCGCAACCTCGGGCGCAGCAGGTTCCGCGCTCGGACCGGCCTCCTCGGAATCGATCCCAAGAAGCTCGCAGCCCGGCAGCGCCAGCAACAGCGATCCAAATATGACCGCCGTGGCCCTCATTCTACTGCTCGCCACAAGAAACACCCTGAAAATCTGGTCAGCTTACCTAGCTCCTAGGGATCTTCAGCCTGATCGTCGCAGGTTCTGCAAAGAAGATATTCATATTTTTGCCTTTAACGCCATCACTGAACAGCGCCTACCCGGCCTCTGGTGCCAACCCCGGTGCGTGCAGAAATTTTTGCGGGATTTCAGATGGGTGGCCATCCAACCGTCGCTTTGTGTCAAAAATTCGGCAAGCCCGGACGTGCGCTGATCACAGCTTTCCCACCTCGTTGCCTTGGCACAACTTGTCTCCGCCGAAGATAGCGGAGAGCATCCGATTCTGCCAGATTGCAGTAAGAGACAGGCCGGGTTGAGAGAGAGGATGAAGGAATTCCACCCCAGCGACTGTGAAATGGGTCACTTCGACAAGGCCGCGGCCGACAACCCCTGCGCGATCTTGCCACCGGCCGCCCGGGCGCTCTGGATCGAGGAGGGAATCCTGCGGATACCGGGGGTTTACGACCGGACGCGGCTGGCCGCGCTGGGCGCCGCGCTCGCCGGCGCGGCCGAACCCGGCGCCTCGGCCACGCGCGCCGGCAACCGTGGGCTGCTGGCGCACTCCCGGCCGGTCCTGGAACTGGCGGTCTCGGATCCGGCCCTGGGGCTGGCCCGGGCCCTGATCGGCGGCGCGGCCCGGCCGGTCAAGGCGACGCTTTTCGACAAGCCGGCCGGGGCCAACTGGACCCTGCCCTGGCACCAGGACCTGACCGTCGCCCTGAAAGGCCTTGCCGAGGCGCCCGGCTTCTCGCGCTGGAGCCTCAAGAGCGGCGTCGCCCACGCCGAGGCGCCGCTCGGCCTGCTGAAGCGCATGGTGGCCTTGCGGATCCACCTCGACGACTGCGATGCCGGGAACGGCCCCTTGCTGGTCGTGCCCGGCAGCCATCGGCGCGGCAAGCTGGCCGCGGCGGCGCGACGGGACCTGCCCGCCGAGGCGGGGGTGAGGCTCTGCGCGGCCGAGGCGGGCGATGTCCTGGCGATGCATCCCCTGCTGCTGCACCGCTCGGGTCCGGCCGAGGACCCGCACCACAGGCGGGTGATCCACCTCGAGTACGCCGCGGCGGCGCTGCCCGAGGGCCTGGCCTGGCGCTACGATCCCCTGGCCGAAGCCGGCGAGCGGGCCGCAAGCCGCGCGAAGTCCTGCGGATGACCGCAAGCGACGCGGCCACGCTCTTCGTCGTCTGCACGCCCATCGGGAACCTGGCGGACATCTCGCAGCGGGCCCTGGAGGTGCTCAGGAGCGTCGACGCCCTGGCCTGCGAGGACACCCGGCACAGCCGGCGGATCTTCGACCACTACGGCCTGGACCGGCCGCCGGTCCTGCTGGCCTGCCACGAGCACAACGAAAAGGCCGCGGCCCAGCGGATCCTCGGCCTGCTTCGCGACGGCCGCTCGGTCGCCCTGGTCAGCGACGCCGGGGCACCCGGCGTCAACGACCCCGGCTACCGCGTGATCACCGCCGCGATCGAGGCGGAGATCCCGGTCCAGGTGATCCCGGGCCCGAGCGCTGTGATCACCGCCCTGCTCTGCTCCGGGCTGTCGACCGCCAGCTTCGTCTTCAAGGGCTTCCCCCCGCGCAAGTCGGCGCAGCGGCGCAGCCTGCTGGAAGCCGAGGCCGAAAGGCCGGAAACCCTGATCTTCTTCGAATCCCCGCACCGCCTGGCCGGGCTGCTCGCGGATGCCGCCGCCGTGCTGGGCGACCGCCCGGCGGCGGTGTGCCTGGAGCTGACCAAGCTGCACGAGCGGGTCGCCCGCGGCGGGCTTGCCGAGCTCGCCGCGCGCTTCGCCGAGCAGAAGACCAAGGGCGAGGCCACCGTGGTGATCGCCGGGCAGAGCCGGAAAGAAGCCCAGGAGAAGAAGCGCGCCCGCGCCCGCGAGGACCGGAAGGCCCGACAGAAGGACCGGGGCACCTAATACCAAGGAGCATTGATAATGACCCATTTGATGGCGCGCGGCGGCCCGCCGGGCAGGCGCGGCCCGCAGCGCGATGCCATCGCATCGGGCCCAGGGGC
>JANQGU010000376.1 GCA_028282935.1 Kiloniellales bacterium
GGCGAGGGCGACCTGGTGATCACCGACGTGGTCATGCCCGACGAGAACGGCCTCGACCTGATCCCGCGGATCCGGCGCCTGCGGCCGAACCTGCGGGTCATCGTCATGAGCGCGCAGAACACCCTGCTGACCGCGGTGCGGGCGACCGAGCGCGGCGCCTTCGAGTACCTGGCCAAGCCCTTCGACCTGCGGGAGCTGATCTCCACCGTGGACCGAGCCCTGGCCTCGCCCTGCAAGGCGGCGGACCAGCCCGCCGCGCCGCCGCGGCCCGCCGACGAGCGGCTGCCGCTGATCGGCCGCTCGCCGGCGATGCAGGAGATCTACCGGGTCCTGGCCCGGCTGATGGGGACCGACCTGACGGCGATCATCTACGGCGAATCCGGCACGGGGAAGGAGCTGGTCGCCCGGGCGCTGCACGACTACGGCCGCCGGCGCAAGGCGCCCTTCGTGGCGGTCAACATGGCGGCGATCCCGCGGGAGCTGATCGAGAGCGAGCTCTTCGGCCACGAGAAGGGCGCCTTCACCGGGGCGACCGCCCGCTATGCCGGCCGCTTCGAGCAGGCCGGGGGCGGCACGCTGTTCCTGGACGAGATCGGCGACATGCCGCTGGAGGCCCAGACCCGCCTGCTGCGCGTCCTGCAGGAGGGCACCTTCACCACCGTCGGCGGCCAGGTGCCGATCTCGGGCGACGCCCGCATCGTCGCCGCGACCCACCGCAACCTCCGGCAGCTGGTCCGCCAGGGCCTGTTCCGCGAGGACCTCTACTACCGCCTCAACGTGGTGCCGATTCGCCTGCCGCCGCTGCGCGAGCGCAGCGAGGACATCCCGGAGCTGGTCCAGCACTTCCTGGCCGAGGGCGAGAAGCTGGGGCTGCCGCGCAAGTCGCTCGACGCCGGGGCCCTGGAGGCGCTCAAGGCCCACGACTGGCCGGGCAACGTGCGCGAGCTGGAAAACCTGGTCCGGCGCCTCGCCGCGCTCTACAGCCAGGAGGTCATCGGTCGCGCCGACATCCTGGCCGAGATCAGCGAGCCGGCGCCGGCGGCGGGCGGTCCGGCGCGCGACGACGAATGCCTGGGCGACGCGGTGGAGCGGCACCTGAACGACTACTTCGCCGCGCACCGGGACGGCCTGCCCTCAGCCGGGCTGTACCACCGGGTGCTGAAAGAGATCGAGCGGCCCCTGATCCAGATCTCCCTGGCGGCGACCCGGGGCAACCAGATCAAGGCAGCCGCGCTTCTTGGCCTGAATCGCAACACTTTGCGCAAGAAGATCAAAGAGTTGGACATTCGGGTCTTCCGTAGTTAAGAATGCTGTTGCAGATCCGCAACAGAGCGGCCTTCCTGCAACGACCTTGAACGACGCACGAAGCCAATTGATGTCAGGAAATGCTGCGGCCGCGGCGCCACGCCAGGCCCTGAAGGACTTCCTCGACTGGGCGCGCCGGATCAATCTCGAGCGCAAGCTGGCCCTCGGTCTCATGATCGCGGCCATCTTCTCGGGCATCGCGACCTATTGGGCGATGACCGGCGATTCGGCCAAGACCACCGGCCCGCGCGCGATCCTGATCCTGCTCAACCTCGACCTGGCGCTGCTGCTGGGCCTGGGCGTCCTGGTCCTGCGGCGTATGGTCGCCCTCTGGACGGCGCGTCGCCGCGGCATCGCCGGCGCCCGCCTGCACAGCCGCTTGGCAGTGCTCTTCGGCCTGGTCGCGGTGACCCCGACCATCGTGGTCTCGGTCTTCTCGGTGCTCTACTTCAGCTTCGCCCTCCAGGGCTGGTTCTCGGACCGGGTCAGCACCGCGGTGGAGGAGTCCTTCGCGGTCGCCAAGGCCTACCTGGAGGAGCACCGCCAGACCATCGCCGGCGACGCCCTGGCCATGGCGCAGGACCTCAACCGGGAAGGCCAGGTGCTGCTGTTCAACCGCGCCCGCTTCACCCAGTTCCTGGCCGCCCATGCCGCGCTGCGCTCCCTGACCGAGGCCGTGGTCTTCGATTCCGCCGGCCGGGTCCTGGGGCGGGCCGGAATCGGCCTGCTGCTGGACTTCGATCCGGCGATTCCCGAATGGGCCTTCGAGCAGAGCCGCGAGGGCGAGGTGGTGATCCTGACCGCGGATACCGACGACCGGGTCCGCGCCCTGGTCCGCCTCGACGCCTTCGAGAACACCTTCCTGGTCGTCGGCCGGCTGGTCGATCCGCGGGTCCTGGCCCACACCGACCGGGCCAGCAACGCCTCGACCATCTACAAGGCCCTGGAAAAGCAGCGCGAGGGCTTCCAGATCACCTTCGCGGCGATCTTCGTGGTGGTCGCGCTGCTCCTGCTCATGGCCGCGACCTGGGTCGGCCTGGCCTTCGCCAACCAGCTCTCGCGGCCGATCCAGGACCTGATCGCCGCGGCCAACCAGGTCCGCCAGGGCGACCTGGCGGCCCGCGTGCCGGAGCCGGACAGCGGCGACGAGATCGGCTGGCTGTCGCGCGCCTTCAACCGCATGACCGGCCAGCTCGAGAGCCAGCAGCGGGCCCTGATCGACGCCAACAAGGAGCTGGACCAGCGC
This sequence comes from Kiloniellales bacterium, assembly GCA_028282935.1. GTDB lineage: Bacteria > Pseudomonadota > Alphaproteobacteria > Kiloniellales > JAKSBE01 > JAKSBE01. The sequence continues at coordinate 2,552 of JANQGU010000376.1, forward strand.
GGCCGCTTCACCGAGGCCGTGCTCTCGGGGGTCAGCGCCGGCGTCATCGGCCTGGACCACCAGGGCCGGATCACCCTGCCGAACCGCTCGGCCTGCGAGCTGCTGTCGGAAGAGCCCGAGGAGCTGCGCGGCAAGCGCCTGGGCGAGGTGATCCCGGAGCTGCGCGAGCTGCTTGAGAAGGCCGACAACGTGCGCCGCGACGCCCAGCACCAGATCACGCTGAACCAGCCGGACGGCACGACCCGGACCCTGCTGGTCCGGATCACCACCGAGCGGGGCGGCCACGGCATCCTCGGCTTCGTCGTGACCTTCGACGACATCTCAGAGCTGATGTCGGCGCAGCGCAAGGCCGCCTGGGCCGATATCGCGCGCCGGATCGCCCACGAGATCAAGAACCCGCTGACCCCGATCCAGCTCTCGGCGGAGCGCCTGAAGCGCAAGTACCTGGACGAGATCCAGAGCGACAAGGAGACCTTCGAGATCTGCACCGACACCATCGTCCGCCACGTCGGCGACATCGGACGCATGGTCAACGAGTTCTCCAACTTCGCGCGCATGCCGGCGCCGGTCATGCAGGAGGAGAACCTGAACGACGTCATCCGCCAGGCGGTCTTCCTGCAGCGCTCGGCCCATCCGGGCATCCACTTCGATACCGGGCTGCCGGAGGCCGCGGTGATGGCGAACTTCGATCGCCAGCAGATCAGCCAGGCGCTGACCAACCTGCTGCAGAACGCCGTCGAATCCATCGAGGAACGGGTCTCGCGAGACGACGAGCCCGACGACGGCGAGATTCGGGTCTCCCTGGAGCGTCTCGAGGACGCGCTCGAGATCCGGGTCGAGGACAACGGCCGCGGTCTGCCGAAGAAGGACCGGGATCGCCTGACCGAGCCCTATATCACGACCCGCAAGCACGGGACCGGGCTGGGCCTCGCGATCGTCAAGAAGATCATGGAGGATCACGGGGGCGATCTGCGGATGGCCGACCGCGAGGGCAGGGGCGCCACGGTCTGCTTGTTCCTGCGCGCAAGCGAGGCGCCGGGCCTGCGGAGCCAGGCACCGACGGCCGACGAGACCCCGGATCAGGACTTTGCAAAGGCAGGAGGCCATGGCGCGTGAAATTCTGATCGTCGACGACGAAGCCGATATCCGGATGCTGATCACCGGCATCCTGGCCGACGAGGGCTTCGAGACCCGCGAGGCCTCGAACAGCACCGAGACCCTGGACGAGATCCGCAAACGCCGTCCGGACCTGGTGATCCTGGACGTCTGGCTGCAGAACAGCGAGCTGGACGGCATCGAGGTCCTGACCAAGCTGAAGCGCGTCGATCCGACCTTGCCGGTGGTGATTATCAGCGGCCACGGCACGATCGGGACCGCGGTCCAGGCGATCAAGCTGGGCGCCTACGACTTCATCGAGAAGCCCTTCAAGTCCGACCGCCTGCTACTGGTCGTCGAGCGCGCCCTCGAGGCCGCCGAGCTGCGCAGCGAGAACGAGGAGCTGCGCCTCAGGGTCGGGCCCGAGAACGAGCTGATCGGCACCTCGGCGGTGGTCAACCAGCTGAAGCAGGCGGTCGACAAGGTGGCCCGCACCGGCAGCCGGGTGCTGATCACCGGGCCGGCCGGCGCCGGCAAGGAGGTGGTGGCGCGCCTGATCCACCAGAACTCGGCCCGCTCCAGCGAGGCCTTCGTCGCGCTGAACTGCGCGGCCATGCATCCGGATCGCCTGGAAAGCGAGCTCTTCGGCGCCGAGGCCGGGGCCGAGGGCAGCGACTCGCCGCGCAAGCTCGGCACCTTCGAGCGCGCCCACCGGGGCACGCTGCTGCTCGACGAGGTCGGCGACATGCCCCTGGAGACCCAGGGCAAGATCGTCCGCGTCCTGCAGGAGCAGACCTTCCGGCGGCTCGGCGGTGAGGGTCTGGTGCAGGTCGACGTCCGGGTCATCGCCTCGACCAACCGCGACCTGGCGAGCCTGATGCGCGAAGGCCGCTTCCGCGAGGACCTCTTCTACCGGCTGAACGTCGTGCCCCTCTCCGTGCCGGCCTTGGCAGACCGGCGCGAGGACATCCCGCTGCTCGCCCGCTACTTCATCGAGCGCTCGGCCGAGGCGACCGGCCTGCCGCCGCGGCGCCTGACCCCGGACTCTCTGGCGGTGCTGCAAGGCTATGGCTGGCCGGGCAACGTCCGGCAGCTGCGCAACGTGCTCGACTGGATCCTGATCATGGCGCCGGGCGATCCGGGGGAGCCCGTCGGCGCCGACATGCTGCCCGCCGACATCGGCGAGATCGCCCCGGCCGCCTTGCGCGGCGGCAACGGCGGGGAGATCATGTCCCTGCCGCTGCGCGAGGCGCGGGAGGTCTTCGAGCGGCAATACCTGGAGGCCCAGGTCACCCGCTTCGGCGGCAACATCTCCCGGACCGCCGGCTTCATCGGCATGGAGCGCTCGGCCCTGCACCGCAAGCTCCGCTCGCTCGGCATCTCCACCTCGGCCGAACGCCCGCCGGCCACCAACGGCGGTGGTTCATGAAGGTCATCATCTGCGGGGCGGGGCAGGTCGGTTTCAACATCGCACGCTACCTCGCCAGCGAAGGCGCCGACATCACCCTGATCGACCAGTCCGAGGCCCTGGTCACCAAGATCGCCGATTCCCTCGACGTCCAGGGCATCGTCGGCTTCGCCTCGCATCCCGACATCCTGGAGCGGGCGGGCGCGCCCGACGCCGACATGGTGATCGCGGTGACCTACGCGGACGAGGTCAACATGGTGGCTTGCCAGATCTGCCACTCGCTCTTCGACGTCACCACCAAGATCGCCCGGGTGCGCCATCAGAGCTACCTGAACCCCTTGTGGTCTGAGCTCTTCAGCCGCGATCACCTGCCGATCGACGTCATCATCTCGCCGGAGATCGAGGTGGCGCGGGCGATCAGCCGGCGCCTGGAGGTGCCGGGCGCCTTCGACGTCATTCCCCTGGTCGACGGCAAGGTCAGCCTGATCGGCGTCCACTGCACCTCCGAGACGCCGATCCTCGATACGCCGCTACGCCAGCTCACCGCCCTGTTTCCGGACCTGCACATCCTGGTCATCGGCCTGCAGCGCGCGGGCCGCTCCATGGTGGTGACGCCGGAGGACGTCATGCTGGACGGCGACGACGTCTACTTCGTCGCCGAGACGGCGCATCTCGCCCGGGCCATGGCGGCCTTCGGCCACGAGGAGAAGGAGGCCCGCCGGGTCATCATCGTCGGCGGCGGCAACATCGGCCTGGGCCTGGCGGAGATCGTCGAGGAGAAGTACCCCCACGTCGCCCTCAAGCTGATCGAGATCAACAAGGAGCGCGCCGAGTACGTCGCCCAGCAGCTCAAGCGCACCGTGGTGATCCACGGCGACGCGCTGGATCAGGAGATCCTGGAGGAGGCCAACGTCAAGGCGACCGAGACCGTGATCGCGGTCTCCAACGACGACGAGGTCAACATCCTGACCTCTTTGCTGGCCAAGCGCTTCGGCTCCCAGCGCGCGGTCACCCTGGTCAACTCGACCACCTACAGCCCCCTGATCGGGACCCTGGGCATCGACACGGTGGTCAGCCCGCGCGAGATCACGGTCTCGACCATCCTGCAGCACGTCCGGCAGGGCCGGATCCGCTCGGTGCATTCCCTGTCCGAGGGCTTCGGCGAGATCATCGAGGCCGAGGCGCTGGAGACCTCGAGCCTGGTCGGGGTGCCGCTGCGCGAAGCGGACCTGCCCGAGGGGGTGATGGTCGGCGCCATCGTGCGCGGCGAGGAGGTCATCATTCCGCGCGGCGACACCGTCATCAAGCCCAAGGACCGGGTGGTGATCTTCGCGGCCTCCAGCGCCGTAAAGTCGGTGGAGAAGCTCTTCGCCGTCCGTCTCGAGTTTTTCTAGAGAAATCAAAGTATAAGGGGTAAGGGGGGACGCCATGCCGAGACAGGCCTACGTGAACGGGCGCTATGTGCCCCAGGGCGAGGCGAGCGTGCACATCGAGGACCGTGGCTACCAGTTCGCCGACGGCGTCTACGAGGTGGTTCCGGTGGTCCGGGGCGCGCTGGTCGACGAGGATCCTCACCTCGACCGGCTGGAACGCTCCCTCGGCGAGCTGCGCATCGCCATGCCGATGTCGCGGGCGGCCCTGAAGCTGGTGAGCCACGAGCTGATGCGCCGCAACGGCCTGAGCAACGGCTTCCTTTACATGCAGGTGACGCGCGGCGTCGCGCCCCGCGATCACAAGTTTCCCAAGGCCGCGGCCCCGGCCCTGGTCATGACGACCCGCCAGACCAAGCCGCACAGCGCCAAGCAGCTGGCCGAGGGGGTCGCCGTCATCACGCTCCCCGACATCCGCTGGAAGCGCTGCGACATCAAGTCGGTGTCCCTGCTGCCCAACGTCCTGGGCAAGCAGGCGGCGGTCGAGGCCGGGGCCTTCGAGGCCTGGATGGTCGCGGAGGACGGCCGGGTGACCGAAGGCACCTCGACCAACGCCTGGATCGTGACCGGCGACAACAAGCTGGTGACCCGGGAGGCCAGCAACGCCATCCTCAACGGCATCACCCGGGTCGCGCTGCTGCGCCTGGCCGAGGGGCAGGGGGTCGAGCTCGAGGAGCGCGCCTTCACCGTCGAGGAGGCGCTGCAGGCGCGCGAGGCCTTCATCACCTCCAGCACGAACTTCGTCATGCCGGTCACCCGGATCGACGACCAGCCGGTGGGCAACGGCCACCCCGGGATCCTGACGATGCGGCTGCGCGAGGTCTACGAGGGCCACGCCGCCGGCACGGGGGCGGAGTGAGCCTGCCGGCGCCGCGGGCGCTGCTCTTCGACTGGGACAACACGCTGGTCGACACCTGGGTGGTGATCCATCACGCGCTCAACGTGACCCAGAAAGCCATGGGCCAGGCGCCCTGGACGCTGGAGGAGACCCGGGTCCGGGTCCGGGCGTCGGCCCGCGACAGCTTCCCGCAGCTCTTCGGCGGCCGCGCCGACGAGGCCATGACGGTCTTCTACGATACCTACGAGCGCGAGCACCTGAGCCGTCTCCGGGCCCTGCCGGGCGCCGAGGCGATGCTGGCCGACCTGGCGGACGGCAGCCGCTACCTCGGCGTGGTCAGCAACAAGAAGGGCAGCGTTCTGCGCCGCGAGGCGGCCCATCTGGGCTGGGACCGCTGGTTCGGCCGCCTGGTCGGCGCCGAGGACGCCGTGGCCGACAAGCCGGCCCGCGCGGCGGTCGACCTGGCGTTGGAAAGCTCGGGCCTGGGCGCCGGTCCCGAGGTCTGGTTCGTCGGCGATACCGACATCGACATGACCTGCGCCCACGCGGCCGGCTGCACCGCGATCCTGCTGCGCGAGGCCGCGCCGGCGCCGGGCGAGTTCGGCGCCCATCCGCCGAGCCGGCACGCCGCGACCTGCGCGGAACTCATGGCATGCATTCGGGAAGTCTGAGTTTTCATGACGGTAAATACGTGATACTCAACCTTAAGGTTTGTCTCTGCTCGTGCCACGTGCGCGGGGTTTCCCGGTACTGTTAGGCAAACGGTCCTAGCTCCAACAGTTTCTGGAGCCGCAGCAGAGACGCAAAATGAAACGTGAGGGGGTCGCATGGCGGCGGAGAAGTCACAAAACGTTCAGGACGTCTTTCTGAACCATGTGCGTAAGAACAAGGTTCCGGTCACAGTATTCCTGGTGAACGGCGTCAAGCTCCAAGGCGTGATCACTTGGTTCGACAACTTCTGTGTTCTGCTGCGTCGCGACGCGCATTCGCAGCTCGTCTACAAGCACGCCATCTCGACGGTGATGCCTTCGACGCCCGTACAGCTCTTCGAGCCGTCAAAGGAGGGAGAAGGGTCCTGACGCGGCGAAGCTCGAGGAAATCGGCTTGAATCGGGAGGATCCCAGCTCAGCGGCACCAGCGGCGAAGGAGGCTTCGACCGGCCGTGCGGTCGTGCTGCATCCGGCCCTGGCGGAGGATCGGCGGGGCCGGCCTGCGAGCGAGGGCCGGCTGGCCGAGGCCGTGGGCCTCGCGGCGGCAATCGATCTCGAGGTCGTACACGCAGAAGTAGTAACGCTGCAGCGCCCGCGGCCGGCGACCCTGTTCGGCCAGGGGGCCGTCGAGCGCCTGGCCGGGAGCGTTTCGGCCGCCCGGGCCGATCTGGTCCTGGTCGACCGGGCGCTGTCTCCGGTGCAGCAGCGCAATCTCGAAAAGGCCTGGAAAACCAAGGTTATAGACCGGACCGGGCTGATCCTTGAGATCTTCGGCGCCCGGGCCAGAACCAAGGAGGGCAGCCTTCAGGTCGAGCTGGCGGCCCTGAACTACCAGCGCTCGCGCCTGGTGCGCTCCTGGACCCACCTGGAGCGGCAGCGCGGCGGCTTCGGCTTCCTCGGCGGTCCGGGCGAAAGCCAGCTGGAGATCGACCGGCGCCTGATCTCCGAGCGGATCACCCGGATCAAGGCCGACCTTGAGAAGGTCAAGCGCCGCCGCGGCCTGCACCGCCGCGCGCGCCAGCGCGTGCCCTATCCGGTGGTCGCCCTGGTCGGCTATACCAACGCCGGTAAATCGACGCTCTTCAACAGGATCACCGGCGACACCCAGCTCGCGCACGACATGCTCTTCGCCACCCTGGACCCGACCATGCGCCTGGTGCGCCTGCCGGGCGGCCTGGAGGCGATCCTCTCCGACACCGTCGGGTTCATCTCGGACCTGCCGACCGACCTGGTGGCCGCCTTCCGTGCGACCCTCGAGGAGGTGGTCGAGGCCGACCTGATCCTGCACGTGCGGGACGTCGCCAACCCGGACAGCGAGACCCAGCGCAGGGACGTCATGGCCATCCTCGCCGACCTCGGCCTCGAGGCCGGCGCCGAGGAGCCGATGCTCGAGGCGCTCAACAAGATCGACAGCCTGACTCCCGAGCAGCAGCAGGCGCTGCGCGAGCGGGCCGCGCGCAAGCCGGAGGTCCTGGCTTGCTCGGCCCTGACCGGCGAGGGCGTGACCGAGTTGCTGCAGGCGGTCGAGGGCCGGCTGGTCCGGGACCACAGGCGAATCGAGATGACCCTGGGGCCGGAGGAGGGGGCCGCCATCGCCTGGCTCCACGAGCACGGCCGGGTCCTGGAGCGCCGCGACGTCGAGGGCAGGACTCACATGAGCATCAGCCTCAGCCCGGCCGCCCTGGCCCGCTTCGAGCAGCGCTACGGCGAACACCGGGAGGCCGCGGCGGAGTGAGCGGCGTCACCGTCTCCATCGAAGCGGTCACCCGGATCCTCGAGGAGACCGCGGCCGAAGAGGTTCTGCCCAGGTTCCGGAGCCTCGGCGAGGCTGACAAGCGGATCAAGGCGGGCGGCGAGGTCGTGACCGTCGCCGACGAGGCCTCGGAACGCCGCCTGACGCAGCGGCTGCAGGACCTGATGCCGGGCTCCCTGGTGGTCGGCGAGGAAGCCGCGGCCGCCGATCCGAGGGTCTTCGAGCGCCTGCTTCGGGACGAGGCGGTCTGGCTGATCGATCCGATCGACGGCACCAGCAACTTCGCCCAGGGGGTGCCGGTCTTCGCGATGATGCTGGCCCTGATCGAGCGGGGCGAGATCTGCGCCGCCTGGATCCACGACGTGCCCGGCGCCCGGACCGGCGTGGCCGAGCGGGGCAGTGGAAGCTGGATCGCCGGCGCGCGGCTCGAGGTCGCCGCCGCCGCGCCCCTCGGCGAGATGACCGGCACGCTGCACGCCGGGCAGTTCGGCGGGCCGGAGCTGCGCGAGCGGATCCGGGCCAAGCGCGACCGGCTGGGCGCGATCCGCAGCCTCCGCTGCGCCGGCGCCGAGTACCTGCGCCTGGCGAGCGGCGAGATGCACTACTCGCTCTTCACCAAGCTGATGCCCTGGGACCACGCGCCCGGGGTCCTGCTCCACGCCGAGGCGGGCGGCTATGCCTGGACCGCCGAGGGCCAGCCCTATTCGCCGCGGCGGCGCGAGAGCCGCGGGCTGCTCCTAGCGCCGGACCAGGCCGCCTGGCGGACGCTCCACGGCGAACTCTACGGCGATGCCGCCTTTCCCTCCCCGGGAGCGCCCGGCGCGCCCTGATTGGATCGCCCGGTTCGCCGGCTGATCGTGCCGATCCTCGCCCTTCGACAAGCTCAGGGTGAGGATGCAAGTGGAGGCGAGCGGGCGATAGTCCCGAATTGACCTTCACCTCATCCTGAGCCTGTCGAAGGATGACAACGACGAACCTAGCTGGAAGCCTTGATCAAGCGATGGCGATCAGCCTTCGGAGGCCTTGGCGGCCTGCCAGAGCGCTTCCAGCTCTTCCAGCGAGGCTTCGGCCGGGCCGCGGCCCTGGGCGGCGAGGGCGGTCTCGATGGCCCGGAAGCGGCGTTCGAACTTGGCGTTGCAGCGGCGCAGGGCCACCTCCGGATCGATCCTCAGGTGCCGCGCCAGGTTGACCAGGGCGAAGAAGAGGTCGCCGATCTCGTCCTCGAGCCGGTCCGGATCGCCGCCGCAGATCATTTCTTCTTTGAGTTCAGAGACTTCTTCTTCGATCTTCGCGAAGACCTGAGCCGCCTCGGGCCAGTCGAAGCCGACCCGGGCCGCGCGCTTCTGGAGCTTCTCCGCGCGCATCAGGGCGGGCAGGGCGAGGGCGACTCCGCTGAGGACGCTCCCGCCGTCGCCCTTGGCGGCCCGTTCCAGCGCCTTGTGCTCCTCCCAGGCCCGGGTCTGGGCCGTGGCGCCCTCGACCTCGGTCTCGCCGAAGACGTGCGGGTGGCGGCGCTGCATCTTGTCGGAGATCGCCGTCGCGACCTGGGCGAAGTCGAAGGCGCCGGCTTCCTCGGCCATGCGGGCGTGGAAGACGACCTGCAGCAGCAGGTCGCCGAGCTCGTCGCGCAACTCGCCCATGTCCCCGGCCTCGATGGCCGCCGCGACCTCGTAGGCCTCCTCGATGGTGTAGGGGGCGATGCTGCGGAAGTCCTGCTCGATGTCCCAGGGGCATCCCGTCTCGGGGTCGCGCAGCCGGGCCATGATCTCGAGCAGGCGCCGGGTCTGGGCCTCGGCCTGGGTCGATTCGTCGCTCATGGCGCGGGATCTTAACCAAGCCGGCGGCCGCGGGCCATCGCCGAAAGCGGCGCGCCCGGAGGGTGAGGGCAGGGTGCGGATATGGACATGGACCTTGACATATGTGCGATATGATAATATCTAATATCCGTATTAGATATATCTCTCCGAAGGGCAGCCATGAGCGACCAGACCGGACAGATCCCAGCAAGCGCCGAAGACGACCCCAGGGTCTACGAGCGGCCCTCGGTCACGGTCGACCTGGCGCTGATGTCGGTCCGCGAAGGCGCCCTGAGCGTGCTCCTGCTGCGGCGCGACCGGGCGCCCTTCCAGGGCGCCTGGTCCCTGCCGGGCGGCTTCGTGCGCATCGAGGAGTCGCTGGACCAGGCAGCAGGGCGGATCCTGCGCGACAAGGCGCAGATGTCGGGCGTCTTCATGGAGCAGCTCTTCACCTTCGGAGCGGTCGACCGCGACCCCCGCGCCCGCGTCATCACCGTGGCCTACTACGCCCTGGTGGAAGCCGGGCGGTTCGACGAGGCACTGAAAGCCTCGGCCGAGCTTTCCTTGTTCGAAATCCTCGTGCCCTGGGCGGGCGAGACCGGGGGCGCGGTCGCCATCTGCTCCGCCGACGGCGAGACCGAGCCGCTCGCCTTCGACCACGCCGAGATCCTCGGCATGGCGGTCAAGCGGCTGCGCGGCAAGCTGGACTACAGCCCGGTCGGCTTCGAGTTGCTGCCCGAGCGCTTCACCCTGCGCCAGCTTCAGGAGGTCCACGAGGCGATCCTCGATCGCCGCATGAACAAGCCTGCCTTCCGCCGCCGCATGCTCGACAAGGGCGTCCTGCAGGCGACCGGCGAGCGGGAGAGCGGGGTCACCTACCGGCCGGCCGAGCTCTATCGCTTCCTCGATCCGAGCTCCACCGGTCCGGGCAAGAACCAGGAGGGTTGAGACATGGCCGAGATCCGCCGCTATCCCTTTCTGCGCCACCTGCGCAGCGAAGCCAGCGTCCACGTGACCCATTACCGCAAGGGCCGCAAGCGCAGGTCGGGCAGGGGCCTGGCCTTCTGGTTCCGTCCCGACGGCGCCAGCATCGCCGAGATCCCGATGGACGACCGCGACACGCCCTTCCTGTTCCACGGCCGTTCCAAGGACTACCAGGAGGTCACGGTGCAGGGCCTGATCACCTGGCGGGTGGTGGACCCCGCCGGCCTGGCCGAGCGTCTCGACTTCACCATCGACTTGAAGACCGGCGCCTATCTCGCGGAGCCGCTTGACCAGGTTGCCACCCTGCTGACCGGCCTGGCGCGCCAGGAGGCCCTGCGCTACCTGGCGGAGCTGCCGATCGACGGGCTGCTGGAGAACGGCCTGGCGCCGGTCCAGGCCTGCGTCGAGCGCGGCCTGACCTCGGCCGAGCGCCTGAAGGCCATGGGCATCGAGGCGGTCACGGTCCGCCTGGCCGATATAGCACCCTCGGCCGAGCTGGACCGGGCCCTGCAGACTCCGACCTTCGAGGCCCTGCAGCAGCGCGCCGACCAGGCGACCTTCGAGCGCCGGGCCCTGGCGGTCGAGAAGGAGCGGGCGATCGCCGAGAACGAGCTGCAGAACCGGATCGAGCTGGCGCGCCGGGAAAGCCAGCTCATCGCCCAGGACGACGAGAACGCCCGCAACCGGGCCAAGGGCGAGGCCGAGGCCCGGCAGATCACGGCCGAAGGCGAGGCCGAGCGGATCCGGGTCGTCGGCCAGGCCCGCGCCGAGACCGAGAAGGCGCGCATGGACATCTACCGCGACCTGCCGCGGGACATCCTGATGGCCTTGGCCGCCCGCGAGTTCGCCGGCAAGCTGACCTCGATCGAGCACCTCAACGTCACGCCGGACCTGCTCGGGACCTTGTTGGGCGATCTGGCCCGGGCCGGGGCCAAGCGGCTCGAGCACGGCGCCCACGCGGACGCCGACTAGGCGGGCGCGCCATGGCGGCCATCGCACCCCGCGCCGTGGTGGTGACGCGCGAGACGGACTACGAAGCCCTGCTCGCGCGCCACGCCACCCGCGAGCAGGCGCGCTTCTTCCTGGAAAGCCGCGGCCAGACGCTGGAGGCGGCGGAAGAGCGCCACGCGAGGGTCCAGAGCGCCCTGCAGCGGGTGCGCGCCGCGATCCCGCTGGACTGGCGCCGCTCCCTGATCGGCCGGCGCGACCTGGACCGCTTCCTCTTCGGTCCCGAGGACGTCGTGATCGCGGTCGGCCAGGACGGCCTGGTGGCGAACCTGGCGAAGTACCTGGACGGCCAGCCGGTCCTGGGCATCAATCCGGAGCCGGAGGTCAATCCCGGGGTCCTGGTGCCGCTGCCGCCGGAAGCCGCCGAGGACCTGCTGTTGCCGGCCGGCCGCGGCGAGGCGGCCCTGGAGCCCCGGACCATGGCCGAGGCGCGCCTGGACGACGGCCAGAGCCTCCTGGCCCTGAACGAGGTCTTCGTCGGCCACCGCAGCCACCAGTCGGCGCGCTACCAGCTCTCACGGGACGGGCAGGTGGAGGAGCAGTCCTCCTCGGGGATCATCGTGGCGACCGGGACCGGGGCGACCGGCTGGGCCCGCTCGATCATGGAAAGCCGCCGGATCAGCCTGGAGCTCGACCCGGTCGCCCGCGAGCTCGGCTTCTTCGTGCGCGAGCCCTGGCCGAGCGCCGCCACCGGCACGGCCCTGTCGACCGGCCGGCTGGACGACGGCGCCGCGCTCGGCGTGCTGTCGCACATGCAGAGCGGCGGCGTGGTCTTCGCCGACGGCATCGAGGCGGATCACCTGCGCTTCGACTGGGGCCGCCGGCTCGAGGTCCGCGTCGCCGAACGGCGCCTCAACCTGGTGCGGGGATAGCTCTCGCGACGCTCGGGGGACGAGGTTAGGATCGCTCGACCCCGGAGGGGTCCGCGGAACAGGGGCTGGGATGACAGAGGACCGGCGGATACTGGAGAGCCTCAAGGCTGAGCTGCGCTCGCTCCCCGGCACGCCGGCGGAAGAGGCCCACACGATGCCGCCCGGCTTCTTCACCTCCGAGGCCTTCTTCGCGCTCGAGCAGGAGCACCTCTTCCGGCGCGAATGGACCTGCCTGGGGCACGAATCCGACATCCCGGCGCCCGGCGACTACTTCATTGGCGAACTGGCCGGCGAGCCGCTGATCGTCTGCCGCGACGGTGACGCGCGGGTCCGCGTGCTGTCCAACGTCTGCCGGCACCGCGGCAACCTCGTGCTGCAAGGCGCTGGAAACAAAAGGACTTTTATCTGCCCTTACCACGCCTGGAGCTATGCGCCTGATGGCCGCCTCAAGACGGCGCCGCACATGGACCAGATCGCCGGCTTCGACAAGGCGAACTGCCGCCTGCCGGTCTTCGCCAGCGAGGTCTGGCGCGGCTTCGTCTTCGTCAACCTGGGCGGCGCGGCCGAACCTCTGGCGAACCGGCTCGGGACCCTCGAGGCCCTGATCGAGAACTACGGCATGGAGCACAGGAAGGCCGTGCTGGCCGAGGAGGAAGGCTGGGCCGCCAACTGGAAGTGCCTGGTCGAGAACTTCATGGAGGCCTATCACCTCAGCCCGATGCACCCCAAGACCCTGCACCCCATGATGCCGAGCACGCTCTGCGAGCGGCTGGAGGTCGGCGAGGGCTGCAGCGCCTACCGCGGCAACTACCGGCCGGGCACGCCGCAGCGCAAGCCGTTCCCCGAGGCGCTGACCGCGCAGGAGCGCAACAGCAGCCTGCTGTTCAGCGTCTTTCCCAACCTCGTCATCGCGCTGGGGCCCAGCACGCTCCTCTACCTCTGCATCTTTCCCGAGACGCCCGGGACCCTGCGGGTTCGCTGGGGCCTGCTCGCGCATCCGGGAGAGGAGGGCGCGGAGGCCGCCCGCGGCTACGAGCGCCTGGTCCGGGCCTTCAACGCCGAGGACAAGGCGACCCTGGAGCGCCTGCAGAAGGGGCTGCGCTCGCGCCACCTCGCACGCAGCCCGCTGGCGCCGGCCGACTACGAAGGCACCATCTGGGACTTCTATCTCTACCTGGCCCGGCGCCTGGGCGAGAACGGCGCCTTGGA
>JANQGU010000029.1 GCA_028282935.1 Kiloniellales bacterium
GGCAGGGCGACCGGCTTGAGGCAGCCCAGGCGCCGGAAGCCGCGGTAGTCGCAGGCCAGGAACTCGCCGCCCCAGACCGTGCCGTCGGCGCCGTAGCCCAGCCCGTCGAGGACGATGCCGAGCACCGGCGCACCCTCCAGCGGCCAGCCGTTCTCGGCCAGGCAGGCCGCGACATGGGCGTGGTGGTGCTGGACCTCGACCAGCGGCAGGTCCTCGCGCGCCGCCAGGTCCTGCCCGCGCTTGGTGGAGAGGTAGTCCGGATGCCGGTCGACCGCGATCACCTCCGGTGCGTGCTCGTAGAGCCGGCGGTAGAGCGCCAGGTTGTGGCCGACCTCCTCGGCCGTCGCCGCGTCCTCCAGGTCGCCCATGTGCTGGCTGAGCACCGCCTGCCCCTCCTTGACCAGGCAGAAGGTGTTCTTGAGCTCGCCGCCGAGGGCCAGGACCTGCGCCTCGCCGTCGAAGCCCTCCGGCAGCGGGATGGGCGCCGGGGCATAGCCCCGGGCCCGGCGCAGCAGGCGCGGCCGGCCCAGGTCGACGCGCAGCACCGAGTCGTCGATGCGGTTGGCGATCCCGCGGTCGTGCATCAGGGCGAAATCGGCGACCTCGGCCAGCTCCGCGCGGGCTCGGTCGTTGGCGACGCACTGCGGCCGCCCGGAGATGTTGCCGCTGGTCATGACCACGGGCCGGGCCATGCGGCGCAGCATCAAATGGTGCAGCGGCGTGTAGGGCAGCATGAAGCCCAGGCGGTCGAGGCCGGGCGCGACGGCCTCGGGCAGGGACTCGCCCCTCGCCTTCAGAAGCACGATCGGCGCCGCCGGGCTCAGCAGCAGCGCCTCTTCCTCCTCGGAGACCGCGCAGTAGCGGCGGATCACCTCGACGTCCCGGGCCATCAGCGCGAAAGCCTTGCCGCGGCGGCGCTTGCGGGCGCGCAGGCGGGCCACGACCTCGGCCACGGTCGCGTCGCAGGCCAGGTGGAAGCCGCCGAGGCCCTTGATCGCGACGATGTGCCCCATCATCAGCATGCCGCCCGCCGCGTCGACGTCGTCGAGCATGGAGAAGGCTTCGTGGTTCACCGCGCCGCCGCCGAGATGCTCGATCCAGGCCCGCGGGCCGCAGGCGTGGCAAGCGATGGGCTGGGCGTGGAAGCGCCGGTCGGCTGGATCCTCGTACTCGCCAAGGCAGTCCGGACAGAGCGCGAAGTCCCGCATGGTCGTCTTATCGCGGTCGTAGGGCGCCGCCTCGACGATGGAGAAGCGCGGCCCGCAGTTGGTGCAGTTGGCGAAGGGATAGCGGTAGCGCCGGGCGAAGGGGTCGCGGACCTCGGCCAGACAGTCGACGCAGGCGGTCACGTCCGGCGTCACCGAGGCGCGCATGCGCCCGCCGGCCGAGGCGGCGATCTCGAAGCCTTGCGGCGGCGGGTCGTCGAGGGGCGCGCGCTCGATCCGCTCGATCCGCGCCAGCGCCGGCACCTCGGCGCGGAGGCGTTCGGCGAAGCGCTCCAGCCCGGCGCCCCAGAGCCGGATCTCGACCCCCTCGGCGGTGTTGCGCACGTCGCCGGCGAGGCCCAGCTCGGTCGCGATGCGCCAGACCGTCGGGCGGAAGCCGACGCCCTGGACCTGGCCGCGCACCGTGATGGCTTCACCCTTCATGCGCCAGATCCCAGAGAAGCACACGGTTGTTGCCGCTGTCGGCGACCGCGACCCGGCGGCCGAGGACCGAAAGCCCGTAGGGCCAGCAGAGGGTATCGCGGCCGGGGAGCCTCCAAGCGTTGTCGCCCTTGGAGGCGAAGTCCGGCTGGCCGGTCAGCCGCTCGGCCGGCGCCGCCATGGCGACCTCGGACCAGCCCAGCAGCCGCGAATTGGCGGTGTCGGCGGCGATCAGCATGTCGCCGGCCGCCGCGACGGCATAAGGCATGTTGAGGGCGGCCGCGCTGGGATAGTAGGCGGCCATGTTGTGATCGCAGTCCGCGAAGCCGGCCTGGCCCAGCACGATCTCGCAAGGCGTACCGGGTTCGGACGGCAGGCCCTGCCACAGCATGATCCGGTTGTTGCCGGCGTCCGAGACCGCCAGCCATCCCTGCCAGGAGGCGATGCCGTGGGGCCAGCGCAGGCCGACGGGCCCGACGGCGCCGCCGGCGTTCTCGTCGCGGGTCTTGAAGTCGTTCTGGCCCAGGACCCGGTCGGCGGGCTGTCCGCTCCGCTCCGGGCTGTCCCAGACCAGGACCCGGCGGTTGCCGGTGTCGGCCACGACCAGGCGGCCGTCGATCTCGGCGACGCCGTAAGGCCAGTGAAGGGTGGCGGCGGTCGGTCGGTTGGCGCCGCGGTTCGCCAGGACGGCCGTCGGATCGCTTTGGCCGAGGACGATGTCGGCGGGCTGCCCGGACTCGCGGGGCGTCTCGCGCCACAGGAGAACGCGGTGGTTCCAGGCATCGGCCAGCGCCAGCCCCGCGCCCCAGGCGCAGATCCCGGTCGGCACGTTCAGGGTCGCCGGGCCCGCCGGGCCCTTGGCGTTGCGCCCCTCGCGGGTGAAGTCTGGCTGGCCGATCAGGATCTCGGCCGGGCCGTTGTCGGCCCGCGGGACCCGCCGCCAGCCGAGCAGGCGGTGATGCCCGCTGTCCGCCACCCAGAGGGAGCCCTCGGGATGCAGGCAGAGGCCGCGCGGCCCGAAGAGCGTATCAGGGGCGGGCGCGATCGGCGCGGCCAGCGCGTCTTCGGTCCAGCCGAGGATCGCGCTCGGTCCGGCCGGATCGAGCAGCGGCGCGCCGGCGGTCGCGGTCCCGGGCGCCTTGATCGCTTCGAAAGCCGGGGAGAGCGCGACCCGCATCACCTCACCTCGTCAGCCGCACTTCGATGCGCCGGCCCAGGACGCGCACGCCGTGGGGCTGAAGCTGCACCTCGGGCGCGGTCAGGCATTCGCCGCTTTCCAGCGAGTACTGGAAGCCGTGGTAGGGGCAGGTGATCAGGCCGGCCTCGATCTCGCCGCCGTCCATCGCCATGCCCATGTGGGCGCAGGCGTTCTCGAAGCAGGTCACCCGCTCGCCGAAGCGCGACAGCAGGACCGAATGGCCCTCGACCTCCAGGATCCGGGTCTCGCCTTCCGGCAGCTCATCGAGCGAGCCGGCGGCGGCCCAGTCGCCCTCGATGTAGTCGGCGAAGGGCGAGGAAAACTGCACGCTCTCCGACCCGCCGCTCTCCAGCCCCTTGACCTGCTTGACCTCCCGGATCTCGGGCACCTTGTCCTGGATCGCCTGCTTGACGCCGCCGTAGAAGGTCAGCGCCGAAGCCGGGCAGCCGTCGCAGGCGCCGAGGAAGCGGACCTCGGCCACCGGCGGCTCGACCGCCACCAACTCGACGTCGCCACCGTGGCCGGCGAGCATCGGGCGGATCGTGTCGAGCGCGGCTTCGACCCGCTCGAAGAGCGAGGGCTTGAGGATCCCGTGGCGGCGCAGCACCGCGTAGACCACCTCGTCCGCCGCCGCCGCGCGCACCGCCGCGGACAGCTCGGGGACCGCCTTCAAGGCACGGATCAGGCGTCGGAAGGCGGCCGCGTTGAGGGCCTCGACCGCCTCGGCCCGCGCCGCGGCGGCGTTGCGCTGCGCCTCGGGCCAGTCCTCCGCCAGAGCCTCCAGGGCCGCGAGGTCGTTCAGCAGCGCCGCGAGGCCGCGCTCCTCCTCCGCCGTCGTGCCAGGGTTGCGGGTCCCCTCGGGCATGGCGTCAGGCGTATTTCAGGTCTTTGAACAGGATCGGCTGCAGGACGCCGCTGACCGCGCCGCCCACCACGGCGGCGACCCAGGCCGGGGCGAAGAGGCCGACGACGACCACCGCCGCCGCACCGGCCCCGGCGCCGATGGCGAGTTGTCGCAGGGCCTTGGCGTTGTCCTTGAAGAGCTTGCCGGCGAAGAGGAGCTTCGCCGAATCGACCGCCGTGCTGAGCATCCGATCCCTCCTCAGATCAGCAGGTGAATGACGAGGCCGAGCGCGACCCCGACCCCACCGGCGAGAAGACCGTAGAGCGAGCCCATGTAGGCCGCCAGCTCGTTGCCGAGGACCTCGCCGCCGATGCGCACGCCCGAGCCGGCGCCGGCCGCCATGGCCGCGGCGATGCCGACGATAAGGCTGATGACGAAGAGCAGGATTCCCATGTTCACCCTCTTGCTGAATAGGTCGCGGGTTCAGGTGCCGCCGTTGGCCGAACGCGCCAAGGGCGTCATCGCCGCCTCGATCTCGTCGATGGCGGCGGCGACGGTGGCCGCCTTGTCGTGCTCCCCCAGCGACTCGAAGATCGCCGTGGCCTCGCGGTAGAGCGCGATCGCGGCGGCGGAATTGGCCGGGTTGCCGGCCTCGGGCCGGGCCGGGTCGTCCGGCAGGTTCGCCAGGCAGTTCGCCTTGTTCGCCACGGTGTTGGCGTAGGCGCCCGGCGTGTCGCGGCTGGTCCGCACCCTCAGCGCCTCGTCGTAGGCGTCCAGCGCGCGAAAGCCGTTCTCGACCCGGTGGCTGGAGGAGACGTACTGCAGCGCGTTGCCCAGGTTGTTCTGCAACATCGCGTATTCCGAGGGATGGTCGATCAGGTTGACCACCGAGAGCCCCTCCTCGAAGGCCTGCACGGCCAGCGCCTCGCGCATCTTCGACTTCTCGTCGGTGAAGGGAATCGACAGGAAGGCGGTCGCGAGGTTGTTCTGCAGGATCGCGAACTCCTTGGGATGGCGCCGCTTGTCGAAGGTCCGCAGCGCGCGCTGGTAGGCGGAGATCGAGTCCTGGATCCGCGACTTGCCCAGGCCCGCCAGGTTCTGCAGGGCGAGGCCGAGGTTCATCTCGGCCTCGGCGACCTCCTCGCCCAGACCCTCGACGCCCAGGACCTCCAGCGCCGCCTGGAAAGAGTCGCGGGCCTGCTCCAGCGGCCATGCGTCCTCGGCGGGAATCGCCATGAAGGCGGTGCCCAGGCGGGCGCGGATCCGGGCCGCGAGCAGGCCGAGATCCGCGGGACAGAGCTCCAGCGCCGTCCGGTAGAGCTGGACCGCCGCCTCGAGGTCCTCGACCGCCTGCGGCCTGGACTGAAGCCCCATGGCGATCTCCATCAGCATCTCGGCCTTGTCCTGGGCCGAGGCCTCGGCCTCTTCGACGGCCCGCAGGGCGGCCTTGACCTGATCCTCGGTTCGACTGCGCGCGGCCATTCGTGAATGGTCCTCCCAGGCCCTGGCCGGTGATCCGGCGCTTCGCAAGCTTCTTTGCGGACAGTAGAGCCTGCTTGCCAAAAACTGTCTACTAGTTTTTCAAGATGCAAAGTTAGTTTGCAGCCTCCTCGGCCGGCAGGTCAATCAGCAAGGCGCCCCGGTCCGAGGACCAGCGGGCGGCCAGCCCCTCACCGCGCCACTCGGCCAAGCCCCTGGCCTGAAAGACATCCGACGCCGTGGCGACCCGGTCGCCGGCGGCGTTGCGGATCTTCAGAAGGCAGCCGCCGGCCGCCATCTGACGGACCGGGAGGATCTGCAGGCTGCCTTCGCGGATCAGGACGATCACCGCCTGGACCCCGGCGAAATAGGTCTCGTAGACCTCGGCCGGGAGGTAGATCGAGCCGGCGCGCAGGTCGACCCGGGCGGTCATGCCCAGCCGCCCGTGGCGTAGTCCTCGGACAGCGCCGCGATCTTCTCCGCCACCCGGTCGGCCGCCGCCCCGACGGCCTCGGTCAGGCCGAGGCCGAGGTCGAGGCAACCGGCCTCGACCAGGAAGACCTTCACCCGGGGCGGGAAGTCCTTCCCGTAGATCTTGCGCCCGGCGTAGAGCGCGTGATCCCAGCGAAAATCGTGGAGGCTCAGGCTCTGCGGCGGCGGCGCCTCCAGCATCTCACCCGGCACGTCGTAGATCGCCCCGGGTTCACCTTCGGGCGCCCGGGCGTCGACGATGATCAGGTGCGAGGCGCCGCGGGCGCGATACATCACCGCCATGCCGTCGGTGCCGGCGTCGTAGAGCCCGACGCCCTCCGGCAGGCTGCGGCGGCGCAGCCGCGCGACGACCTCGGGACCGACGCCGTCGTCGCGCCGGTTGGGGTTGCCGCAGCCGATGACCGCCAGGGTCATATCCGCCAGAGCCGGCAGGACCACTCGGGCGCCACCGGGATCATCAGCTCCGGCAGCTCGCAGAACCGGCGGTGCACCAGGTAGTACATGCAGGTCTCGCAGGGCTGCTCGATCTCCTCCGCCTCGACCGTGTGGTCGGTGACGCCGGCGACCACCAGCTTGGCGGTCAGGTCGTCGCCGGCCTCCGCCCGCAGGCGGGCCACGACCTCGTTGACCATCTCCGAGGTCTCGGCCCGCGGCCAGGCCTCGGTCTCCAATCCGGCCTTCAGCCTGGCCGCGATCTCCTCCCGCAGGGCGTCGTCCCGGGCGGCAGATTCGGTTTCGCTCATGGCCCGCCCCTTGGTGTTAGATCCGCCAAAGCCGGCACCACCAGTCCGGCTCGGCCGGCAGGCTCAGTTCCGGCAGGTCGCACCAGCGCTTGTGGACCAGGAAGTACATGCACTCCTGGCAGCGCATCTGGTCCTCGCCGTAGGGCTCCAGCAGCCAGCCGCTGACCACCAGCTTGGCGCGGAGCTGGTCCGCGTCGAGGTGGCGGAGCTCGTCCAGGATGGCGGCGAACTCCCGGTCGGTCTCGGGAAAGGGCTCGACCTTGGTCTTCAGCCCCCCGGTCATCAGGTCCTCGATCATCCGGAGCAGGGTCGCATGATCGGCCTCCGAAGGCGCGACCCCGTAGCGCGTGACGTAGTCCTCCCGTTCCGCGGTCACTGGATCCTTGTCGGCAGCCTCGGCCATCGCACTCTCCCCACGACGTTTCTTCTTTTTTTGTTATCCGGCGGACGGGGGTGGCGCGCCACCCCCGTCGCACCGATTTCATCACGCCGTGCGGAAGCGGGCCAGTTCCTCGCCCGACCTGGCATCGTGCGCGTGCACCGTGCAGACCAGGCAGGAGTCGTAGGAGCGGCAGACATGGCCGACCTCGACCGGATCGCTGGCGTCCTTGATCGGGGTGCCGATCAGGGCCTCCTCGATCGGTCCGCGTTCGCCGTCCGAGGCGCGCGGCCCGACGTTCCAGGTCGTGGGCGCGATGATCTGGTAGTTCTTGATCTTGCCGTCCTGGACGTCGATCCAGTGGCAGAGCGCGCCGCGGATCGCCTCGGTCGCACCCCAGCCCTGGCCGTCCTTCTCGGTCGGCTTGATGTACCACTCGTCGCCCAGCTTGAACTCGCGGAGGATCCGCTCGGCCTCGCGATAGAGCTTGCAGAGCTCGTGCATCCGCGCGAAGTGGCGCAGCAGGATCGAGGGGCCGCCCATCTTGCGATACATGTCGAGGACCAGCGGGTCGGAATGCTGCCAGTCCTCGCCGTGCGACCCGCCGGCGATCAGCTGCCGGGCCAGCGGGCCGGCCTCCAGGCGACCGTTCTCGGCGTGGCGCACCGCCGTGCACCAGGAGTACTTGCCCTCGATGTCGACCGGGTTCTTGCCGACCGGGTTGGTCACCCGGTCGAAGGGGTGGCTTTCGCCGGTCTCGTCGTACCAGGCGTGGGTCATGTCCTCGCGGGCATGGATCTGGTCCATCACCTTGTGGCTGTCGCTGGCGCCGTCGTAGACGCCCGACTTCATGATCACCGCGGCCTGGCGGCCCGCGATCGTCGGGTTCTGGTACTTGTCCTCGTGCGGCAGATAGCCCCAGGTGATGAACTTGCCGTGGCCACGGCCGAAGTTCTGCAGGCCGATGTCCATGCCCATGCGCCAATAGAGGCCGAGGTCGGAGTTGGCGTGCTCCGGCCGCTCGTCGAGCCAGGCCGTGAAGTCGTCGTAGGAGCGGATCTCCTCGTAGCGCTCCATGGAGCAGCCGAGCCAGAGCGGCTCGATCCAGTTGCGCCGAAAGTGCTCCAGGATCGACCAGGCCCGGGTCACGTCGGTCAGGGTCGGCGCGCACATCACGCCACCCGGGACCATGTAGGAGGAATGCGGCCACTGCCCGCCGAGCAGGGCGTAGATCTCCACCGGCCGGCCCGAGATCGTCACCCCGGCCTCGTAGGAGCTGCCCGTGAAGGGCGCGTAGCGCTTCACCGCCTCCTCGAAGAACTGGCTGGTCGAATAGTTCTTGTTGGTGAAGTCGATCATGAAGAGGCCGTAGTGATGCCGCGGCAGGGACTGCAGCGACTCGACGATCTGGCCCAGATTGCGCGCCAGGATCGCATTGCGCGGCACCATCGTGCCCCAGGCGGTGTCGAGCGCCCAGGCCGCACAGGTCAGGTGCGAGGCGCCGCAGATGCCGCAGGCCCGCGGCGTGACGACCAGGCCGGCCTGGGGGTCCTTGTCGCGCAGAATAACCTCGAAGCCGCGGAACAGCTCCGCGTGGGTCCAGGCGTTGGTGACGACGCCGTCTTGAATGTCGACGCGCACGTCGAGGTCGCCCTCGACCCGGCCGACCGGCGAGATGTCCAGCGTTTGAACGGCTGACATGGTTCTATCCTCCCTTTCTCGCCGTGGTCAGACGACGAAGATGTCTTCTTCCGCCCAGGCCGGGGCGGCGCCCTTGGCGGCGGCGGTGAGCTTGACGTAGCCCTTCTTGTCGACGCCCTCGGGCAGGTCCTTGGGCACGCCCATCATGGTCTGGGTCTTGAAGACCGTGCCGGGCGCGAGGTCGAAGAAGGGGAACTCCGGTTCGGTGCAGCCGAGGCAGGGCATGCCGGCCCGGGTCTTGGACGACACCCGGTTCCAGAGGATGCGGTTGCAGGGGCTGTGGGTCATCGGGCCGCGGCAGCCCAGGTCGTAGAACAGGCAGCCCTTGCGCTGGCCGAAGGCGGTCGCCGAGACCTTGTAGGCGAAGTGCATGTTCCGGGTGCAGCCGGTCTGGGTGAAGCTGGAGAAGAAGGTCTTCGGGCGCTGGAAGTCGTCGAGCTCCAGGTCGCCGGCGCGGCCCGTGGCCACCGCCACCAGGATCTG
>JANQGU010000115.1 GCA_028282935.1 Kiloniellales bacterium
GCCGGGCTCTGCTCGGCTTCCAGGCGCAGCAGCGCCTGCTTGCGGGACAGGCCCCAGCGGTAGCCGCCCAGGTGGCCGTCCTCGCGCAGGGCCCGGTGGCAGGGAATGACGATCGACACCGGGTTGGTCGCGCAGGCGCGGCCGACGGCCCGCTGTCCCTTGGGCACGCCCAGGGCGTCGGCGATCTCGGAGTAGGTCCGGGTCTCGCCGTAGGGAATCGCGCCCAGCTCCTGCCAGACCCGGCGCTGGAAGGCGGTCGCCCGCACGTCCAGGGGCAGGTCCAGGTGCGGCGCCTCGCCGGCGATGTGGGCCAGGACGACCTCGAGGGTCGGCGCCAGGGCCGCGTCGTCGCGCTCCAGGGACTCCGCCTGCGGGAACTCGGCGCGGACCTCCTCGGCGAGCACGGCGTCGTCCTCGCCCAGGCAGAGGAAGCAGATCCCCTTGTCCGTGGTCGCGACCAGCAGGCGGCCCAGGGGCGAATCGACCAGGGCGTAGGTGATGCGCGCGCCCTTGCCGCCCTTGGCGTAGGAGGCCGGGGTCATCCCGAGGTGATGCGCCGCGCGCTCGTAGACCCGGCTGGCCGAGCCGTAGCCGGCGCCGTAGGTGGCGCTGGCGACCGACTCGCCGCTCTTGAGCTCGGCCCGGAAGCGCTCGCTGCGGCGGGCGTCGGCGTAGTCGCGCGGCGTGACGCCCATGACGCGCTTGAAGACGCGCTGCAGGTGCCAGGGCGAGATGCCGGCGCGGTCGGCCAGCGCCGCCAGGGTGGTCGGCTCGCCTTCCTGCTCGTCGATGTGGGCGCAGATCCCGCGCACCAGGTCTACCTGCTGTGGCGGTGCCGCGGCCTCGCTCCTGGCCTTCGTCATGTTCTCCAGTCCCGACATGGTCCTCTTGCCTCCGCAAAGTCTGACAGGGGCCGAGGATGCGCGAAAGAGGGGCGGCCAGCTATCCGGAGTTTGCGGCCGATTTGGCGCGCCACAAGGTGTTGAAATCAATTAGCTTTCGGGCCGGGCCGCCGGGGTGACTCTGCCGTCGGGCCAGGGGCGTTGGCCGGCGATCCCGGCCCCGGTCCGTCACCTGATGTTCACGCTCCGCCTATGCCCCGGCGCGGCGAGCTGTGCTACCTCTTTCGAGGTCATGTCGCACATCGCCAGACCGCCTTGCGACGCCGCCGTCATCCGCTCGGGGGCCGATTGCCCGCCCTGCGCCGCCCGGCGCGGCCGCTGGGTGCTGGCGGCCACGGTCATGGGCTCCAGCCTGGCCTTCGTCGACGGCACCGTGGTCAACGTCGCGCTGCCGGTCCTGCAAGCCGACCTCCAGGCGAGCTTCGCCGAGCTGCAGTGGATCGTCGAGGCCTACATGCTGTTCCTGGCGGCGCTGGTCCTGGTCGGCGGCATGCTCGGCGACCGTTTCGGACGGCGGCGGATCTACGCCGCCGGCATCGGCGTCTTCGCCCTGGCCTCGCTGTGGTGCGGGCTGGCGCCCGATGCGGTCCAGCTCATCCTCGCCCGGATCGTCCAGGGCATCGGGGCGGCGCTGCTGGTGCCGGGCAGCCTGGCGCTGATCAGCGCGACCTTCAGCGTGGCGCAGCGCGGCCGGGCGATCGGCACCTGGTCGGCCATGACCGCCCTGGCCATGGCGCTGGGGCCGGTGCTCGGCGGTTGGCTGGT
Source organism: Kiloniellales bacterium (assembly GCA_028282935.1). Taxonomy (GTDB): domain Bacteria; phylum Pseudomonadota; class Alphaproteobacteria; order Kiloniellales; family JAKSBE01; genus JAKSBE01. The sequence continues at coordinate 1,668 of JANQGU010000115.1, forward strand.
CGACAGCGTGTCCTGGCGCTGGATCTTCTTCATCAACCTGCCGCCGGCGCTGCTGGTCATCGCCATCCTCTACCGCTTCGTGCCGGAAAGCCGGGACGAGGCGGCGCCCCGGCGCCTGGACTGGAGCGGGGCCGCGCTCTCGACCCTGGGCCTCGGCGCCCTGGTCTTCGGCTTCATCGAGGCCCAGAGCCTCGGCCTGGACAGCCCCATCGCGCTCGGCGCCCTCGGGCTCGGCGTCGCGCTGCTGGCTGCCTTCCTCCGGGTCCAGGCCAGGGCGGCGGCGCCGATGGTGCCGCTGGCGCTCTTCGCCTCGCCGGCCTTCAGCGGCGCCAACCTGGCAACCTTTCTGCTCTACGCCGGGCTCAGCGGGGCGCTCTTCTACTTCCCCTTCAACCTGATCGCGGTCCAGGGCTATTCGGCGACGGCGGCCAGCGCCGCCTTCCTGCCCTTCGTCGCGATCATGTTCCTGCTGTCGCGCTGGGCCGGCGGCCTGGTCGAGCGCTACGGCGGCCGGCCGCCGCTGGTCGTCGGGCCGGTCCTGGCCGCCGCCGGCTTCGCGCTCTTCGCGCTTCCCGGCGTCGGCGGCAGCTACTGGACCACCTTCTTTCCGGCCATCGTGGTGCTCGGCTTCGGCATGACGGTCAGCGTGGCGCCGCTGACCACCGTGGTCATGGGCGCGGTGGAAGAGCGCCGCGCCGGCGTCGCCTCGGGCATCAACAACGCGGTCTCGCGGGTCGCCGGCCTGGTGGCCATCGCGGTCCTGGGCATCCTGATGGCCGAGAGCTACGGTGCCGTGGCGGCGGCGCCCGCGTCGCCGCCGGCCAAGGCGGGCTTCGTCGCGGACTTCCGTCTGGTCATGCTGATCGCGGCCGGTCTCTCCCTGCTCGCCGCCGCCATCGCCCTGGTGACCCTCAAGCCACAGCCCGTTGGAACGGCGCAGCCTGCGACGCGCTAAGGCCATTGCCCTTCAGTCGGACTCCCATGGCATCGGCACGTCCTTGTAGCTTTCGATCTCAGGGTCCCGTCTCGTAACCTCGGTGCGGTCGAAGGGCCAGGGCGTGTCGCGGATCCCTTTTTCGCGGAAGAACTCGCGCTCAAGCAGGAAGACCAGGAACCTCCAGAGGTCCGAGGCCACGATGCACGCAGGCTCTTGTGGTGACGGAAGGGTCTCGATGAACAGGACCGGCCAGCCGGGACCGAACTCCTGGGCGGTGGCGAGGACGTAGGAGTTGCCGCAGCCGTCGCCGGCCACCGGGATCCAGGCCCGCTCTTTCCATTGGGGGTAGCGTTCGAAACAGCGCTCGATGTCGAGGTCCGCACGGGCTGGCCGTATGCCGAACAGTCCGCCGGGGCCGACACAAGGGCCGTTGGACAGTTTCAGCCATGTCGAAAGCGGCGCTGGAATCTCTATACCGGTCCGCTCCGAGAAGGCCCTGAGATCCGCGTCGCTGACACCACCAGGGAGAGCTTCGCCGGGCGGCCCTGGCACCTTGTGCAGCAGGTCTCTCACGGCCTTGACCTCGATAGGCTCTGTCGACGTCTTGGGCATCGGCTGCAGCGAGTTAAAGCCGGGAGCCGCTGTCGCGGTCGAAGAGGTGGAGCTGGGCGGCGCCGACGCGCAGGGGCAGGCGCTCGCCGGCGGCGACCTTGTGGGTGCCGCTGACGCGCAGGGTCAGGTCCTGGGCCGCCTCGCCGAAGTGGCCGTGGACCAGGGTGTCGGCGCCGAGCTGCTCGACCAGGTCGATGGTGAGGTGGGCGAGGCTCTCGTCCTCGGCGGCCGGCTCCAGGTGCTCGGGTCGGATGCCCAGGGTGACCGGCCGCCCGGCCTCGGTGCCGGCGCCGTTCAGGGGCAGGCTCTCGCCGCCCTCGATCTCGACCCGCTGGCCGTCGGCGGCGATGCGGGCCGGCAAAAAGTTCATCGCCGGGGAGCCGATGAAGCCGGCGACGAAGACCGAGGCCGGCCGCTCGTAGAGCTCCAGCGGCGTGCCGAGCTGCTCGACCCGGCCGGCGTTGAGGACCATCAGGCGGTGGCCCAGGGTCATGGCCTCGACCTGGTCGTGGGTGACGTAGATCGAGGTGATGCCCAGGCGCTCCTGCAGCTTCTTGATCTCGACCCGCATCTGGACCCTGAGCTTGGCGTCCAGGTTGGACAGGGGCTCGTCGAAGAGGAAGACCGCGGGCTCGCGCACGATGGCCCGGCCCATGGCGACCCGCTGGCGCTGGCCGCCGGAGAGCTGGCGCGGCTTGCGCTCCAAGAGCGCGCCCAGCTCCAGGATCTCGGCCGCCTTGCGCACCCGCTCGTCGATCTCGGCCTTGCTCAGGCCGCGGATCTTCAGGCCGTAGGCCATGTTGCGGTAGACCGACATGTGCGGATAGAGCGCGTAGTTCTGGAACACCATGGCAATGTCGCGCTCGGCCGGCTCGAGCTGGTTGACGACCTGCGCGCCGATGCGGATCTCGCCGGCGGTCACGGTCTCCAGGCCGGCGACCATGCGCAGCAGGGTCGACTTGCCGCAGCCGCTGGGGCCGACGATGACCAGGAACTCGCCGTTGGCGATCTCGCAGTCGACGCCGTGGATGACGTCGACCTTGCCGAAGACCTTGCGCACGCCGTGAAGCTCGACCTTCGCCATGTCCCTATTTCTCCGTCTCGACCAGGCCCTTGACGAAGAGCCGTTGCATGGAGACCACGACCAGGATCGGCGGCAGCATGGCCAGCATGGTGGTGGCCATGACCACCGGCCAGTTGGTCTCGTCCTCGCCCGGCGCGATCATCTGGTTGATCCCGATCACGATGGTGGTCATCTCGGCGTCGGTGGTGATCAGCAGCGGCCAGAGGTACTGGTTCCAGCCGAAGATGAAGAGGATCACGAAGAGCGCCGCGATGTTGGTGCGCGACAGCGGCAGCAGGATGTCCCAGAAGAAGCGCAAGGGCCCCGCGCCGTCGGTGCGGGCCGCCTCGACCAGTTCGTCGGGCACGGTCAGGAAGAACTGCCGGAACAGGAAGGTCGCGGTCGCCGAGGCGATCAGCGGCACGCTGAGCCCGGCGTAGTTGTTGAGCAGGCCCAGGTCGGCCGCGACCTCGAAGGTCGGCAGGATGCGGACCTCCACCGGCAGCATCAAGGTGACGAAGATGGTCCAGAAGCACAGCATCCGGAAGGGAAAGCGGAAATAGACGATGGCGTAGGCCGAGAGGATCGAGATCGCGATCTTGCCGACCGCGATCGACAGCGCCATGACCAGCGAGTTCCACATCATGAGCGCGACCGGGACGCTGGCGAGCTGGGTGACGCCGCGGTTCAGCGCCTCGCGGTAGTTCTCGAAGAGCTGGCCGCCGGGGATCAGCGGCAGCGGCGGGCTGACGATCTCCTCCATGGTCGTGGTCGAGGCCACGAAGGTCACGTAGATCGGCAGCGCCAGGACCGCGATGCAGAGCAGCAGCGAGACGTGGGAGAAGACGGTGAGCCAGCCGCGACGTTCGACCATGGATAGCCTCAGTAATGGACCCGCCGCTCGATGAAGCGGAACTGGATCACGGTGAGGGTGACCACGACGACCATCAGGATCACCGACTGCGCGGCCGAGCTGCCGAGGTCGAGGCCGACGAAGCCGTCCTTGTAGACCTTGTAGACCAGGATCTCCGTGGCCTTGCCCGGGCCGCCCTTGGTCACGGCGTGGATGATCCCGAAGGTGTCGAAGAAGGCGTAGACGATGTTGACCACCAGCAGGAAGAAGGTGGTCGGCGACAGCAGCGGAAAGACCACGGTCCAGAATCGCCGGACCGGCCCGGCGCCGTCGATGGCCGCGGCCTCGATCAGGGAGCGCGGAATCGCCTGCAGGCCGGCCAGGAAGAAGATGAAGTTGTAGGAGATCTGCTTCCAGGAGGCCGCGACGATCACCAGCAGCATGGCCTCGCCGCCGTTGAGGACGTGGTTCCAGTCGTAGCCCATCAGCTTGAGGTAGAAGCTGACCAGCCCGATCGAGGGGTTGAACATGAAGAGCCAGAGCACGCCCGCGACCGCGGGGGCGACCGCGTAGGGCCACAGCAGCAGGGTCTTGTAGGCCATGGCGCCGCGCACCACCCGGTCCGCCATGACCGCCAGGAACAGCGCCAGGCCGATCGAGAGGCCGGCGACCGCGATGCTGAAGACGGCGGTGGTTTGGAAGGAGCCGAGGTAGAGCGGGTCCGCGATCAGCGCGGCGTAGTTCTCGAACCAGACGAACTCCGAGGACAGCCCGAAGGCGTCCTCGATCAGCACGGACTGGTAGATCGCCTGGCTGGCCGGCCAGAGGAAGAAGACCAGGGTGATGGCCATCTGCGGCAGGACCAGCAGATAGGGCAGCACCCGGTGGCCGAAGACGACGCGCTTTTCCATGACACGGGCAGGCCCCAGGGCGGCCGGCGGAGCCCGCCGGGACGGGCGGGCTCCCTCGGCCTCGACCTGCGGACTAGCGGTTGGCGCGCTCGAAGCGGCGCAGCAGCGGGTTGCCCCGCTCCACGGCGCTGTCCAGGGCGTCCTGGGCGGACTTGTCGCCCGACCAGACCGCTTCCAGTTCCTCGTCGATGATGCCGCGGATCTGGTCGAAGCTGCCGAGGCGCAGGCCCTTGGAGTTGGCGCTGGGCGCGGCGCCGGTCATCTGCTTGATCGCGATGTCGGTGCCGGGGTTCTTGTCGTAGAAGCCCTGCTTGCGGGTCAGGTCGTAGGCGGCCGTGGTGATCGGCAGGTAGCCGGTGGTCTGGTGCCAGGCGGCCTGGGTTTCCGGCTGGGAGAGGAAGCTGAAGAACTTCGCCACGCCCTTGTATTCCGCCTCCTCGTGCCCGGACATGACCCAGAGCGAGGCGCCGCCGATGATGGTGTTCCGGGGCTTCTCGGCGACCTCGGGCCAATAGGGCAGGTTGCCGACGCCGAAGGGGAACTTGGCCTCGGCCTTGATGCCGGCGTAGCCGGCCGAGGATTCCGTGAAGATGGCGCATTCGCCGCCGCGGAAGCGCGCACCGCCCTCGTTGCGGCGGCCGGAATAGACGAAGAGGCCCTCCTTGGCCCAGCGTCCCATGGCGTCGACATGCGCGACCTGCGCCGCGCCGTTGAAGGCCAGCTCGCTGTCCAGGCCGTCGAAGCCGTTGGCCTTGGTCGCGAAGGGCACGTCGTGCCAGGCGCCCATGTTCTCCAGGTGCACCCAGGACTGCCAGGCCGTGGTGAAGGGGCAGGCCGAGCCCGAGGCCTTCAGCGCCTTGATCGCGGTCTCGACCTCCGGCCAGGTCTTCGGCGGCGCCTCGGGATCGAGGCCGGCCTTCTCGAAGGCCGCCTTGTTGTAGTAGAGCACCGGGGTCGAGGAGTTGTAGGGCAGCGACAGCATCTCGCCGGCCGGCGTGGTGTAGTAGCCGGTGACGGCGGCCAGGTAGGCGCCCGGATCGAAGGCCTCGCCGGTCTCCTTCATCAGCTCGTGGACCGGCTTGATCGCGCCCTTGGCCGACATCATGGTCGCGGTGCCGACCTCGAAGACCTGCAGGATGTGCGGCTGCTCGCCGGCCCGGAAGGCGGCGACGCCGGCGTTCAGGGTCTCGGAGTAGTTGCCCTTGTAGACCCCCACCACCTTGTAGTCCGACTGCGAGGTGTTGAAGGCCTCGACCTGGCCGGCCAGGACCTCGCCCAGGCGCCCGGTGAAGGCGTGCCACCACTGGATCTCGGTCGCGGCCCAGGCGTTCGAGGCCCAGACGCTCGAGACCAGGCCAAGGGATCCCGCCACGGCCGCCGTGGCCGCGAGCTTCCGCAGAACTGTCATCTTGCTCCTCCCGCTCTGAATGACGGCGCAGCTTTACCGCGCTTCTGTTGCAGTTTTGTGCTTCCGCAATATGTACGAGCGGGCAGTCTAGCCCGCTTTACGGACGGTGGAGCAAGCTTTTTGGGGTACTCAGAGCTTGAGGAAGCCCTTCAGGCCCTCGGCGATCTCCTCGGGGCTGGCGTTGTGGGCGAAGTGGCTGACGTAGGTGCCGTCGGGGCCCATGAGGTAGATGAAGGAGGAGTGGTCCATCAGGTATTCGCTCGCGCTGGGGTCCTCGGCCCTGCGGTAGTAGACGCGGTAGGCCTTGGCGGCCGCGGCGATCTGCGCGTCGCTGCCGGTCAGCGCGACCAGGCGCGGGTGGAAGTGCTCGGCATAGGCCGCCATGGCCTCGACGTCGTCGCGCGCCGGATCGACGGTCACGAAGATCGGGACCACCCGCTCCTCGAGGCTGCCGGTCTCGGTCTCGAGGAGGTCGAGGCCCTGCGACATGAGGGACAGGGAGGTCGGGCAGACGTCCGGGCAGTAGGTGTAGCCGAAGTAGACCAGCATGTGCCGGCCGGCGAAGTCGGCCTGGGTCCGCGTCTCTCCGCTCTGGTCGACCAGCTCGAAGGCGCCGCCGACCGTGGCGGTGCCGCTGGCGGTCTGGCCGGCCTGCGACGGCAGGCGCGTGACGCTGGTCGCGGGCTCGGTCAGGAGATAGGCGGCCGCCCCGCCGAGAAGCACCAGAAGGCCGACCAGGAAAACGACGATCGCACGCTTGTGCACGTGACCTCCTCCGCAGCTGTTACGCTGACATATAGGCGGAGGCGTTCACTTTCGCCAGAGTCTTGGCGCTTGCTCGAGCTAGGGCAACTCGGTACGGACGCCGTTCCAGAAGTGATCGGCTGCGGCCTTGCTCCTGCGGATGAACAGGATTCGAAGGTACAGGAACACCGCAATGACCATGACCGCGGCAAGCAGCTGCAGAGGATTTGATCGGAAGTGCTCGAGCAGCGCGTCGGCAGGCGCTTGGAGCGGCTTTGGCACAAAGGCTGCTTTCACAGGCTCAAGAACGTTGCTCCCGGGCGTGACCAGAGCCGTCCCCGCAGCTGCGTCGCAGGCGGGTTCCTCGGGCGGGCATGCGGCTGTCGGGGCCTGGACCATCAGCGCGAAGGCTAGGGCGGCCGCGGTGAGTGAGGATCCCAGCATGGTCCAGTAGAGGGCGACCCGCCGCCCGATCCAGTGCCTGGCAAGCTGCAGCAAGCCGATGTTCTTCTTGAAGTGGCTTTGGAGCGTCCTCGTGAGCTGGACCGAGTCGAAACCGGACTGCGTGTAGTACGGCGCCCGGATGGCCTGCAGGGTCCCGGGAAGGTTGGCGGGGGCATAGCCCAGCGTTCCGTGTCCGATGCGCTCGAAGACGCTGGGGTGGAACTTCGCCGCGCCACCCAGGCAATAGGCCTTGCAGTACGATTCGATGTCGCGCGGCTTGTAGCGGTAGTAGATGGCCAGTCCCGAGCGGGAGTCATAGAGCTTGTCGTGCACGTTCTGACGCTTCTCGGCCTCCGCGAGGTCGTTCGGATGGAAGTGAAGGCCTTTGGCCGCGGCTTCGCGCAGCATCCAGTCGAGCGAGACATAGGCCATTCCCTGCTTGGGATAGCCGCCCCCGACGTTGGAGTGAACGCCAGCAAACCAGATTTGCTTGATTCGCTCGGGGTCGAGATCGCCCTTCCGGTCCGGACTCTCGGTCTCGTCCCACATGACGGGGTGGAATGTGCCGCGCTCGTCGTCGATGGCGATGGCGTGGCAGGCCTTTTCAATCTTCGAGTTCAAGGTCTTGTCCGGGAACCAGAAGCGCAGGATCCAGTTTAAGGGATAGCGCATCCAGTCCATCGGCACGCCGACCGCATCCACCGTGTCCCAGACCCCGATGAACGGCAGAGAGTCGACCTCGTGCAGAGTATACTTTTTCCTCAGTTCCTGAATGCGGGCTTCCGGGGTTCCGGCGAAGATCCGCCAGATCGCCTGCACCAAGGAGGGATAGCGGCCCCGGTAGATGCGATAGGTCTTGTGGACCGTGGCTCTGAGCTCCTGGTCTGTCGTGAAGCAGCGGTAATCGAGGACGCCGACCGATAGGATCAGGCCGGCCAGGGCTCGCACGGTGTAGGCGCCCCGGCTGAAGCCGAAGAGAAAAATCCGATCGCCCGGACGATAGTTCCGGACCAGGAAGGTGTAGAGCTCGCGGGTGTTTCGCGCCAAGCCGAAGCCGAAGGCACCGCCGATGGCCCTGCGGAGCTTGTTCTTCTCTGTTCCGACGCCGTCGTCGTGGAACGCGATCTGCCTGGCTGCGCCCTCCTTGTGCAGGTGGGCGCGCAGATCCACGGCGTTGAACAGGCGCCAGACGTTGGTGCCGTTGCCCTGGCCGCCGCTGTTGCCGGTGCCGTCGGAGCAGAGGACGATGTTCTTGGGCTCAATCGTCGTCTTCTCCGCCACTGCGTCGGACCCGGACGGCCCTTGTGCCGTCGCTGTGCCGGATAGCGAGTCAGGTGACGGAGCGGGATGATCGGACATCTTTGGCCTCCCCGCTTTGGCCCCGGCGAAGTCGCCAAAGCCGCCGGCCAAAGCCAAGCTATGCTGCGTATTGCGATCTATCCCCTAAAGCTTAGGACGTTCGGAAAGGGGGTGCTTGTGCGCTTTGCCACAGTTTCGGCGCACAGGGGAAAACGGCCCGCCGGACCTCATCGAGCCGGGTCGAGCCGGGGTCGAGCCGGGCGGCCGTCAGACAGTGGAAGCTGGCGCCCCATCCACTGGGACGCCAGCCGTGCCTGTCGGGGCCGAGCGGGGATTTAAGGCAGCAGCTTGCGCAGCGGTTCCGACTGCGGATTGTTGAAGCGCCGCTCCAGCAGGATCGCCTCCGGCGGCGCCGCGTTGCCGTAGTAGGTCTGGTTGTCGTCGTCGTTGGTCAGGATCGCTGAGCCTTCCAGCGAGCCGCCGCCGAAGAGCCCCACCGCGTGGGAGAAGGCGTAGACGTCGGCGTCGAAGTTGCTGGTGGTGCCGGCCTCGATGCCGGCGCCCAGCGGGCCGATGGCGATGCTGAGGTCGCCGCCCATCTTGAAGTTGTCCTCCAGAATCGCCGTCAGGGCGTCGTCGTTCATGATCGTCAGGACGACCTCGGAGACCTGGCCGCCGATCTGCAGGCCGATGCTGCCGCCGGCCATGGTGTAGAAGGCCGGGCTGCTCCAGCTGCCGTCGCTGCCCTTGGCCAGCAGCACGCCCTTGCCGCCCTCGGCGCCAAGCACGAAACCGCCCTTGAACAGCGCCGGGATGATGTAGACGGCGCGCGCGCGATTCAGGAAATCGGGCATGTTGCCCAGGTTTTCGTCGCCCAGCAGCTTCTCCAGCGTGAGCTGGGCCTCGTTGACCAGATGTTCCTGCTCGGTGACGGCCCGCGCCGGCGGCGCCAGAACCAGCGCCAGGACAAAGGTCACGCTCAGGACGAAACCGGCGACCGCAAGCAGGGACCTACGTCGATTGAAGGTCGTGAACATCGATGCCTCTCCCTCTCCTCTGATCTCGACTGCCACCCTCCATTAACCATTAGTTTACCACAACCGATTCGGGACAGACTCAATTAGCCCCGCCGGGAAGGCTGTTGACACAAACAACACGCCAAGCTGCCCCGTCTTTGCCCGCGATGTGGTCCAGCCGGGTGAGCGAGCAGTTACCCACCGAGAAGGCCAGGGCCTGCTCCGGGTCGATTCCCAGGGCGATGGCGAGCGCCGCCCGGATCGTGCCGCCGTGGGCCACGGCGACGATGTCCCGGCCGCCGTGGCTGTCGTGCAGGCGCTCCAGGGCGCCGGCGACGCGGCCGACCAGCTGCTCGAAGGACTCGCCGCCGGGCGGGACCTCGGCGGCGGGCGCCAGCCAGAAGCGGTGCCAGCGGCCGTCGCGCCTCCGGCTCAGCTCGTCGTGGGTCAGGCCCTGCCAGTCGCCGAAGTGCTGCTCCGCCAGGTCCGGCTCGACCAGGGGCTCCGCCGGGTCCCGGCCGCCGGCGGTCCAGATCGCCGCCGCCGTCTGGTGGGTGCGCCGCAGCTGGCTGGTGACCCAGAGGGGCTCGGCCGGCAGGCTCTCGGCGAGCCACTCGAAGACCGCGCGGTCGCCGCAGTCCGCGTCGAGGTCGCGCTGGCCGTAGATGCGTCCGCCGGCCGTGGTCACCGGGGCATGGCGGACCCACCACCAGGAGGTGACCCGGGTCATGCCAGGGCCGCCAGGGTGAGCAGGGCGGTGGCCTCCGCGGCCTGCTGGATTGCGCCCAGGACGTCGCCGGTGAT
>JANQGU010000162.1 GCA_028282935.1 Kiloniellales bacterium
GGCGCAGCTCCAGCGGATCGACGCCGAGTTCGAGCGCGGCGAGCTCGACCAGGCGCTCCATCGCATAGGAGGCCTCGGGGCGGCCGGCGCCGCGATAGGCGTCGACCGGCACGGTGTTGGTGAAGACCCCCTTGACCCGGTAATGGATCGCCGGGATGTCGTAGACTCCGCCGAGCACGACCGCGACCGGATTGGTCGGGATCATGGCGCCGAAGGTCGAGGCGTAGGCGCCGAGGTTGGCGGTGGAGGCGATGCGCAGGGCCAGGAACCGGCCGTCGGCGGCCAGCGCCAGCTCGGCCCGCATCACGTGGTCGCGGCCCTGGGTGTCGCTGACGAAGCCCTCGGTCCGCTCGGCGATCCACTTGACCGGCCGGCCCAGCCGCCGGGCGGCCCAGAGCACCAGGGCCATCTCCGGGTAGACGAAGTTCTTGGTGCCGAAGCCGCCGCCGACGTCCGGCGAGATCACCCGAAGCTTGTCCGGCGTGGTCTTCAGGACGCCGGTCGCGACCATGCGCGAGATGCCGTGCACCGCCTGGCCCGCGTTGTACAGCGTGTAGCGCTCGCCCTCCGGGTCCCAGAGGCCGATGCAGCCGCGCGGCTCGATCGGGTTGACGATCACCCGGCTGTTGACGTGGTCCAGGGTGACGACGCGGTCGGCCTCGGCGAAGGCCGCCTCGGTCGCCGCCTGGTCGCCCTTCTCCCAGTCCATGCAGAGGTTGTTCGGCGCCTCCGGATAGATCTGCGGTGCCCCCGGCGCCAGGGCCTCTTCGGTCGCGACGACCGGCGGCAGTTCGGCGTAGTCGACAACGATCCGCTCCACGGCGTCGCGCGCCGCCTCCAGGGTCTCGGCCACGACCAGGGCCACGGGCTCGCCGACGAAGCGGACCCGTTCCCGTGCCAGCGCCGGGCGCGACGGCACGTGGTTGGCGCTGCCGTCGCGGTTGGTGACCGAACCGCCGGCCGGGATGTCGCCCAGACCGTCGGCCGCGACCTCGGCCCCGGTCAGGACCGCGACGACGCCCGGCAGGGCCGCCGCCGAGGCGGTGTCGATGCCGCGGATCTCGGCATGGGCATAGGGCGAGCGCAGAATCCGGGCCTGGAGCTGGCCGTCGAGGACGATGTCGTCGAGGTAGCGGCCCCGGCCGGTCAGGAAGCGCCGGTCCTCCACGCGCCTGACGGATTGTCCGATCCCGAACCGCGTCGCAGCCACCCTTGCCCCCCAGTGTCCTTTCGCCCCGCCTTAGCGCGGGACCGAGCGCCCATAACACGGCGGCTCGGCGTTAAGCAACGCCCGAGCGCCACGCGTTTGACTCCGGGGCCGATTTTCCGGTCAATGGGGCCGGAGTCGGCTTCACAGCAATCGGAAGACCATGAAGCAGCTTTTCGCCGCCCTCGCCTGCCTCCTTCTTTTCGCCTGCGAAACCATAGAGTCCGACATCAGACAGGACGAACTGGCGCGCTATAAGGCCGAGGTGCGCTTCGAGGGCAAGACGCTCAAGATCACTCTGGACAACCCTCCCGGCGAGCGGGTGACCAAGATGGTCTACTCGGTCCGGCACGGCGAGATCTACATCGGCGCCCAGCGCGGCACCGGCGAAGGCGGAGTCGTGGACTACACCTTCGACCTTTCCGAGGAAGGGACGCTGCCGGACGACCTTCGCGGACACGTCTACTGGATCAACCCGGACAAGACGGCCAAGCCGCTCGACGCGAAGTACCTGAAGTGATCCTTGGCAAATAAGCTGGAGCGCCGATCCCGCCCGCAGGGCGCGGTCCAGGCCCGGGCGCTGCCCGGCGGCCGGCTGGCCGAAATGCGGCCATGACCCCCCGTATCCTCTGGCGCTGGTTCGACGCGACCTTTCTCGACCTGGCGCGGCAGTTGCGCTGGTCCTACCTGCCGCCCCTGCTGGTCTATCTCGCCGCCGGGGTCTCCGGGCTGACCTCCATCGTCGGCACCTTCTTCATCAAGGAGTACCTCGGCCTCTCGGCGGCCTTCCTGGCCGGCCTGGCGTTCTGGGCCGGGATCCCCTGGGCGCTGAAGATGCCGCTCGGCCACCTGGTCGACCTGCTGTGGCGCTGGAAGGCCCTGCTGGTCTACCTGGGGGCGGCGCTGATCGCGCTTTCGATCGGCATCATGTACGGCCTGATCGCCCACACCGGCTGGATGACCGGGTTCCTGGCGATCGAGGCCTGGTACGTGACCGCGGCGCTGCTGGCGCCGACCGGCTACGTGGTCCAGGACGTGGTCGCCGACGCCATGACCGTCGAGGCGGTCCCGACCGCCGACACCGAGGGCCGGCCCTACCCCGAGGCCGAAATCAAGGCCATGCACACCACCATGCAGACCCTCGGCCGCTTCGCGATCATCAGCGGCCTGGCCGCGGTCTCGGCGCTCAATATCTTCATGTTCTCCGGGGTCGAGGCGATGTCGGAGGCGCAGAAGGCCACGGTCTACGCCAGGATCTACCTGCTTGCGCTGGCGATTCCGGTGGTCTCGGTGGCCGGCGTCCTGCTCGGCCAGCTCACCCTGCGCCTGCGGGCCCGGCGCATGCGCCGCCAAGGCGTCGACGAGTTCCGGATCCAGCGGCTTCTGTTCCAGCCTTCCGGCGAGACCAGGCCCAACTGGTGGATCCTCGGCGGCAGCCTCGCCTTCGCCGTCTTCACGCTCGGCATCGGCCTCGCCCAGCTGCCCTTCGCCCAGGAGATCGTCTTCGCCGGCTCGATGGCGATCGTGATCTTCCTGATGAACCGGCTGATCGTGGAGCTGGACGCCGGGGTCCGGAAGGCCCTGGTCGGCACCGCGATCATTATCTTCGTGTTCCGCGCCGTGCCCCTGCCCGGGCCCGGCGCGACCTGGTTCGAGATCGACGTCCTGGGCTTCGATCAGCAGTTCCTTTCCGTGCTTGCGCTGATCACCTCGGGCCTGGCCCTCTTCGGCATGGTGGTCCTGCGGCCGCTGATGGCGCGGCGCTCCATCGCCTATGTCGTGGCGCTGCTGACCCTAGCGGCCGGCGTGCTGTCGCTGCCCAACATCGGGCTCTACTACGGCCTCCACGAATGGACCGCCGGCTGGTCGGCCGGCGTCGTCGACGCGCACTTCATCGCGATCCTGGACACCGCAATCGAATCGCCCCTCGTCCAGATCTCCATGATTCCCATGCTGGCCTGGATCGCCAAGAACGCACCGCCGCACCTGAAGGCGACCTTCTTCGCGGTCATGGCCTCCTTCGTCAACTTGGCGCTCTCGGCCGCCAGCCTCGGCACCAAGTACATGAACGAGGTCTACGTGGTGACGCGCGAGGTCGTCGACAGGGGCAGCGGCGCGGTCGAGGTCGCCGCCGACTACGACGAGCTCGGCTGGCTGCTGATCACCGTCGCCCTGATCACGGTCCTGGCGCCGCTGCTGGCCATCGCCATCGTCCAGCTCTCGCCCTTCAGGACCCGGCAGTAATACCAAGGAGCGTTGATAATGACTCATTTGATGGCCCGCAGCGCGATGCTATCGCATCGGGCAAGGGGTGCAACGCACCCGGCGGGCCGCCGCGCGCCATCAAATGAGTCATTATCAACGCTCCTTGGTATTAGGCACCACCGCCGCCGAACAGCAGGAACTGTGACGGCCGTCACTTTCCGGACCGCCTAAGAGCGCCATCTCCCTAAGCGAGACAGCGAGGCGGAGACCACAGTGCAAGCGACGGCCTTCCGCTTCCCTCTCTTCGAACCTCCCGCCAGACCGTGCCA
>JANQGU010000314.1 GCA_028282935.1 Kiloniellales bacterium
GGGGCGAGGAGCGTCTTGAAGGTGACCCAGGTGTCCGTGTCCATCGCGCGCCAGACGAACTCGTTGAGCAGCGCCAGGGACAGCGCAAGGCCGATCCAGCAGAGCGTCAGGACCCGCCATCCGGTGTCGGAGAGCTTAAGCTGCCGGCCGAGGGCACGAACCAGGAAACTGGGCCGGAAGAAAAGCCCGGCGGCGAGCGCGGCCGCGAAGAGGCCGTTCCCGACGGTCGGCCGGATCTTGATGAAGACTTCGCTGTCGAAGACCAGGCTCGCGCCGCCGAGGACCAGGACGATGACCAGCGTCACCACGGCGATGGTCGGAACGCGCCCCTCAAGCGCAAGGCCGATCCCCACCGCCGCGAAGGTCGCGGCCATGACCGCCGCCGTCGCCGGCATCAGGCCCCAGCCGTAGTTCACCACGAAGAAGACCGCGGTCGGAGAGAGCTCGAGCAGGATCTGCCGATTGAGGTAGCGCTCGACGAAGCTCATCCTTCGGCCGGCCAGCCCGTCCTCAATAGGGCCCCGGGACGATCTCGCTGCCGTCGGAAAAGCGGCTGGGGCGGAAGCGGGTCAGGTCGTGGCCGGGATCGCGGCCCTCGATGACGTCGGCCATGACGCGGCCGACGGCCGGGCCGATGCCGAAGCCGTGGCCGCTGAGGCCGGTCGCGATGTAGAAGCCCTTGATCTGCTCGTCCTCGCCGAGGGTCGGAACCGCGTCCGGGGTGACGTCGATCATGCCGGCCCAGGCCTCGGCGAGCCCGACGCCCTTCAGCGCCGGAAAGCGGGCCGGCAGGCGGTCTTCGATCCGCCGGACCACGGCCGCGGAGGGCTGAGGGTTCAGGACCCGCCGGCGCTCGAAGGGGCTGACCTCCTCGGCGCTCCAGCGGCGCGGCCGGCCCCAGGCACCCGGGTCGCCCACGGGCGCGGCCGGGCGCAGGCGGACGTCCTTGGCCGAGACCTTGAGCAGCTTGAGGAACTTGGTGAAGTAGCGGAAGGAGGCCGGCGAGAGGTAGTGCTCGGCCAGGTCGCCGGTCGCGACGCTGTAGCCGCCGTCGGCGCGCCGCCGGATCGCCAGGCCGGAGGTCGAGATGTTGCCCTCGTAGGGGGCATCCGGCGCGGCCTCGGTCCGGGCCGCCGTCGAGCGCACGGCGAGCTGCGGCAGGTCGACCCCGGCATTGGCCGCGAAGGCGTTGGACCAGGCGCCGCCGGCCAGCAGCACCCGCGCGCAGCGCACCCGCCCCCGCTCGGTCACCACCCCGGCAACCCGGCCGGCCTCGACGTCGAGGCAGCGCACGGCGCAGTCCTCGATCACGGCGGCGCCCAGGGCGCGGGCGGCGCGGGCCAGGGCCGGCACCGCGACGAAGGGCTCGGCCCGGCCGTCGGTCTCGGTCACCATGCCGCCGACGCAGCGGCCCTGCAGGCCGGGGACCCGGGCCGCGACCTCGGCCGCGGTCAGCATCCGGGTGTCGAGCTGGTGGCGCTTGGCGAGCTCGTGCCAGGTCTCGTACTTGGCCAGGCCGGCGGCGCTGTCGGCGACGTAGAGGCAGCCGGATTGGGTGAAGGCGAGGTCGGCCTCGCCGGTCTTCCCGGCCAGGCCGCGCCAGATGCGGTTGGCCTCCATCATGACCGGCAGCTCGGCCCAGTCGCGGCCCTGCTGGCGGACCCAGCCCCAGTTGCGGCTCGACTGCTCGCCGGCCACCCGCCCCTTCTCGCAGAGCAGGACCTTGACCCCCTTCTCCGCGAGGAAGTAGGCGGCCGCGGTCCCGGCGATGCCGGCCCCGATGACGACGACGTCGGCCTGCGCGGGCAGCGGGTCGGTAAAGGCGAGCGGCGATTCCTCGGTGATCATCGGCATGGCAGTTTCCGGCTCGATTATGCGCCGAGGATCCTGGGCCGGCCGGCGGCCTGGCGTCAATCGCCGCGACGACGCGGTCACATCTTCGGGAGGCGGCCGGCGCGACCTGAACGTCCCGCCGTCCGGCTTCTGCCAGGACGGGCAGATCATGCAGGCCTGAGGCCGCGGAAGCAGGCTCGATGTAAACCTCCCTCCCCCCTTGTGGGGGAGGGCCGGGGTGGGGGGCGAAAGCCGGCTCAAGACCTCATCGTCGGACGCAAGCCCGCGGCCTCACGGCCGCCACCCCCTCCTTGATCCTCCCCCATGAAGGGGGAGGAGACGCTAGGTCAACGCTGTTTCGAATCGACCGGACGACTGCTCACAGGCTTGCCGCCCCGTGCCCTCGAGCGACTTCCTGAGGTGGAAAGCGCTGCGGCAGACGGCCTCCCTCCCCCTTGAGGGGGAGGGTCGGGGTGGGGGGTGAAAGCCGGCTCAGGATCTCATCGCTGGACGCAAGTGCGCGGCCTCACGGCCGCCCCCCTCCTCGATCCTCTCCCATGAAGGGGGAGGAAGCCTTTGGTAAGGGCCGTCGCGGTCTCGACTGGACAGGCCCATCGCGCTTCGCCGCAGGCCGGCGGCAGGCTACTTCCTGAGCAGGAACTCGCGACCGACCTTGACCCGGGGGACGCCGTCGTAGGCGACGATGTCGGCGGTGGCGTAGGTCTCGGACCAGCGCTCCGGCAGGTAGGAGCCGCTGCCGATCACGTCGATGGGCGTCTGGGCCTCGGCCATGAGACGGCACTTGGCCGGGCCGAAGCCCGAGGAGGCGACGATCTTCACCTTGTCGAAGCCGGCCTTGTCCAGGGCCTCGCGCAGGAACCAGATCGCCGCCGCCGAGACCCCGGGGCCGATCAGGTAGCGCAGCTCGGTGTCGTCGCGGTAGCCGCGGACCGCCTCCGGCGCGTGGCGTTCGAGCGCGGCGTAGGACTCCGGCGGGTCCAGGCCCTCCAGGAAGCGGCCGCCGGGGGTGTCGATGCGCACCGCGAGCTGCCCGGCCGCCGCGCGCTCGGGGAAGCGCCGGCAGACCGCGAGGGAGTCGGTCACCTCCTGGGCGAAGTAGTCGACCAGCACGGTCATGGGGCCGTCGGGAAAGGTCTCGTCGAACATCTCGGCGGCGCGCAGGGTCGAGCCGGCGTAGCCGATCAGGGCGTGGGGCATGGTGCCCTTGCCGCTGTCCTGGCCGAAGAAGTGCGCCGTGGCGTCGGTCGCGTTGCCGATGAAGCCGAGGGCGCCGACCTTGCGCCTGGCCCGTTCCGAGCCGACCGAGGCGGCGTAGGCCATGAGCTCGGCCATCTCGGTGCCGGCGCAGTGCCGGGCGTCCATGGCCAGGAAGGCGACCTTAGGCAGGTCGGCGCACATGGAATAGGCGTTGTAGGCGGCGACGCAGGGCGGTCCCAGCTTCATCAGCAGCAGGGTCTCCAGGTCGACCAGGTGATAGAAGGGGCCGGTGACGTAGGCCAGGGGCTCGCCGGCGCCGACCCACTTGCCTTCCGGATAGCGCAGGTCGATCTCGACCTTGACGTTGCGCTGGGCGGTGACCGCCTTCAGCCAGTCCAAGGCCAGGCGCGGCGCCGAGACCACCGGCCGGCGCAGGAAGAGCGCGTAGGTGACCTCGGCATCGCCGAAGCGGCCGATGGTCTCCTTGCTGCGCTTGAAGTAGGTGTCGGTCCAGGCCGGAACCCGGCCCTCGTCGGGCCAGGCCGAGCCGTTGGCTGCGCCGGGCTTGCTTCCGTTTCGGGCCATGGCTGACCTCCGGCCAGGACGAGATCGGGCGGCCAGGACGGGATCGGGCCGCGGTTCGGGTTACTGCGCGGCCACCGCGCGGCCGGCGGCGTTGTCGCGCTCCTCCTTCAGGCGGGTCGCGATCAGGAAGGCCAGCTCCAGCGCCTGGCTGGCGTTGAGCCGCGGGTCGCAGTGCGTGTGGTAGCGGTCGGCGAGGCGCTCGTCGTTGATCGCCTGGGCGCCGCCGGTGCACTCGGTCACCTCCTGGCCGGTCATCTCGATGTGAATGCCGCCGGCGTGGGTGCCCTCCGCCCGGTGCACGGCGAAGAAGCCCTCGACCTCGGCCAGGATCCGGTCGAAGGGCCGGGTCTTGAAGCCGCTGGAGGACTTTATGGTGTTGCCGTGCATGGGATCGCAGGACCAGACCACGTTGAAGCCGGCCCGCTGCACGGCGCGCACCAGGGGCGGCAGCTTGGCCTCGACGTCCTCGGCGCTCATACGCGAGATCAGGGTCAGGCGGCCCGCCTCGTTCTCCGGGTTCAGGGCCTCGATCAGGCGCAGCAGGTCGTCGGGATCGAGGCTCGGCCCGCACTTCATGCCAATCGGGTTCCCGACCCCGCGCAGGAACTCGACGTGGGCCCCGTCGAGCTGGCGGGTCCGGTCGCCGATCCAGAGGAAATGCGCCGAGCAGTCGTACCAGGCGCCGGTCAGGCTATCGACCCGAGTCAGGGCCTGCTCGTAGGGCAGCAGCAGCGCCTCGTGGCTGGTGTAGAAGTCGGTCTCGCTGACCTGGGGCACGGTCTCGGCGTTGATGCCGCAGGCGCGCATGAAGGCCAGCGCCTCGTCGATGCGGGTCCCCAGCTCCTCGTAGCGGGCGCCCAGCGGGCTGCCGGCGACGAACTCCAGGTTCCACTGGTGGACCTTGTGCAGGTCGGCGAAGCCGCCCTGGGCGAAGGCGCGCAGCAGGTTCAGGGTCGCCGCGGCCTGGTTGTAGGCGCGCAGCAGGCGCTCCGGATCGGGCACCCGGCGCGCCGGGTCGAACTCGATGCCGTTGATGATGTCGCCGCGGTAGGAGGGCAACTCGACCCCGTCCTTGACCTCGGTCGGCGCCGAGCGCGGCTTGGCGAACTGGCCGGCCATGCGGCCGAGCTTGAGCACCGGCAGGGCCGCGCCGAAGGTCATGACCACGGCCATCTGCAGCAGGACACGGAAGGTGTCGCGGATGTTGTTGGGATGGAACTCGGCGAAGGATTCCGCGCAGTCGCCGCCCTGAAGCAGAAAAGCCTGGCCGTCCGCGACCTTGGCGAGCTGGCTGCGCAGGCGGCGCGCCTCGCCGGCGAAGACCAGCGGCGGATAGGTCTCCAGCGTCGCCTCGACCCGCTCGAGCACGGCCGGATCGGGATACTCGGGTACCTGCTGGATCGGTCTGTCGCGCCAGGATCCCGGCGACCATTTGGCGGTCATGGGACGCCCCCTTCCTCCTCCATCGCGGAACCAGCCGTTGTAACGGCCTTTCCCGCCCTTTGCCACCCGATTCTGCGCCCCTGAGGGGCCGGCGGCAAGACGCCGTTTGATGGTATCGATCAGCGCCTTACTAAACCAAAGGCTGTATTCTCACATAATCCTTCCCCATTCGCTTCACAATCTGCCCATAGAACCCGTCTATCAGAAGCCGTCTCCTCGGCGCCCAAACCAGCAGCAGGGAACCTCCGGCACCATGCAAATCCTGTCCCTCCTCGCCTGGCGCGACCTGGCCCGGGGCCTGAAGGCCACGGTCCTGCGCTTCCCGTTGCCCGTGGCGCTGACCACGCTGCAGGCGGCCCTGCTCATGGCCTGGAATCACGACCTCGGTGTCTTCGACCGGGAGGACGAGCACTTTCGGGCCGTCGCCTTCCTGCTGCTCGCCCTCTTCGGGGCGCTGGGCTCGGATCTGCTGGCCGAAGGCCGCGGCTGGTCGCGGCCCAAGGGGCTGGCGCTCTCGCTGGGCCTGGTGCTGCTTCTGGGCCTGCGGAGCTTCACCCTGCCCGCGACCGACGAGGCCATCTGGACCGCCTTGCTGCTGCCGCTCCTGCCCGCCGGCTTGCTCTTCGTGGCCTGCGCGCCCTTCCTGGCCCGCCTCGGCGCCGATGACGCCTTCTGGGACTTCAATCGCGGGCTGTGGTTGAGCGCCGCCTTCGGCCTCCTGGTCGGGATGATCTTCGCCCTCGGCCTGCACGCCTTCTGCGCGGCGCTGGAGGCGCTCTTCGAACTGGACATCGACGGCGACATCTACGACGACAACTGGATCCTCGGGCTGGCGCTCGTCTGGCCGCTGCAGGCGCTGTCCGGTGTGCCGAAAGGCTTCGCGGATCCCGAAGCCGACTATTGCCCGACCTGGGCACGCCACCTGATCGGCCTCTTCCTGGTGCCCTTCACCCTCGCCTACCTGCTGCTGCTCTATGCCTATGGCGCCAAGACCCTGATCGCCTGGGACCTGCCGCGCGGCGAGCTGGGATTCCTGGTTGCCGGCTGCGCCGCCTTCGGGGTGGCGACCTTCCTCTTCGCCCATCCCCTGCGGGACAGCGGCAACCTGCTGGTTCGCCGGTTCTGCCGCTTCTTCCACCTGGCCCTGCTGGTACCAGCCGGGCTGCTCCTGCTCGCCATCGCGGTGCGGATCGAGGCCTACGGCGTCACCGAGCCGCGCTATGCCGTGGCCGTCTTCGGCCTCTGGCTGCTGGGCATCGCCCTCGCCTTCACCTTCCGGCGCCGGCCCAAGCCAGGTCTGGGGCCAGATCCGGGTCCGGGGCTGGTGCTGCTGCCCCTGTCCCTGGCCTGCCTGCTGGCCCTGGGCAGCTTCGGACCCTGGGGTGGCTTCGGCGTTTCAACCGATAGCCAGGTCACGCGCCTGGAGCGGCTGCTCGCCCGCAACGGGTTGCTGGCCGAGGGCCAGGCCCTGCGCGCCGCCGGTCCCATCGACCGGTCGGACGAAGCGGAAATCTCGGCCATCGCGCGCTACCTGAAGCGCATGGGCAAGCAGCCGGCGCTGGCGCCGCTCTTGAGCGCCTTGGAGCTGGACCTCGCGGCGCGGCCGAGCGCGCAGGACATCGTCGCGGCGCTGGGCCTGACCTTCAGGTGGCCCGGCGATGATCCCGACAGGGAGTACTACCACGCGTCCAGTCCGGACCAGTTGGACGTAACCCCCTTCCAGGTCTATCGGGAGCTCTTGCTCGATACGCCCTACAGAACCGAAGTCGACGTGGAAAGCGATGCCGGCCGCTACCTGGTGCGGCTGGACGGTACCGCAGGCCGGCTGAGCGTGACGGAAGAGAACGGCCCGTCTCTGGACTTCGACCTCGCCGCCCTCAGGACGCGCCTCAAACCCCGCGCCGAGAGCGACGGCAGCACGACCCAGGGCACCCTGAGCCAGGAGGAGATGACCCTGGAGAGCCGCGAGGGCGGGCTCCACCTGCGCCTGATTCTCGATGCCGTCACCTTCGAACACGGCGCCGAGGGTCTGAAGGTCAACGACATCAGCGGCGTTCTTCTGATCGGGCGCGAGCAACCCTGAGCCATCAAGCCGGCGGCGGACGCCTTAAAATCTGGCTATGTAAGTGCAGCGTCGACGCGCTGCGCCGACTTCAACTTGCGCCAGCCTCTTAGCCCGGCCCGGCCTTGGGCAGGCGGAGGGTCGCCCGCAGGCCGCCCTCGGGGCGGTTCTCCAGGACGACGTCGCCGCCGTGGCCGCGGGCGATGGAGCGGGCGATTGCCAGGCCCAGGCCGACGCCGCCGGTCTCGCGGCTGCGCGACCCTTCGAGGCGGACGAAGGGCTCGAAGATCTCCTCCATCCGCTCCGGCGGGATCCCGGGGCCGTCGTCGTCGACGACGATCCGCAGCTCCGCCTCGTCCTCCTCCAGGGCCACCCGCGCCCGCGCGCCGTAGGCGACGGCGTTCTCGACCAGGTTGGCCAGCGCCCGCTTCAGGGCGACCGGACGGCAGACCAGGGGCGTCCTGGCGGCGCCGTCGAAGGCGACCTCCCGGCCGGCATCGGCCAGGTCGTCGCAGAGGCTCTGGATCAAGGCGGCGAGGTCGACCTGGCGGCTGTCCTCGCGCGCGGCGTCCTCGCGCAGGAAGGCCAGGGTCGCCTCGGTCATCTGCTGCATCTCGGCCAGGGTCTCGAGGATCTTGTCGCGGGTCTCCGGGTCCTCGATGAACTCGGCGCGCAGGCGCAGGGTGGTGATCGGCGTGCGCAGGTCGTGGCTGATCGCGGCCAGCATGCCGGTCCGGTCGGCGACGAAGCGCCGCAGGCGGTCCTGCATCTCGTTGAAGGCGTGGATCGTCCGCCGGACCTCCTCGGGCCCGGCCTCGGCCGGCGGCTCCCCGTCCTGGCCGCGCCCGAAGCGGTCGGCCGCCGCCGCCAGGGTCCGCAGCGGCTGCGTGATGCGCCGCACCGAGAACACCACGATCACCAGGATCGCCAGGGCCATGAGGCCCATGGAGAGCAGCGAGGGCCAGGCCCAGGCCGGGGCGTTGAAGGGCACCAGGGTCGCGGCGTTGAGCCAGCGCCCGTCGGCGAGCCGGACCGAGATGGTCAGGCTCAGCGGCAGGCGGTGCCGGCGCTTCTCCCAGTACTCGCGCTTGCGCCACTCCCGGTGGCGGTGCGCGTCGCCGTCGTCGTCCTCGTCGTCCCAGCGGGCTTGCTGGCGGGCCTCCTGGAGGGCTTGCCGCCGGGCCTTGCGCCAGGCGAAGAAGCGCTCGGAGTCCTCCAGGCGGACGAGGACCCGGTCGCTGCCCGTGTCCGCCAGCAGGCCGCGGAGGCGGCGCTGCAAGGGGTGGTCGCGGGCCTCGGGATCCGCCGCGTCGACCGCGCTCTCGGCGGCCAGCCAGAAGCCCAGGCGGGGGCCGCTGGCGGTCCGGGTGATGCGCTCGCTCAACTCCGCCGGCGTGTCGCCCAGCAGGCGCACGACCGAGACCAGGCGCAAGACCACCTGCGCCCGTTCGGCCGCGCGCACGGCGTGGCGCCGCTCGTCCAGATAGATCGCCAGGGTGATGCCCTGGGCCAGGACCAGCGCCAGCAGGAGCAGCGCGATCATCTGCCCGGCCAGGCTCCTCGGCGCCAAGGCGGTGAGCTTCCGCCAGATCACGACGGCTCGACCTCGGCGGCCAGGGTGTAGCCGCCCCCCCAGACCGTCTTGATCAGGGCCGGCTTCTTGGGGTCGGCCTCGACCTTGCGGCGCAGCCGGCTGACCTGGTTGTCGATGCTGCGGTCGAAGACCTTGGCCGCCCGGCCCTGGGTCAGGTCGAGCAGCTGGTCGCGCGACAGCACCCGCTTGGGATGGGCCAGGAAGGCGCCCAGGAGCTGGAACTCGGCGGTCGAGAGCGGCACCGCCGTGCCCGCGTCGTCGAGCAGCTCGCGCCGGGCCGGATCGAAGGTCCAGGGGCCGAAACGCAGCCGGCCCGAGGGCACGGCGCCGCGCTGCGGCGGCAGGCTCTGCGCCCGGCGCAGCACCGCCTTGATGCGCGCCAGCAGCTCGCGCGGATTGAAGGGCTTGGTGACGTAATCGTCGGCGCCGATCTCCAGGCCGATCACCCGGTCGGTCTCCTCGGCCATGGCGGTCAACAGGATCACCGGCAGGTCGGTGGTCTCGCGCAGGTGGCGGCAGAGGCTGAGCCCGTCCTCCCCGGGCATCATGACGTCGAGCACGACGAGATCGACCGCGCTGGCCTTGAGCAGCCGCCTCATGGCCGCCCCGCCCTCGGCGGTGCTGACCCGAAGGCCGTGCTTGATTAGGTACTTGCCGACCAGGTCGCGGATGTCGCGGTGGTCGTCGACGACCAGGATGTGCGGGCTGGAGTCCATGAAGGGGCAACCTTGCTTCTGCTCGACCAGAATATGAGCCCGGCCGGGGCTGCCGGCGCCAGGAAAATTGTATCGAGATGTGCCAAGTCGCCGGCCTGCCAAGGCCTGCGACAAAGCGGGCGGCCCGGCGACAAACATTTGCGACAGACCGGCCCCATGTTCCAGGCATCGCAAGACAGCAACCCTCAGAAGGAACGCTCATGAAGACCAGCACCAAGACCCTCATCGCCGCCGGCGTCGCGGTCGCGGTCGGCGCCATCGCGATCACCGGCGTCACCCAGGCCAGCGGCTGGAAGGAAAGCCGCGGCTATGGCGGCCACGGCTACGCCATGCACGGCGGGCACGGCCACAAGGGCGGCCGTCATGGCCAGCGCCGCTTCGAGCGCCTGCTGGAAAGCTACGACAGCAACGAGGACGGCAAGCTGACCCAGGCCGAGATCGACGCCGTGCGCGCCGAGCGCCACACACGCTTCGACAGCGACAACGACGGCAGCCTGACCCTGCAGGAGTACGAGGCGCTCTGGCTGGACGCCATGCGCGAGCGCATGGTCGACCGCTTCCAGAGCCACGACGACGACGGCGACGGCCGGGTCACCGCCGAGGAGTTCGGCGAGCGCTTCTCCAAGCTGGTCGCCCGCCGCGACCGGGACGGCGACGGCGAGATCACCCGCGAGGACTTCCGCCGCGACCGCCGGGGACGCGACGACGACGATTGACCGGGCTTTCCCCTCTTGGCCCGGACCCGGGGCCTTCCCATGGAAGGCTCCCGACCCCGCCGCGGCGGCCGCCTGCCCCTTTGGCCGAACCGCGGCGGGGGCCCTTTCCCCGGCAGGCTTTGACAGCCGCAGGCCCCGGGACTATTTAAGTCGCATGATCGAGCGTTTCGCAGCCGTGCAGACCACGACCACGACGACCCGCAAGGGCGGGCCGCCGTGTTTCGCATTGCGCTGACCTCGAAGACAGCGCTCGAAGCAAGGGCCCCGCCGGGAACGGACGGGGCCTTTTCCATGTCTGCGCCTCCGTCCGCCGGCCTTTTCGCCAAGGGAGACCGGAAATGGACGACAAGGATCATCGCGCGATCGCCAATCGGATGGACCTCTTCCACCAGCAGGAGGAGGGCCCGGGCATGGTGTTCTGGCACCCGCGCGGCTTCACCCTCTACCGCATCGTCGAGGACTACATCCGGCGCGAGATGCGCCGCGGCGGCTTCCGCGAGGTGCGCAGCCCGCAGCTCCTGTCCCGCGCGCTCTGGGAGCGCAGCGGCCACTGGGAGAAGTTCCGCGACAACATGTTCACCCTGGAGGACGCGGACCAGGTCCTGGCCCTAAAGCCGATGAGCTGCCCCGGCCACGTCCAGATCTTCAAGAAGCGGCTGCGCTCCTTCCGCGACCTGCCGCTGCGCTTCTGCGAGTTCGGCGCCTGCCACCGCGATGAGCCCTCCGGCGCGGTCAAGGGCCTGGTGCGCACCCGGGCCTTCGTCCAGGACGACGCCCACGTCTTCTGCCGCGACGACCAGATCGAGGCCGAGGTCGCGCGCTTCTCCGGCCGGTTGCATGCGGTCTACGCCGACTTCGGCTTCGACGACGTGCGGGTCGCCTTCTCGACCCGGCCGCGGCAGCGGGTCGGCAGCGACGCGCTCTGGGACCGCGCCGAGGCGGCGCTGGAGGCCGCGGCCCTGGCCGCCGGGCTCGACTACCGGCGCGATCCCGGCGAGGGCGCCTTCTACGGTCCCAAGCTGGACTTCTTCCTGCGCGACCGCAGCGGGCGGGAGCTGCAGTGCGGCACGGTGCAACTCGACTACGTCCTGCCCGAGCGCCTGGACGCCCACTACGTCGACGCCGAGAACCGCAAGGTCCGGCCGGTGATGATCCACCACGCCATCCTCGGCAGCCTGGAGCGCTTCATCGGCGTCCTGCTGGAGCACCACCAGGGCAACCTGCCGCTCTGGCTGGCCCCGGAGCAGATCGCCGTGGCCAGCATCGGCGCGGCCCAGGCCGGCTATGCCGAGCGGGTCGCCGCGGCTCTGGAGGAGGAAGGCTACCGGGCCGTTGCCGACACCCGGCCGGAGCGCCTGTCGCGCAAGGTCGTGGACGCCCGCGAAGCCGGCATCCCGCTGCTGATGGCGGTCGGCAAGCGCGAGGAGGCGGAGGGGAGTGTCACCTTGCGCCGGCGCGACGGGCGGCAAGAGGTGATGGCCATCGAAGAGGCGGTGGTAAAGCTGAGGGCAGAGGCTTTTCGGTAGCTAATGCGCTCAAGCGCTCAGGAAAGGCAAGCGACCGCAAACCAGAATGTCAGCAGCTTTGGCAAGACCGGGCCCTCCAAACTCCTCCTCCCCCTCGACGGGGGAGGATACAGGAGGGGGTGGCGGCCGATAGGCCGCAAGTTTGCTTCGAAGGATCGAGGGCTGAGCCGACCTCACCCCCCCACCGCGCGAAGCGCCGGGCGTACGCCCCCCTCCCCCTCAAGGGGGGAGGGCTTTCAGCGTTCCGTCTTCGACGCCGCGGTCGTTAAACCAAAGGTTCCCAAGCGTCCGCTCAGTCGAAGGTGATCGTCGTGCCGTCGGCGCGAATCACCTGCCGGGCGTAGATTTCCGGCCGGAAGTAGCTGACCAGGTCGTCGTCGACGAAGCCGGTGACGGTCACGGTCTCGCCGACAGCGACGGTGACGCGGTTGCGCCAGCCGATATAGACGCGGACGCTGCCCGTATCGTCCTGCAGGCGAAACTCGTCCTCGTCCAGGATCCGGATCACCTCGCCTTCCAGGGTGACGTTGGCGCCGCGTTCGATGTCCTCGATCTTGGTCACCTCCTTCGCGAAGGCGCCGGGGGCGGCAAGGAAAAGCACGAGAACGGCGAGGGTGGTCGTGGGCAGGAACCGCATTCCAGGTCTCCATCAAGCTGCGAGGCGGCAGCGGCAAGCCCTGGCCGGGATGCGCTGCCCGCTTCGCAAGACCTGGGCCCGAGCGGCATTGTATTGAAGGCAGGCGCTTGATCGAAAGCGGCGATCACGGCTCCGGCCGCGCGCCTACTCCGCCGCCTGCTTCTCCGGCTCCGCGACCGGCTCGCGCATGGCGATGAACTCCTCGGCCACGGTGGGGTGGATGCCGTCCGTTGGCCCCTCACCCTCCCACCGCCTACGGCGGCGGGCCCCTCCCTCTCCCATGGGGAGAGGGGCTTGCTTCTAGATCCCTCTCCCTCGGGGAGAGGGATGTGGAGGCTTGGCGAGGCTGAAAGGCGAGCCTTAGCCGGAGCTGGGTGAGGGGTTCGGCGCCCCCCCTACTCCGCCGCCTGCTTCTCCGGCTCCGCGACCGGCTCGCGCATGGTGACGAACTCCTCGGCGGCGGTGGGATGGATGCCGACCGTGGCGTCGAAGTCCTCCTTGGTCGCCCCCATCTTCACGGCGATGGCCACGCCCTGGATGATCTCGGCCGCGTCACCGCCGACCATGTGGGCGCCCAGGACCTTGCGGCTGTCGGCGTCGACGACCAGCTTCATCATGCTCCGCTCGTCGCGGCCCGAGAGCGTGTGCCTCAGGGCGCGGAAGCTCGAGCGGTAGATCTCGACCCGCTGGCCCTGGGCCCGCGCCTCCTCCTCGGTCAGGCCGACCGTGGCGACCGGCGGCTGGCTGAAGACGGCCGAGGCGACGTTCCTGTGATCCATGGCCCGGGGCAGGCCCTTGAAGACGGTGTCGACGAAGGCCATGGCCTCGGCGATCGCGACCGGGGTCAGGTTGATCCGGTCGGTGACGTCGCCGACCGCGTAGATGTTCTCCTGGCTGGTCCTGGAATGGACGTCGACCGCGACCGCGCCGTTCTCGCCCAGCGCGACCCCGGCGTCCTCAAGGCCCAGGCCCTTGGTGTTGGGCCGTCGGCCGATGGCCAGCATCAGGCAGTCGACCTCCAGGGCCGAGCCGTCGGTCAGGGCCACGTCCAGGGCGCCGTCGGGGCGCTTGGTCACGCGGTCGATGATGGTGTTGTACTTGAAGGCGACGCCCTTCTTCGCCATCTCGGTGTCGACCGTGGCGCGGACGTCCTCGTCGAAGCCGCGCAGGACCCGGGGGCCGCGGTAGATCTGCGTCACCTCGGAGCCCAGGCCGTTGAAGATCCCGGCGAACTCGACCGCGATGTAGCCGCCGCCGGCCACGGCGACCCGGCGCGGCAGCTCAGAGAGGTGAAAGGCCTCGTTCGAGGTGATGGCGTGCTCGATCCCCGGATGGTCGGGGATGAAGGGATGGCCGCCGGTCGCGATCAGGATGATCCCGGCGGTCATGCGCCGGCCGCCGACCTCCACCGTGTGGGGATCGACCAGGACCGCCCGGCCGTCGTGCATCTCGACCCCGGCGCCGTCGAGCAGCCGGCGGTAGATGCCTTCCAGGCGGGCGATCTCCTGGTCCTTGTTGGCGATCAGGCTCGGCCAGTCGAAGCGGGCCTCCGGCACCTGCCAGCCGAAGCCGGCCGCGTCCTCGAAGTCCTCGTGGAAGTGCGAGGCGTAGACCAGGAGCTTCTTCGGCACGCAGCCGCGGATCACGCAGGTTCCGCCGTAGCGGAACTCCTCGGCGATGCCGACCCGGGCGCCGGTGGCCGCGGCCATGCGCGCGCCACGCACCCCACCGGAGCCGGCGCCGATGACGAAGAGGTCGTAGTCGTACTTGGCCATGGCCTGTCCCCTTTTTTCTTGCTTCCCGCTATCTGGGCGCGGAGCCGCCCGTTTTGTAGCGCCGCGCGGGCGCCGCGGCTACACGCCTTCGTGAGCCAGGGAGCTGTCGATCTCGGCCTGGAAGCGCCGCCAGCGGCGCAGCAGCAGGACCAGAAGCAGCGAGACCTGAGACAGGGCGCCGATCAGGACCAGCCAGGGGATCGCCTCGAGCGCCGGGATCGAGACCCCCGGGGCCAGGCTGCTGACGAAGGCCAGCGAGGCGGAGAGGACCGGCAGGGTGAAGGCCTGGGCGTAGGGCGAGACCAGGCCGACGTAGTTGCCCAGGCCGAGGGTCTGGAGCAGCCCCGGGATCAGCAGGTGGAGAGCGAGCAGATAGACCAGCGCGGCGGCGTCGGCCCGGCGGCTGCGGCCGCGCAGGTTCAGCAGCAGGACGATGCCCAGGTCGCGCAGCAGGAAGCCGAAGGTGCCGATCACCAGCAGCGTTCCCGCCAGGCGGAAGTCCATGCCGAAGGCGAAGTGGCGCGCGCCGAAGGCCTCGGGCAGGGCGACCAGGGCGGCCACCAGGGCCAGGGCGGCCAGGCCCGCCAGGACGCTGGCCAGCAGCCATTGCGGCAGCAGGCGCAGCGCCCTCGGCCGGTCGCCGCGCTTGAGCGCGAGGCTCAGGCCGCGCAGCGCGATCGGGTCCTTCTCGAACAGGAAGTAGGTGGCGTAGGCGAGGACGAGGCAGCCGCCGAAGACGAGGCTCAGGCGCCCCGGCTCCAGCAGCTCGGGCGCGGCGGCGCGGCCGCCGAACTCCGGCAGGCCGGCGCAGTAGCCGACCAGGAAGACGATGAAGGCCGGCCAGGCCCAGGGCCGCTGCCGGACCTGCAGCTCCGCCTGCATCAGGCGGTAGACGCCCAGGATCGACCAGCCGAGGAAGGCCGAGAGGCTGGCGACGGCGAAGAGCGCCCGGTCCAGCGGCAGGCCGTACCACTGCAGCAGACCGAGGCCGCCGGCCTCGAGATCGAGGGCCGCCAGCCCCTCGTAGGCGGCCAGGCCGCCGGCCAGCAGGCCGAGGAACTGCGGCGTCGCGATCACGGCCCGGCGGTCGGCGGCGCCCTGGCGCAGCCAAAGGAGGCTGGCCGCCAGGCTGACCGCCTGGCCGAGGACGCCGGACACCAGGCCGACGAAGACCAGGCTCGGGATCTCCTGCGGCGTGCCCTGCCGCAAGAGGCTGAACAGGGCCACGGCCAGGCAGATCAGGCCGCCGAACCAGACGAAGACGGTGCTGCCGAAGAGCTTGCCCCAGGTCATCTGCCAGGGCCCGATCGCCGACATGCGCTGCCAGTCCCAGGTCCCGGCGCGGACCTCGGAGACCACCGCCGAGGCGGCCAGGCGCGTGCCCCAGAGCAGGATCAGGATCAGGAAGGCGCCGAAGGCGAAGTCGCTGAGGGCGCCGGAGTCCGGGTCCCCGAGCGCGACCAGGAAGAAGACCGCGGCCAGGACCGCCGGCATGGCGATCATCCGCTGCAGGCTCAGCTCGAGCCAGAGGTAGCGGCGGAACTCGGGGTTAACCGGCATCGTCGCCCTTCTTCACCTGGCTCAGGTAGGCATCCTGCAGGTCGCGCCGCTCGACGTTGAAGGCGCTGACCGGCAGGCCGGCCTCGACCAGGCGCCGCAGCAGCGCCTGGCGGGCCGCGGCACCGTCCGGCACCAGGACCCGGGCGCCCTCCGACTTGACGTTGACGCTGTCCACGCCCTCGGCGGCCAGCACCTCCGCCAGGCGCGGGTCGGCCTCGGCCAGCTCGATGACCACCGCCACCTGCGCCTCGCCTTCGGCCTCGCCGCTGACCGGCCCGTGATGCACCAGCCGGCCGTCGCGCAGGATCAGCATGTGGCTGGAGTAGTCGCGCAGCTCGGCCAGGATGTGCGAGGAGACGATCAGGGTCATGCCCTCGGCGCGCAGCTTCAGCAGCAGCTCGGACAGCGACTGCCGGGCCTCGGGATCGAGGCCCGAGGCCGGCTCGTCCAGCAGCACGATGCGCGGCTCGTGGAGAATCGCCTGGGCGATCGCCAGACGCTGGCGCAGGCCGCGCGACAGGGCGCCGGCCCGCTGCCGCAGACGGTCGGCCAGGCCGACCCGCTGCGCCGCGCGCTCGACCAGTTCGGCCCGGGCCCCGGCGGCCACGCCCTGGGCGGCGGCCTGGTGCCGCAGGCACTGCAGGACCGTGAGCTCGTCGTAGAGCCCGAAAAAGTCAGAGAGATAGCCCATGGCCTTGTGGCTTTCGCGGGGCTCCTCGTGGATGTCCTGTCCCTCCAGCAGCACACGGCCGGCGATCGGCTCGGCCAGGGCCGCCATGCAGCGCAGCAGGGTGGTCTTGCCGGCGCCGTTGGGGCCGACCAGCGCCGTGATGCTCTGCGGCGCCACCGTGAAGGAGACGTCCTGCAGCGCGCGGGTGCCGGGGTAGTCGTAGGAGAGGTGCTCGACGGAAAGCATGCGGATGCTAGTGCCGGGAAAGGGTCGGGTCGGCCCCGACCTGGACCATCATCTTGCCGCGGTTTTGGCCGGAAAGAAGGCGCAATAGTGCCGAAGCCGCGTTTTCCAGGCCCGCGACCCTGTCCTCGCGGAACGCGAGCTTGCCCGCGCCGACCCAGGCCAGCAGCTCGGCCGGCAGGCGGTCGAGCCGGGCCAGGTGATCGAGCACCAGGAAGCCCTCCATCCGCGCCCGCTTGATCAGCAGCTGGCGGTTCGGGCGCGGCCCCGGCGGCGGCGGCTCGCCCGCTTCGCCGTCGGGAATGCCGATGGTGCCGCAGACGACGATCCGGGCGCCGACGTTGATCCGCTCCAGCACGGCGTCGGAGACCGGCCCGCCGACGTTGTCGAAGTAGACGTCGATGCCCTCCGGGCAGGCTTCGGCGATCGCGCCGCCGAGGTCCGGCGCCGTCTTGTAGTTGATCGCCGCGTCATAGCCGAAGTCCCGGCGGCAGAGCGCGGCCTTCTCGTCCGAGCCGGTCAGGCCGACCGCGCGGCAGCCCTTGAGCCGGGCGATCTGCCCGACCATGGAGCCGACCGCCCCCGCCGCGGTGGAGACCATCACCGTCTCCCCGGCCGCGGGCCGGCCGACCTCGGTCAGCCCGAGGTAGGCGGTGAGGCCGGTGTGGCCCAGGACGTGGAGCGCGGTCGAGATCGGCGCCTCGGCGGGATCGAGCTTGCGGTGGATGTCGCCGCCGTCGGAGAGCGCCCATTCGCACCAGCCCTGGCGGCCCAGGACGAAATCCCCCGCCGCGTAGTCCGGATGCCGGGAGGCCGCGACCTCGCCCACGGTGAAGCCGATCATGACCGAGCCCAGGGGCAGCGCCTCGCGGTAGTTCGGCGCCTCGGAGATCCAGCCTCGCATGGCCGGGTCCAGCGAGAGGTAGATCACCCGGACCAGAAGCTGTCCCGGTCCCGGCTCCGGCCGCGGCGCCGCCTCAAGGCGGAAGCAGCCCTCCCGCACCCCGCCCTCGGGGCGCGCGACCAGCAGGACCTGATGGCTGGTGTTCTCCGACATGGTTATGGACCGGCTTGGACCAGGGACGACAAGGCTGCGGCTCTCCAATCTAGACGCCCAGGAACGACTAGAGAACCCTTGCCCGCTCCGGCTCGCCGGAGGGAAAACAGACCACCTCGCCCGGCACCCCCAGGTCCGGCCGCGCATAGAGCCGCCGGACCGCATCGAGGTCGATCGGGTCCGCCGCCAGCGCCGCGGCGATCTCGTCGAGAAGCGGCTCCAGGTCCTCGGGCACCGCGTGGCGTGCGGAGATCTCGAGCGTATGCGACCAAAGGCAGGCTCCCGGCGCTGCAGGGAGCGGGACTATGACCGCGGATTTTCCGTCTCTGTCAAGGACGCCCAGCACTCAGATCGTGATCACGATCTTCCCGAAGTGGCCGCCGCCCTGCATGTGGTGGTAGGCGGCGCGGGCGTCGTCGAAGCCGAAGCCGCGGTCGATCACCGGCTTCAGCCCGCCGACGGCGATGGCCCGGTTCATGGCCTCGAACATCTCGCGGCTGCCGACGTAGATGCCCTGCAGGCGGATCGACTTGCGCATCACGCTGGTCGGGTCGATCCGGCCGCCGGTCAGCACGCCGACCAGGCCGATGCGGCCGCCGACGCGGACCGCCTGGATCGACTTCTCCAGGGTCCCGGCGCCGCCGACCTCGACCACGACGTCGGCGCCGCGCCCCCCGGTCAGCTCCAGGACCGCCTGCTCCCAGTCCGGCGTGCTGCGGTAGTTGATCGTCCGCCAGGCGCCCAGCTCGCGCGCGCGGGCCAGCTTGTCGTCGCTGCTGGAGGTCACGATGACCCGGGCGCCCTGCTGGACCGCGAACTGCAGGGCGAAGATCGAGACCCCGCCGGTGCCCAGGGTCAGCACCGTGTCCCCGGCCTTGATCCGGCCCATCTCGACCAGGATGTGCCAGGCGGTGAGCGCGGCGCAGGGCAGGGTCGCGGCCTCCTCGAAGGAGAGCTGCTCGGGGATGGCGACCAGGCCGTCCGCCTCCAGGACCGCGTGCTCCGCCAGCAGGCCGTCGACGGGCCCGCCCAGGGCGCTGGCCATGGCCTCGGGCGTGATGCCGCCGGCCGGCCAGCGCTGGAAGAAGCAGCCGGCGACCCGGTCCCCGGCCGCGAAGCGGGTCACGCCCGGACCGACCTCGACCACCTCGCCGGCGCCGTCGGAGTTGGGAATCCGCGGATAGGCGATGCCCCGCGCCGGCGGATCGAGGATGTTGAGCAGGTCGCGGTAGTTGATCGAGGAGGCCCGCAGCCGGACCAGGACCTGGCCGGGACCGGGCGCCGGGTCCGGCCGCTCGTTCAGCGCCAGCGCGTCGATGCCCTCGGCGGAGATGATCTCGTAGGCCTTCATGCCTCCTGCTCCCTCTTGGTGTGCGCTCGTCCTCGGGCGGTGTGTTTGCCTCCGACCCGTTGCGGATGATAGGACAGTGACCCTGCGCCGGTAAGGGCGCGCCTTCGGAATCCCACCTGCGCACGGGGACCCTCTGCCATGAGTCCGGCCGAAGCGGCGAAGCATCGGCGCCGCAACGTCTTCCTGCTGGCCCTGTGCCAGGCGGCCGGCATGAGCAACGCGACCCTGATGCTCAGCGTCACCGCGCTGGTCGGGGCCAAGCTGGCGCCCGACATCCGCCTGGCGACGCTGCCGCTGGCGCTGCAGTGGCTGGCGGTCATGCTGCTGGCGACGCCGGCGGCCTTCCTGATGAAGCACCACGGCCGGCGCCTGGGCCTGAGCCTCAGCGCGGCCTTCGGGATCCTCGCCGGGCTGCTCGGCGCCTGGGCGATCTCGGCCGAGAGCTTCCTGCTGTTCTGCCTGACCTCGCTGCCCTTCGGCGCCTCGGCCGTGGGGGTCCTGTTCTACCGCTTCGCGGCGGCCGAGGTCGCCGACGAGGCCTTCAAGAGCCGGGCGATCTCTCTGGTGCTGGCCGGCGGCGTGATCGCCGCGGTGCTGGGCCCGGAGCTGGCCAAGCGCTCCAAGGACCTCCTGGAGGCGACCTTCGCCGGGGGCTACGTGATGATCGCCCTGCTGTCCCTGGTGATCCTGCTGCTGCTGCAGTTCACGACGATCCCGAAGCCGGACGAGACCGAGCGGAGCCGGGGCGGCCGGCCGCTGCTGGAGCTGGCGCGCCAGCCGGTCTTCATCGTCGCCGTGCTCTGCGCGCTGATCGGCTACGGCACCATGAACCTGGTCATGACGGTGACGCCGCCGGCGATGATCGGCCAGGGCCACCCCTTCGACAACGCGGCCCTGGTGATCCAGTGGCACGTGCTGGGCATGTACGCCCCCTCCTTCTTCACCGGCCACGTGATCGCGCGCCTCGGCGTGCTGCGGGTGCTGATCACCGGCGCGGTCCTGATGCTGGGCTGCACGGCGGTCAACCTGCTGGGCGCCGGCGATGTCTGGACTTTCGCGACGGCCCTGGTCCTGCTCGGAGTCGGCTGGAACTTCCTTTTCGTCGGCGGCACGACCCTGCTGACCGAGAGCTACCGACCCGAGGAGAAGGCCAAGGTCCAGGGCATGAACGAGTTCCTGGTCTGGGGCACCGTGGCCTGCACCTCGCTCTCGGCCGGCGCGCTGCACAACGCCGCCGGCTGGGGCGCGATCAACGTCGCCGCGACGCTGCCCCTCGCCGCCGTGCTGCTGGCCCTCGCCTTCTTCGCCCGCCACCGGCGGCGGGCAGCCGCAAGGGCCCCCGTGGCCGGCGCCTGAGACCGGTCTCTCAAGGCGCCTTGTACATGATCGTGGTCGGATCGAGACGGTCCTCAACCGTGTCCCGGCAGAAGTCCGGGATGACGCCCGCCACCTTGTAGTCCAGGGAGGCGTAGAGCGGCTCGGCCTTGTCGCCGGTGCGGGTGTCCAGGGTGATGAGGCGCCGCCCCATCCGGCTCGCCCGGCGCTCGAGCTCGGCCATCAGCGCCCTGGCGATGCCGCGGCGACGGAACTCGGGATGGACCAGCAGCTTGCGGACCTCGGCCCGGTGCGGCTGGTTGGGCGGCGTGTCGTGGTCGAGCTGAACCGAGCCCGCGATCGCCCCGCCCTGCCGCGCGACCAGCAGCGTCAGGCCGCCGTCCCGCACCGCCGGCAGCACCTTCGCGCGCCAGAAGGCCTCGGCATCGTCCGGGGCGAAGGGCAGGACGAAGCTGATGCTGGCCCCGTCCTGGACGCAGGCGTGCAGCAGCGCGCCGAGCTCTCGGAGGTGGCGCGCGACCTCCTCCGCAGAGAAGATCGAGATGGTGGTTCGGCTCTCTCCCGCCATGGCGCCTCACACGATGAAGAGGAGGTATCTGGCCCCGCAGCCTTCGGGAGTCGCGAAGGCGCTGGGGCCGAAGAGCTGGTAGCGCAGGCAGTCGCCGGGCCGCAGGTCATGGCTCTGCCCGTCGACCGTCACCTCCAGCCGGCCCGCGAGCAGGAGCAGATGGTGCTCCAGGCCCGGCCGCGGCGGCCGGTCGTAGGCGATGCGCCGGCCGGCTTCCAGTTCGCACTCCAGGACCTCTCCCGCCAGGGCCTGCGCGGGCGGCGACAGGGAACCCCGCCGGAAGCCGGTTTCCCGGTCCGTCCAGACCGACTGCGCCTCGCGGCGGACCAGCGGCGCGAAGTCGTCCTCCACCAGGTACATCAGCCGCGATATCGTCAGGCCGTAGGCCGCGCAGAGCTTGCCCAGCACGCTTGCCGTGGGGCTCACCTCGGCGTTCTCGAGCCGGGAAAGGCTGGCGCGGCTGACCGAGCTGCGCGCCGCCAGCTCGTCCAGGGACCAGCCGCGTTCCGCCCGCAGCCCTTTCAGGCGCTGGGCGATCCGCCGGTCGATGGAGGTGTCGTCCAAGACTTTCTTTCCCATAATGGGAAATTGTCTCAAATTTGGGATCACGTCAAGCGCTCGGGTGACCGTCAAGGCCGCCGAATGACAGTTCCGAGACGGAGCCCGGCCTTCGCCGGCGAAACCGACGGCACGGTTCCCTTCACCAGCCGATTGGACTAGGCTTTGTTCTTGTCGGTTTCCGAGCGGATGAAAAGGGTCCCCCAGGGAACCGCCGGGCGTCGGACCAAGGCCGACCACCATTCTTCTCGCTGACAGCGTCGGCTAAGGCCGCCTCAAGAACGCGGATGGGGCCGGTATGCCTTTCGCCTTCATGAAAGCCTTTGACTAGAAGTACGCGGGCGAGAGCAGCCGCTCCCTGGTGGTGTTCGACTGCACCTGAACGGCCAAAAAAACAACCCACGACAAAACAGGGAGGAGAGCATGTCGCACAAGTATTCCGGAGGCTGCGAGCATGTCCACACGCACGCGGACAACGATCCGGTGGACAACCACACCTGCCACTGCTCTGTCTGCAAGCGCGTCACCGGCCAGGACACGACGCATGTCGTGTTCTTCAAGCACGCGGACATGGTCGTCGACAACCTCGACGGCTTGAACCGCCAGCCCTTCAACGATCAGAACCCGGATGGCCCCTTGGAGCTGTGCACCTGTACAGACTGCGGCACGCCGATCATGCTCGATGACAAGCAACACCGCATCCGAGCGATCGTGCCGAACCTGATGGGCTACGATCCGGCCAGTCTGCCGGCGACCTATCATGCCTTCTACGACCCGGCCAGCGGCGCAGCGGCACCGAGCGACGGCCGTCCCGTTTATGAAGGCCTGCGCCCCGACTTCGTCTGGCCAGAGCCGGCCTGAAAGGTGATTCTGTAGGTGAGCGCCCCACATCGGTCCAACGTTGTGGGGCGTTCTAAGGATCTGCGCCGATCTCTTTCGTGGGTCGGCCTGCCTGCGGTCGCGGCGCGGGGCTGCGGCCCCCGCGCCTCAAAACAGCTCGGGTCTCAACACCTCGACGTCGGACAAGGTGACGATCCCCATCTGGCGGTCGAGGACGCCGCGCACCAGTCCGAGCACGGCGGGCACCTTCTCGGCATCCAGGACGATCAGCACCTGCACCATGCGGCCGGCGTCCGAGGACAGGGCGTCGCGCCGCCAGGCGCCGCTCTTGCCCTTGCCGGCAAGGGCGGGAAGCACGGTGTAGCCGGGCACGTCCGGCCGATCCAGCATGTCCAGCAGCCGGTTCAGGAAGGGCGCCTCGATGATGATCGAGAGTCGCTTCTTCGGGTAGGTCTTGTCCTCATCCATGCCGAGGCTCCTATGAAAGCCAAGCAGCGAGCGCGATATAGAAGGGTATGCCGATGGTCAGATTGAACGGGAAAGTCACCGCGAGCGAAAGCGTCAGATAGAGCGACGGCTTCGCTTCCGGCAGGGTGAGACGCATCGCCGCGGGCACCGCGATGTAGGAGGCACTGGCCGTCAGGACCGAGAGCATGGCGATACCGCCCCCTTCCAGCCCGATCAGCAGAGCGACCAGCGCCCCGATGACACCGCCGAGAAGCGGCATGTACAGGCCGAAGACCAGCAGCGCCGGCGTCAGGGTCCTGCCGACCTGGCGCAGCTCGCGGCCGGCCACAAGACCCATGTCCAGCAGGAAGAGGCAAAGGACTCCCTTGAAGGGCGCCTCGATAAAGGGTGCGACGTCCTGGTAGCCGGTCCTGCCGGTCGCCATGCCGATGATGAAAGCCCCGACGAGCAGGACCACGGAGCCGTTCAAGGTCACCTCGCGCCAGGGCATCGTCCCTTGCCCGCTGTCCTTGCCGGCCCCGCGGCTGGCCAGGAACAACGCGGTGATGATCGCCGGAACCTCCATCGCGGCGGCGGCCGCCACCATGATCCCGGGATAGGCGATGGCGGCGGCGTCCAGGGCCGCGGTCGCGGCGATGAAGGTGACGATGGAGATCGAGCCGTAGTGCGCCGCGATGGCGGCCTTGTCGACGCGCTTCAGCTTCGTCGTGGCGTCGAGCAGCCCGAAGGCGAGCAGAGGAATGGCGAAGCTGATCACCACCGCCGCGCCGATAACCGCAAGGAGATCGAAGCCGAGCCCGTGATCTCCTGCCGCCACGCCGCCCTTGAAGCCGATGGCGAGCATCAGATAGAGCGAGAGCGCCTTCGCCACGGCCTCCGGGATCGCCAGCTCGGAGCGCGCCAGCGCCGCCGCGACACCCAGCGCGAAGAAGAGGACCGGGGGTGAAATCAGGTTCTGTGCCGCGA
>JANQGU010000331.1 GCA_028282935.1 Kiloniellales bacterium
CATTTTTCGTGGCAGGCTTAGGTCGACGCGGCATCTTGGGATCGGACGAAAAATGACTCTGACCCCTTTTTCATGCCCCCTTTTTTCGCCCCTTTTTCGCGCCCCGGAGGCCAGGCTCAGGGTTCGAGCGCCGCCGCGAGGAAAGCCGCCAGATCCTCGGTCACGTGATGGACGTGATCGCCCCTGGGGTCGCCCTCGGGGTCGTTCCGCGCCGCATGGTTCTGGTGCGTGACCCAGACCGTGGTGATGCCCAGGGCGGCGGCCGGCTCCAGGTTGCGGGCGATGTCGTCGAGGAAGACCGCGCGTTCGGGCGCGACGCCGTGCTCTGCGATCAGCTTGTCGTAGGCGCTGGGGTAGGGCTTGCCCTCGTAGCCGGCCGCGGCGATGTCGAAGATCGCCTCGAAGTGCCGCCCCAGGCCGAGGCGGTCGAGCACGCGCTCGGCATAGGGCGTCGAGGCGTTGGTGAAGATCAGCTTGCGGCCCGGCAGGCGGTCCAGCGCGGCGTCCAGAGCCGGCGCCGGGGCGATCGGCGAGAGGTCGATGTCGTGGACGTAGTCGAGGTAGCCCTCCGGCTCCAGGCCGTGGTTGGTCATCAGGCCGCGCATGGTCGTGCCGAACTCGTGGAAGTACTGCTTCTGCAGCCGATGCGCGGCTTCCAGGTCCAGGCTCAGGAAGTCCTGGACGAAGGACTTGATCCGCCGGTCGACCTGGTCGAAGAGCCGCGAGCTCGGCGGATAGAGCGTGTTGTCGAGGTCGAAGAGCCAGACCTCGACCTCGTCGGAGCCGGGCGCGGACCGACCGTCGGCCGGGGAGAGGTCGAAGGGTGTCGTCATGGCCGGAGGTTAGGGCGCCGGGCGGCCGGAAGACAAGCGCGGGATTCGTCAGTCCGCGGCGCGGGTGACCCGGTTGCGGCCGGCCTCCTTGGCGGCGTAGAGGGCGCGGTCGGCGCGGGCGACGAGGTCCTCCGGGGTCTCGCCGGGCCGGAGCTCGGCGGCGCCGATCGAGACCGTGACCGGGCCGATCGCCTCGCGCGACTTCTTCTTGACGATGTTCATCGAGCCGATGGCCTTGCGGATCTGCTCGGCCAGGGTCGCCGCGTCCTCGATCGCCGTCCCGGGCAGGATGATCGCCAGCTCCTCGCCGCCGTAGCGCGCGGCGGTGTCCTTGCCCTTGACGTTCATCCGCAGGTTCTCGCCGACCAGGCGGAGGACCTCGTCGCCGACCTGGTGGCCCCAGGTGTCGTTGAAGCGCTTGAAGTGGTCGATGTCGACCAGCAGCAGGCAGAGCGCGCCGCCGTCTTCCAGGCTGTCGGCGGTGGCCAGGGCCAGGCGCTCGTCGAAGGCCTTGCGGTTGTGGAGCCCGGTCAGGGAGTCGGTCATCGCCGCCTGCAGGGTCTCCTCCAGGTCCTGGGACAGCGTGTTGATCGTTTCCGAGGACTCCTTCAGCCGGCTCTCGAGCTGCGTGCTGTGGCGGTGCATCTCGAGGGTCGCCGCGCTCAGCCGATGGATCAGGTCGGCGACGTCGCCGCCCTCCGGGCCCCGGGTCAGCTCGCCGGCCAGGGAGGTCAGGCTCTCGCGGTAGCTGGTGGTGTTCTGGCCGGCGTCGTCCAGGGAGGCGGCGACCCGGCCGATCTCGTCCTGCAGCCTCTCGCCGGTCGCCCGCACGGTCTCGTACTGCTGGCGCGCCAGGGCGTTGAAGCGCTCCACCGCGAAGCGGATGGTCCGGACCGCGGCCGCCCGGTTGAGCTGCCCCTTGACCAGGAAGTCCTGCGCGCCGGCGGCGACCGCCCTCAGGCCGAGGTCCTCGTCCTCGGTGCCGGTCATGACCACGACCGGCGCGCCGGTATGGGCCGACAGCAGGTTGTCGACGCTCGCCAGACCGCTGGAGTCCGGGAGGTTGAGATCGAGCAGGATGACGTCGAACTGCGTCTTGCCCAGCTGGTCCAGGCCCTGCTTCAGGGTCCCGGCGTGGGTCAGGCTGAACTCGATGTGATTCGAATCGGCGAGGATCTCCCGCAGCAGGCGGGCGTCGGCGGCGCAGTCCTCGATCAGGAGCGCGGAGATCGCGCCGAACTTGCCGCCGGCGCTGCGGCCGTCCCGTTGCTGGATCGCTTGGCTGGCTTGCATGCTCTGACTGGCCCTTCGATTCTAATTCCTGGCGATTCTGGTTCCTGGCTGCGTCTGGTCCAGGCCGGCTGAGGTCGGCCCCGTACGGGCGGCTGGCTCCCTGGCCTTCGTCGGCGCTCACTCCGGCGGCGGCAGGACCGCGGATCTGAGCCAGAAGGCGTCGATCGCGCGGATCAGCTCGACGAAGCTGTCGACGCCCATCGGCTTGCGGACGAAGGCGTTGGCGTTGAGGTCGTAGGCGGCCACCACGTCCTCCTGGGCGCAGGACGTGGTCATGATGATCACCGGAATGCGCCGCAGCCGCGGATCCGCCTTGATCTTCTCCAGCAGCTCGCGGCCGTCCTTGCGGGGCAGGTTGAGGTCCAGGAGGATCAGGTCCGGGCGCGAGAAGGCGGCGCCGGGGCGGGTCTCGGACAGCAGCTCCTCGGCGACGACGCCGTCGCGGGCCACGGTCAGGCGATGCGGCGCCCGGATCTCCTTCAGCGCCTCCTGCGCCAGGCGCACGTCGGCGAGGTTGTCCTCGACCAGGAGGATCTCGATCATCCCTGCCGGGCGACTTTCAGGGGCGGCGTTGGCGAGGGCCATCGCGACCTACCCGAGCTTCGGCAGGGTGAAGAGGAAGCGGCTGCCCCTTTCGGGCGCCGGCTCGACCCAGATCCGGCCGCCGTGCCGCTCGACGATCTTCTTGCAGATCGACAGCCCGATCCCGCTGCCTTCGATGGCCTCGCGGGTGTGCAGGCGCTGGAACACCAGGAAGACCCGCTTGGCGAACCTGGGCTCGATGCCGATGCCGTTGTCGGTCACGGCGAAGCGCCAGGCACCGCCCTGGTCCTCCGCGGTCACGGTGATCCGAAGCGGGTCCTCGGCGCGGAATTTGACCGCATTGCCGATCAGGTTCTGGAGCAGCTGCAGAACCTGGACCTCGTCGGCGCAGACCTTCGGCAGCGGCCCGCGCTCGACCACCGCCTCGTTGCGGTCCAGCGCCGCCTTCAGGTTCTGGAGCGCCTGGTCGAGAATCGCGTCGCTGTCGACCATCTCGAAGTCGCGGCCCTTGGTCCCGGCCCGGGCGTAGCTGAGCAGGTCGTCGATCAGGCCCTGCATGCGCCGCGCGCCGTCGACGATGAAGCCGATGAACTCCTCGGCGTCGTCGTCCAGCTTGTCCGCGTAGCGCTGGTCCAAAAGCTCGCAGAAGCTGCCGATCGTGCGCAGGGGTTCCTGCAGGTCGTGCGAGGCGACCGAGGCGAACTGCTCGAGATCGGAGTTGGAGCGTTCGAGTTCCGCCTGCTTCTGGCCGTTCAGGATCTGCAGTCCCAGCCATTGGGCGAGCAGGGCGATGGTCTCCAGGTCCTCGGAGCCGAAGCTCCGGGCCGTCAGCTGTCGCGCCGAGAAGTTCAGGGTGCCGAAGAGCTCGCCGCCGACCATGATCGGCGCCGCGATGTAGGTTTCCAGGCGAAGCTGGCGGTAGCAGTCGGTCTGGCCCAGCGCGCTGCTGCCGACATGATCGAAGGCGACCGGCCGGCCTTGCTCGAGGGTATGCGCGCAGTAGGTGTCCGCGAGGGCCAGGGTGACCCCGGGGCTGATCGCCTCGATCGGGCTGACGGCGTGGCGCACCACGTAGGTCGCGCCGCGGATCTCGCTGACCACGCCGTTCTCCAGGCCGAAGTGGTCCAGGCCCAGAAGGATGACCTCGTCGACCTTCTCCGCCAGGGTCTGGTGCTGGCTCGCCGTGATTTCGAGCAGCCGCCGCAGGGCGAGCTGCTGGCGCCGCGACCGGGTGATGTCCCGGGCGACGGACTGGTACTCGATGATGCCGTCGTCCGGTCCGGCGATCGCGCGGTCGGTCCATTCGTGCCAGGCGAGCTGGCCGTCGAGGGTCAGGCTCTGCTGCTCGTAGGTGACCGGCTGCCCGGGATAGAGCCGGGAGATATGGGACAGCAGCGCGTCGCGGCCGCCCTCCGGGAACAGATCCGCGAAGGCGGTTCCGAGCAGCAGCTCCTCGGGCTTGCCGAAGTGGCGGCAGAAGGCCTCGTTGACGAAGGTCAGCGTGGTGTCCGGCTGGTAGCGGCAGATCAGCTCGCTCTGGTCCTGAAGGATGGTGCGCAGCCGGGCCTTGCTCTTCGCCAGGGCTTGTTCCGCGCGGACCTGGTCGGTGACGTCGGTCAGGACCGCCAGCGAGCAGAGGATCCGGCCCTCGGCGTCGGTCTCGGCGGTGGCCGACAGCAGCACGTTCCGGATCCCCCCGTCCTTGGTCACGAACTCGTAGGCGATGTTGTCGGAGCGGCCCGTCGCCATGAAGGCGGGCAAGATCTCCTCGACGGCCTTGCGCCGCGACTCCTCGGTCAGGAAGTCGGAGGAGCGGCGCCCGATCACCTCTTCGCGGCGGTAGCCCAGGAACTCCAGCCAGCGGTCGCTGACCATGACGAGCCGGCCTTCGGGATCGATCGAATGGAAGATCGCCGGGGTCTTCTGAAGCAGCCGCCAGTCGTTCGCCATGGCGTCGGTTTGGGGCGGTGCCGGCGTCGCCGAAGCCGGCACCGGACCCGATCCGTCCCGTGGATCGAGCGCCGGGACCCGGGAGACGCTGCTCTCGGCGTAGGACATGCCTCCGGTTCTCCGCTCCTGTCGCGCCGGCAGCGGATCCGGCCCGCCCGATTGCGCCGCCTTCTTCCGCCTGGGGTCGCGCGCAACTGGCAGTCCGCCGCGCGACCCTACCGCTTTGGGGTAGTCCAAAAGATCAGGTAATCGGCTTTACGCTGGGTTAACGCGGGGGGATTTCAGGCCCGGGAAGGAGAGAATTCTCCTAGCGCACTCCCGATCGGACGCCTTCGCGTCTGGCCGGGAATCGTGCGCTAACCATTTGAAGTTAGAGCATTGTCCGGAAGCGGACTCAGGAGGCCTGCGGGAGATCCTCGATCGCCGGCGGCAGGAGTCGCGGCCCGGGGCGCTTCTTCAGGGTTTCCTCCACGACCTGCTCGAGCTCGGCCATGCGGAAGGGCTTGGAGAGGTAGCCTTCGCAGCCGCCCTCCAGGATCTTCTCCTGGTCGCCGGACATGGCGTGCGCGGTCACGGCGACGATGGGTATCTGGCGCAGGGTCGGATTGCTCTTGATGATCCGGGTCGCCTCCAGCCCCGACATGCCGGGCAGGCAGATGTCCATCAGGATCACGTCGGGCCTCAGCGCCCAGGCGAGCCGGATGCCCGCCTGCGCGTCATGCGCGATCAGCACCCTGTAGCCGTAGCTCTGGAGGGTGTCGCGCATCAGGACCGATATAAGCGTGTGGTCTTCGACGACCAGGACCAGGGGGGTCGCCCCCGCACCCCTGCGACTGGCTGGTCGGCCACGCCCTTCGGCATAAGGCCAGTCCACAGTCATGTTAAGGAAGGTAACCGCTTATGGTTAAGGAAGAGTTAAGAAAACCGGAGGTTCTCAACCCTTTCTTCTCATGTATTAAGGCCGTTCCCCGAAGTCTTTCCGGCCCGACTCTTAGGCGGTTAACAGGCTGTTAGGTGCGGCGCAGGCAATCTGCTAGCTGACCTTTTATGTCAGTCGGCCCAGCCGGTCGACCAAGTCAGTCGGCCAAGTCAGTCGGCAAAGTCAGTTGGAGAGGGCGGGCGCCAGATGAGCGATCGGGACCAGGACCGGGACGAAGAGCGCCCCGGGGAGCGCACCGGGGAACCGGCCGGAGACCGGGCGGAGACCGGCCAAGCCGCCGGGGGCGGCGAGTTCAGCCTGTTCACGGAAGACGGCCCGCTGTGGCACTACCCGGGCCCGGCCCTGGTGGTCGGCGGCAACGCCGTGGTTCTCGCCGCCAACGCCAAGGCCAGGCCGCTGGTCGAGATGCTGACCGGCGGCGGCAGGCGCGAGCTGCGCGCCGCCATCGACGACGCCTTGGGCGGCCGCAGCGCCCAGATCTCCCCGCTGGTGATCGAGGCCGGGCTGCTCAGCGCGGAGGGCGACAGCCAGGCCCTCGACCTCGCCGTCATGCCCTGGGGCCAGGGCACCG
This sequence comes from Kiloniellales bacterium, assembly GCA_028282935.1. Lineage (GTDB taxonomy): Bacteria > Pseudomonadota > Alphaproteobacteria > Kiloniellales > JAKSBE01 > JAKSBE01. Next base: position 6,131 of record JANQGU010000331.1, read on the forward strand.
CGGCCCTGATCCTGGGACGCGACGTGACCCTGGAGCGCAACCTGCGCGAGGCGCTGATCGAATCGCGCCAGCGCTACAAGGACCTGATCGAGGCCTCGCACGAGTTCGTCTGGGAGACCGACGCCAAGGGCTGCTTCAGCTTCGTCTCGCCGCGCGGCGCCCTGGGCTACGGCGCCAAGGAGCTGATCGGCCGCAAGGCCGAGGACCTGCTGGTCGAGGACGAGCCGGCGCCGGGACCCTTCTCCACCGAGGTGCCGCTGGAGGACGTCGAGGTCTGGGTCAGCCGGTCCGACGACGAGCCGGCCTGCCTCCTGCTCAACGCCAGGCCGCTGCTGGGTCCGGACCAGCAGTGGCGGGGCGCGCGCGGCGTCGCCAGCGACGTGACCGAGCGCCGCCAGCAGGAGAGCGACCGGGCCCGGAGCCGGAACCAGGAGCGCCTCCTGAGCTACATCCTGGGCCTGGTCCGCAGCGAGCTGGAGCCCGCGCGGATGCTGGAGGCCGCGGCCTCCGCCCTGGTGCCGGCCCTGCCGGCGGCCGGTATCGCGGTCTACCGGCTGGCCGAGGACGGCGGCGGCTCTCCGCACCGGGCGGTCGAGACCGGCGTCCAGATCCCGGAGGAGCTTCTGGAAGAGGCCCTGGAGGAGCTGGACGGCGAGGAGATGACCGTCGACCTGGAGACCGACGACGGCCTGCTGATGCTCCATACCACCGCCCACGAGGGCGGGGTCAACGGCGCGATCTGCCTGTGGCGCGGCCTCAGGGACGGTCCCTGGAACGAGGAGGACCGCGGCCTGGTCGAGGAGCTCGCGGCGCAGCTCGGCCTGGCGATCGAGCAGCTGCGTCGGCAGGAGGCGCTGGAGAAGGAATCCGCCATCGATCCCCTGACCGGCCTGCTCAATCGGCGCAGCTTCGAGCGCAGCCTGGAGGAGCGGCTGATGAAGGCGCCCGGCGCCTGGCGGGACGGGGTCCTGTTCTACGTCGACCTCGACAACTTCAAGCAGGTCAACGACCGCTTCGGCCACGACCGCGGCGACGCCGCCCTGGTCGCGGTCGCCGGCATCCTCAACCGCTTCACCCGGCGCCAGGACCTGGCGGCGCGCCTGGGCGGCGACGAGTTCGCGCTCTTCCTGGTCGACATCCCGCTCGAGGCGGCCCGGCGCAAGGCGCGCACCCTGGTGCGGGCCGCCAGCCAGCTCAAGGCCTTCTCGCCGCCCGAGGGGCCGGCGCTGGGCTTCTCGGTCGGCCTGGCGGTGACCGATCCGAACCGGCGCGAGACCCTGGTCGCCCTGATGAAACGGGCGGACAAGGCCATGTACGAGGTCAAGCACGGCGGCAAGAGCGGCCTCGCCATCGCGCCCGCCTGCCGGGAGGAGGACGCGGCTTGAGCGACGGCGGCGTCGGCTCCCTGCCCTACGAGGAGGCCAAGGCGCACATCCAGAGCGCCGATCCCCGGGTGCGCGCGGAGCTGGCGGCGCGCGCCGACCTGCGGCCGGAGATGCTCTACTACCTGGCCGAGGACGATTCGGCCGCCGTGCGGGCCGAGGTCGCGGCCAACGCGGCCACGCCCTACCAGGCCGACATCCTGCTCTGCGAGGACCGCGACGAGGCGGTGCGCGCCGGCCTGGCCGGCAAGGTGGCGCGGGTCCTGCCCGACCTTGGCCCGGCCGAGCACAAGCGGGCCGAGGCCTATGTCGAGAAGGTCCTGGTGACCCTGGCCCGGGACGAGGCGCTGCGGGTCCGCCGGGTCCTGGCCGAGGCGGTCAAGGACCTCGCCGGGGTCCCGGGCGAGGTGGTGCAGCGCCTGGCGCGCGACGCCGAGGCCACGGTCGCGGCGCCGGTCCTGGAGTTCTCGCCGCTGCTCTCCGAGGACGACCTGATCGAGATCATCGATGCCGGCTGCGCCGAGGGCCAGCTCGAGGCGATCTCGCGCCGCCGCGGCCTGGGCGCGCCGGTCGCCGATGCCGTGGTCGCGGTCGACTCCGAGCCGGCGACCGCCGCCCTGCTGGCCAACGACAGCGCGCAGATCCGCGAGGAGACCCTCGACCTCCTGGTCGAGCGGGCGCGCAAGGTGGTGGCCTGGCAGGAGCCGCTGGTCGCGCGGCCCAAGCTGTCGATGGCCGCCGTCCGCAAGCTGGCCGCCTTCGTCGCCGACCGCCTGGTCGAGGAGCTGGAGGCCCGCCGGGACCTGGACGCCAAGACCGCCAAGTCCCTGGCCAAGGAGGTGAAGAAGCGCCTCAAGGCCCGCGAGAAGGCGGCCAAGGAGAAGGCCAAGCAGGAGGCCGAGGAGGTGCCGCCGGCGGAGCGGGCCAAGGCCATGGAGGCCAAGGGCGAGCTGACCGAGGCGGCGATCTCCAAGGCCCTCGGTGGGGGCGACCGTCCCTTCGTCAAGGCCGCCCTGGCGGAGAAGTCCGGCCTCGCCGAGGCCTCGATCGCCAAGGTGCTCGACGCCCAGAGCGCCAAGGGCGTGGTCTCCCTGGCCTGGAAGGCCGGGCTCTCGGCCGAGTTCGCGGTCCAGCTCCAGACCCGCCTGGGCGGCATCGCGCCCGGCGACCTGCTGCGCCCGCGCGGCGGCGGCTATCCCTTGAGCGAGGACGAGATGACCTGGCAGCTCGAGCTCTTCGAGAGCATGGCCGGCTGACCGGCCGGCGATCGTCCGGCTCCGGCCCCTCACCCAGCTTCGGCCCCTCACCCAGCTTCGGCTAAGGCTCGACCCTCGGCCTCGCCAAGCCTGCGCATCCCTCTCCCCGTGGGAGAGGGACAATAACCCTCTCCCGCCGGGAGAGGGTGGCCGCGCAGCGGCCGGGTGAGGGGTGGCGCCCCGCTGCTCGCCGTGGTGAACTCCTTGCTGTGTCCACCATCCGCGCCCAAGAACTGCGCCGCAACCAGACCCGGGCCGAGGCGAGGCTCTGGTCGGCTTTGCGCAACCGGCAGCTTTCAGGGCTTAAGTTCCGCCGGCAGGTGCCTCTGGGTCCCTACGTCGTCGACTTCTTCTGCTTGAGCGCGGCTCTGGTGGTCGAGGTGGATGGTGGCCAGCATGGCGCGCCGGACGGCAGGTCGCAGGACGCCCGCCGGACCCGTTGGCTGGAGGCCCAGGGATATCGGGTCATCCGATTCTGGAACAACGAGGTCCTGGAGAACCTACAAGGGGTGCTGGTGTTGATCCTCGAGGCGGCCACGAGGGACGACCCCTCACCCAGCTCCGGCTAAGGCTCGGCTGGCTGCCTCGCCAAGCCTACGCAACCCTCTCCCCGAGGGAGAGGGTGGGAGCGGCGTTAGCCGCGAGCGGGTGAGGGGGCGGCTCGCTGGATCGGGGAGAGGGGCGCGTAGCGCCGGGCTACGCCCCCCGCCGTCAGGCGATGGGAGGGTGAGGGGAAGCCTTCCCGATCAGCTCCCGGCCAGGGTCATGCCGTCGACGCGCAGGGTCGGGGCGTTGACGCCGTAGCGGAAGACCAGGTCGCTGGCCGGGGTCAGGTTCAAGAACATGTCCTTCAGGTTGCCGGCGACGGTCAGCTCGCTGACCGGATGGGTCAGCTCGCCCTTCTCGATCCAGAAGCCGGCGGCACCCCGGCTGTAGTCGCCGGTCA
>JANQGU010000412.1 GCA_028282935.1 Kiloniellales bacterium
GTAACCCTCAAGCCTTGGGTGGCGGAGCAGCCTTTCGTTGAGGCTCTGCGCGACCAGGCTGTGGGCAAGTTCGTTGGGGTGGCCTTCCCAGCGGCTGACGGGAAAGGCCTGGCCCTTGAACCTCTCGCGCCACGACATGACCGAGATCAGATCGAAGTCGGCGTCCGACAGCGCCCCTTCGGCGACCTCAATGAGATCCCAGGCGCGCGGGTCGCCGCCGGGCGATTGGTGAAACACGATCCCGATGATCGGCGGCAAGCCTTCGCCGCGCACGAAGTCGTTCATCGCCGCGACATCGCTGGCGAAGCGGGCCTTGTAGTCCGCCTTGCCGGCCAGAATATCGTCGAAGAAGTCGGACTGGAGGTCGAGGGCCAGCAGCAGGCTCTGATAGGCGTCCTTGAACAGGCGGGCTAGATTGGTCCGCTTCGAGAGATAGAACTTCCAGTCCTCGGGCAAGGGGAAGGGATAGGCCGCATACTCTCCCTGACCCGAGGGCAGGAAATCGTTCAGGCAGACCGCATAGATGACGAGATCCGGGTCGAGTTGCGGCAGAAACCGGCGAAGCACCCAAACGAGATCCTCGCTCTGGTACCCGCTGCGGCCCAGGTTGGCGACCTCCAGCCGGTGGCTGTCCTGCAGGCTTTGCTCCAGTAGGTTGCTGTAGGTCCACCGATCGTCGATGCCGTAGCCATAGGTCAGACTGTCCCCGACCACCATGATGCGGAGCTTTTCCGGATCCTTGGCCGGGAAGGGGCCGTCCTGGCGTCGGAAGCCCCACTTGTCGTGAATATGGAGCGCACCGTGCCAGGTGTAGGCGGAAGTGGTGCCTTCGACCGTCTCGTCGCGGCGGCGCCAGTCTTCCGGCAGGGTCAGGACCTGTCTGCGCTTGACCGCACGGCGGACGACGTCATCCGGCAGCAGGAACCAGTCATTTGTCGTTTCGGCGGAGCTTGACGGCGCGTCCTGGGCTTGCGCGCCGTCCCACGCAAGGTAGCCTTCGAAGAGGATGCAGCAGCCGAGGACCGTGCCGAGCAGGAGCGCCAGCTTGATCAGGGGCTCCCGGACCTTGGATTGCCTTCCCGAGGACTCCGATTCCGCCTGCAGCAGCACGGTCGCGGTGACCATTGGACCTAGAATCAAGGCCAGCAGGGCAAGCCAGACAGCGATGCCCTCCGCGATGGCCAGCCCGAAGAAGCCGCCCAGGGCCAGAGCGACGCCGCCTCCCGCGACGGCCAGGACGCGGGCCCTGAGGGGGGCGAGACTCGCCCGTAAACCTGGTCCGAGCCAGGACGCCAGGAACAGGAACGCCGCGACACCGAAGGGCAGATGATAGAGGATGTCCCGAGTCTTGGCCGGCAAGATCACGGAGAGGACGGTGTCGGGCGCAGCCTGTGCCGCCGGGGCCAAGCGAAGCGTGATTATCGGTCGATCGACGAAGAAACCGGGACTGTCCGGGTCGTTGAAGAAGGCGGCATGGCTTTCGTATTGCCTGAGCTCCGAGCCGTCCGGGGCCGTCACGCGGATGTCCTCTATAGCCGTCTTGTTGATCTTGAGCGGCCAGGGCAGCGAGAAGTCGCCGGACAGGGAGCCGTCGTCCTCGCGCGTGAGCTCCGAGACCGTCACCTTCGTCTCGTAGGGGAGGGCTGCGTTGTAGCCGGCGAGTCCCAGGGCTCCGAGAAGGGCGAAGACGATTGCCGAAAGACGGAGACGGCCGAAGGCGCGGCCGGCCTTCGGCTGAACCTTGGCAGCCTCAGTCAAGCTCGAAGGCCTCCTTGTAGTCGAGCCGAAGCTTCGGATCCTGGTCCTCTTTCCTGAGGAAGCAGTCTCCGACAACCAGGACCTCGATGTCGGTGCCCATGAAGCAGCGGAAGGCGTCGGCAGGCGTGCAGACGATCGGCTCGCCGCGCACGTTGAAGCTGGTGTTGACCACCACCGGGCAGCCGGTGAGGTCGCGGAAGGCCGAGATCAGCGCGTGATAGCGCGGGTTGGTCTCGCGGTGCACGGTCTGGACCCGCGCGGAGTAGTCGACGTGGGTGACGGCGGGAATGTCCGATCGGGCCACGTTGAGCTTGTCGATCCCGAAGAGCGCCTTTTCGGCGTCGTTCATCGCGATCCGTCTCTGCGACACGACATCGGCCACCAGCAGCATGTATGGGCTGTCGCTGTCCATCTCGAAGTAGTCGGCGACGTTCTCCCTGAGCACGCTGGGCGCAAAGGGGCGGAAGCTCTCGCGATACTTGACCTTGAGGTTGAGGAGCTTCTGCATGCTCGGCGAACGGGGGTCACCGAGGATCGAGCGCGCGCCCAGGGCGCGTGGGCCGAACTCCATGCGGCCGTTGAACCAGCCGACAGCTTTCTCCGCGGCCAGCGCCTCCGCGGTGCGGCGAATGGTCTCGTCGCCGCTCAGGACCTCGAAGCGGGCGCCGCTGGCCGTCAGGCTCTCCTCGATCGCCGTCTGCTCGAAGGCCGGTCCGAGATAGCTGCCCTTCATGGCATCGAGGCCGTTGTGCGCGTGCCGCGGCTTGTCCTGGAACAGGTGATAGGCGGTCAAGGCCGCCCCCAGGGCGCCGCCGGCGTCGCCGGCCGCCGGCTGGATCCAGATCTCGTCGAAGCTGGCGTCGCGGAGCACCTTGCCGTTGGCCACGCAGTTGAGCGCGACCCCGCCCGCGAGGCAGAGGTTCTTCGAGCGGTTTTCCTTGGCGAGCCCGCGGGTCAGGCGCAGCACGACTTCCTCGACCACGGCCTGGATCGAGGCGGCGAGGTCCATCTCGCGCTGCGTCAGGCGGTCCTCCGGCTTGCGCGGCGGCCCCCCGAAGAGCCGATGGAACTTCTCGGTGGTCATGGTCAGGCCGGTGCAATAGTTGAAGTAGGACATGTCCAGGCGAAAGGACCCGTCCGGCTTCAGATCGATCAGGTTGTCCAGGATTGTCGTCTTGTGCAGCGGCTCGCCATAGGGCGCCAGCCCCATGACCTTGTATTCCCCCGAGTTGACCTTGAAGCCCGTGTAGTAGGTGAAGGCCGAATAGAGCAGCCCCAGCGAATGTGGGAAATGGATCTCCCGCTCGATCTCGAGCCGGTTGCCCTGGCCGAAGCCAGCCGAGGTCGTCGCCCATTCGCCGACCCCGTCCATCGTCAGGACCACGGCGTCGTCGAAGGGAGAGGGGAAGAAGGCCGAGGCCGCGTGGCTTTGGTGGTGCTCGGCGAAGAGCAGACGCTTCTGCCAGTCGAAGTCCGGACAGTTCCGCCGCAACTCGTCGCGCAGCAGGGACTTCTGGAACAGCTTCTCCTTCAGCCAGACCGGCACCGCCATGCGAAAGGACTGAAAGCCGCGCGGCGCAAAGGCGAGATAGGTCTCGATCAGCCGCTCGAACTTCAGGAAGGGCTTGTCGTAGAAGGCGACGTAGTCGACCGCGTCGAGATCGATCCCGGCTTCGGCCAGGCAGTACGCCAAGGCCTCGGCGGGGAACTCCGAGTCGTGCTTCTTCCGCGTGAAGCGCTCTTCCTGTGCGGCCGCGCGAATCTCACCGTCACAGACCAAGGCCGCGGCGCTGTCGTGGTAGAAGGCCGAAATCCCAAGGATGTTCATAGGCTTCGGCGCCGAGGCTCAGAAGATCGTGTAGATGAAGGGCGCGATCGCGGAGCCCTTGGTCAGGACGATAAGGCCGCCGAAGACCAACATCATGACGAAGATCGGCAGCAGCCAGAACTTCCGGCGCTCCCGCATGAAATGCCAAAACTCTAACAGAAAGCTCATCTCTACCTTCCTGGCGCTTCAGGCCAAGCCAAACGTCTAGAACTGCTGCGTCATGGTCTCCGGTCGTGGACCGGGGGGCGATCGCTCTATCCAGTAGGTCTCGGCTTTGGGCGCCCAACGCCGTTTGAGCGGATCCTTGCCGGCCAGCCTTATCACCACCCCGATCGGGAAGATGGTCAGATAGAAGATCAGGGCCATGAAGACCGGATTGGCGACGCGCGAAAGAAGAAGTCCCAGACGGATCCAGGCCCGGTTCAGGGGCGCGAGCAGCCGCGGCCAAGCCAGTCCCAGCAGGATCAGTGGCCCGCCGACGGCCAGGAGAATCGAGTTGACGACATCCAGCGCCGGATCGTGAAACAGCCGATAGCCGGCGATTGCCACAAGGATGCCGCCGACCGTCACGCCGAAGGCGCGGTCGGAGCTGCCCTTGATCTCGTCCTGGCGATCAAAGCTCTCGTGAAATCCTGTCTGTCGCGGTTTTTGCGTCATGATCTTGGCTGATGAGCCACCGGCCAGGACGGGGCAATTCCAGGTGAGAGGCTCGGAGTCCAAAAGGAACGGAATCGCCGGGAGTTATACTCGAAGGCAATGGCAAGGCAAGCGGCTTTCCTGTGTCTTCGTGCCCGCTTTGGCCTAGAGTGGACCCTGGCAGACAGCGGCGACAGCCCGCGCAGCGCTGTGACTGGAACGAGGGACGGAGCACGCCGCGGATGGACTCCGATTGCAGATCTTCGCAGTTAGTTGATTCGAATGCCAGATTCCGGATTCGCCCGGCGAAGCCGGCGGCAGGGCGATGCCGGCTGCCGCTGGGTCCGGCCCTTGCGACGGCCATTCTCGCCCTGTCGCTCACGGTTGCGGGCGGCGGCGCCGCCGCCCAAGGCGACCTCTTCAAGAAGGGCCTGGAGACGCTGATGGGGAGCGACGCGGAGGGCGGAGTCCTCGGCAACCAGGACATCGCCGCCGGGCTGCGCGAGGCCTTGCGCGTCGGCTCCGAGAAGGTGGTCGCGCAGGTCGGGGCCGCGGACGGCTTCAACCTGGATCCGGAGATCCACATTCCCCTGCCCGGGGCCTTCCGGCAGGTTCAGTCGGCCCTGAAGACCGTCGGTCTGTCGAACCTGGCCGACGACGTCGAGCTGAAGCTGAACCGGGCAGCCGAGGCCGCGGCGCCGGAAGCCCGCGACCTCTTCGTCCAGGCGATCGGCGAGATGTCCCTGGACGACGCCAAGCGGATCTTCGACGGTCCCGACGACGCGGCGACCCAGTACTTCAAGGGCAAGATGTCGGCGCCCTTGTCGGACAAGATGGCGCCGATCGTCGACCGCAGCCTGGCCGAGGTCGGGGCCCTGGCCTCGGTCGACCGGATGATGGAGAGCTACCAGGCGATCCCCTTCATGCCGGACGTCAAGTCCGACCTGCGGGGCTACGTCGTGGAGAAGGCGCTGGACGGCATCTTCTTCTACGTCGCGAAGGAGGAGGCGGCGATCCGAAACGACCCCGCGGCGCGCACCACCGAGCTCCTGAAGCAGGTCTTCGGGTCGAGCTGATTCGACCTATTGGGTGATGGAAACCCCGCCCTGCTCGTCGTAGGTAACGGCGCCGGAGAAGGAGCGCAGGCGCAGGGTGCCCCGGTGGGTCTGGACCCGGACCGAGCCGGAGCCGTTGATGGTCACGTCCGGGTTCACGGCCGTGCCCTCGATGCGGAAGTCGCCCGAGCCGTTGAGGCGCAGCCGCAGGGGACTTGCCTCGCCGCCGCCGATCCGCAAGCCGCCGCTGCCGTTGATCAGCACCTCGACCAGGCCGTTCACCGCCGCGACCCTGGTATCGCCGCTGCCGGCGCTGTCGTAGCTCAGGCCCCCGGCGACGACCCCCAGGGCAATGTCGCCGCTGCCGGACTTCTTGATCTCGGCTTGGCCGACGTCGCCCACGGTCACCTCGCTGCTGCCACTCGAGAGGATCGACAGGCGCCCGGCGACCTTGCCCAGGGCGATGTCGCCGCGGCCGTGCAGCTTGAGGGTCGCATCGCTGACGTCGCCGACCTTGGCGTCCAGCAGGCTGACCTCCATCGCCAGAGGCGCGGCGATATCGCCGATCCGCGCCTCGCCGATGACCCCGTCCAGGGTGATTGGGGTGCCGGCAGGGAGGCGGAGAGTCACGCTGGGGTAGACGTCGCGCCAGGGGTAGAGCTGCCGCTCCGGAAAGTCGAGCCAGTCCTTCTTGCGCGCGATGACCAGGGTATCGCCGTTCCCGCGCAGCGAGAGGTCTTCCAGAAGGCGCGGCTCGCCTTCCAGCACGACCTCGATCTTCGGCCCCTCGCCGACCGTGATCTCGATGCTGCCGATCACGTCTACCATAAGCAGCTCTTTGGCGTCGAAGAGCTTGGGGCCGATCCGCTTGGTCTCCGCGGCGACCGGCAGCGCCAGCATCGCGAGCAGGAAAACAACGAAACCGCCTCGCAGGACGCTCAGCAACTCCCGCCGCAAGACCAGCGGGGATCTGAAGGAGAAGGAAAGGACCGCGACAAGCGGTGTCATGGCGAGCTACCCCGTTTCGTTGGGCCGTCATCACCATGTAGGTAAGTCCGGTCCGTTCTTGCCGCAGTGATTGCGATCACGAAGGCGGGCACAAGAAACATCTTTCCGGGGCTCGAGACGAAGCCCGGTGACCTTCTGTGCCGGCGTCCGCCCTCGCTCAGCGCGATGGCTTCCCGGCGGTTATCGCTTCCCGCCCGGCGACCGTCAGCTTGCAGACCAGCCAGTCCGGCTTGATCGGGTTCGCGAACCAGGGCTCGGCCCAACCGCGCGCGATGCAGCTCTTGATCGTCCTGGGACTGATCGGCTGCCCCTCGTGATCGAAGAGGGGCAGCTTGCCACCCGGTTGATCCAGACCGCGCAGCAGCCAAGCCTGCTGAGCCGGCGAGGGCCGTGCCGCGGCCCTGCCTCCGCTGGTTCGCCGCCAACTGCGGCGCAGCGGGATCACCTTGGCCTCCATCACTTCTCCTCCCCCCCCGTCAAAGGGGCCCCCGTTGAGTGACTTCGGTGACCTCGCCTGCATCCTAAGCTAGATTGCGACACGAGGCGAATCACGGCTGGGCGAGACGACGTTCGGAGAGGATTCCGAGAGGAGGCGAGAGCTGCATGGCCTACTGCCTAGTCTACATGACGGCGGAGACGCCGGAAGAGGCGAAGGGCTTGGGGCGCGCGCTGGTCGAGGCGCGACTTGCGGCCTGCGCCAACGTGATTCCCGGCATGGTTCCGATCTTCTGGTGGGACGGCAAAGTCCAGGAGGGCAGCGAAGCGGTGCTGATCGCCAAGACCCGACGCGAGCTGGTCGAGGAGCTGAACGCCTTCGTCACGGCGCACCACGGCTACGACTGTCCTTGCGTCGTCGCCCTGCCGATCGAGGCCGGCAACCCGGCCTTCCTGCAGTGGATCGGCGCCGAGACCCGCGGCGCGGAGGACGCACGCCTCCAGGACAAGGCGGCGCCGGACAAGGACGGGAAGCGGCGAGAGCCTAGCTGAGGTCGGCCTTCATCAGGCGCTGCAGGGCGGGCAGGACTTCCTGCTGGTTCTCGAAGTCGAAGGTGCCGGCGTCCAGTTCCGCGTCGAGTCCGAAACAGTAGAGGCCGGAGTCGCCGCGTGCCGCCAGCCAGGTCTTGGCCTCGCGCAGAGCGTCGTCGGCGATACGCTGCTTTTCCGCGTCGGGCAGGCCGCCGCTGCGCTCGATCACGATGGACATGCGTTGGAGAATCGGATCGTGGCGTTTCTTCCAGGCCTCGGCCGCCTCCAGGTAGGGCGGGTCCTCGCCGACATAGCTGGGACAGGCCATCAGGAAGCCGGTGGTGTTCCAGAACGAGATGAAGAGGACCATCGCGGCCTCGCGCAGGGGGTCCTCGGCCCGGCTCGCGGTGGGCGTGGCCAGCGCGGCGAGCAGGGTGAGCGAGGCCGCCGCGCAGAAGGTGACGCAGCGCCGCAGCCGCGGCCCGGCGAGGGCCGTCGATCGCCTTGGAGACATCTTGAGCCTTTACGTGGTGGTTCGGGCGCGTCCTGCACCCGAAGGAACGGTCTTGCGAAAGCGAAACATCGGGGATTCCCCGCCGCTGTTCAAGCCCGAACAGCGATGCCGAGCGGATCGCACCCGGCGGTCAGGGATAAGGTCTGCCGGACCGGCGCCGTCAACCGGAGTGATTGAGGCGGCGGCGGACTTCTTCGCGGTACTCCAGATCCCAGACGATCCGGTCGATGTCGATGTCATCGGGCGAACCGTCGTGGGCCCGCTGTGCGGGGGCGGGGGCTTGGCTGTTCATCAGTGCGTCGGCGGTCTGCATTGTATCCTCGTCCTGCTACTGCCACTCTTCCCTCTCCCGACGCCCTAAGCATTCCAAGGCATTGAGGCTAGTAAAAGGCTCAATTGGGGCGTCATTATGAAGACCATTCTCGACCTATCGTTGTCACAACTTGTGTCGCTTTCGGCACAAATCTGTCACAGCGCATAACTGCCCTGCGCTTTCGCTTCTTGTCCACCTTGCAGGGGGCGTGTACCGACAGGGACCGGTCACAAGGAGCAAGCTGCGATGTCCGTCTGGCAGGCCAGACTTTCCCTCGGGTTTTCCTGCCTCGGCCATGCCTACATGCACATGCTCACGGCCTTCTTCTTCGTCATCGTGCTGGCGCTGGAGGCCGAGTGGGGGCGGCCCTTCCACGAGCTGATCGGCCTCTGGACCTTGGGCTCGCTGCTGGTCGGACTCTGCGCCCTGCCGGCCGGCTGGCTGGCGGACCGCTGGAGCGCGCCGGGCATGATGGCGGTCATGTTCCTCGGCATGGGCGCGGCCTGCTGGCTCTGCGGCCTGGCGCCCTCGCCGGAGGCCATGATGCTCGGCCTGGCCGGGCTGGGGGTCTTCGCCGCCATCTATCATCCCGTCGGGATCGCCTGGGTCGTCCGCTGCGCCGAGGCGCGCGGCAAGGCGCTCGGCATCAACGGCATCTTCGGCGGCCTGGGCATCGGCGCGGCCGGGGTGATCACCGGCGGCCTGATCGACGGCTTCGGCTGGCGCGCCGCCTTCTTCGTTCCGGGCACGGTTTCCATCCTGACCGGCTTGGCCCTGGTCTACTGCCTGGCGCGCGGCTGGGTCGTCGATCCCAAGGAAGACCGCACGCCCGAGCCGGTGCACAGCCGCGCCGACATGCTGCGGGCCTTCCTGATACTTCTGGTCACCATGTTCTGCATCGGCTTCATCTTCCACGCGACCCAGACCGCCTTTCCCAAGGTCTTCGACCTGCGGCTCGCCGACATGCTGGGCGAGGGGACCCTCGGCGTCGGCACGGTGGTCACGATCGTCTACATCGTGGCCGCCGGGATGCAGGTCATCGGCGGGCATCTGGCGGACCGCTATCCCTTGAAGCCGATCTACCTGGCCGGCTTGCTGCTCCAGGTGATCATGCTGGCGGCGGTCGCCACCGCTTTCGGCCTGCCGCTGGTCCTGGCCGCGATGCTCTCGGTGATGATGAGCACCGCGGTGCTGCCCGCGGAGAACATGCTGCTGGCCCGCTTCACGCCGCAGCGCCACCGCAACCTGGCCTTCGGGATCAAGTTCGTCCTCGCCTTCGGGGTCGCGCCCCTGGCGATCTGGTTCGTCTCCTGGACCAAGGGCGTCACCGGCGAGTTCACCTTGCTGTTCTTCGTGCTGGCGGCCTTCTCCGGCCTCGGGTTCCTGGCCGCGGTCCTGCTGCCGGGCGAGCTGCGCCGGCCGGTCGCGGTTCCGGCCGAGTAGGTCCCGCCGATGACCGGGATCGCCATAGAGCGCCTCGACCACCTGGTCCTGACCGTGCGGGACATCGAGGCGACCTGCGCCTTCTACGAGGAGGTGCTGGGCATGCAGCGCCGGGACTTCGGCGAGGGCCGGGTGGCGCTTCACTACGGGCGGCAGAAGATCAACCTGCATCTCCACCCAACGCCGGTCGACCTGGTCGCCGAGCAGCCACTGCCCGGTAGCGCCGATCTCTGCTTCGTCGCCGGCCAGGCGATCGAGGCGGTCATCGCCCACCTCGAGGCCTGCGGCGTGCCGATCGAGTGGGGCCCCGGCGAGAGAACCGGCGCCGAGGGCCCCATCACCTCGGTCTACTGCCGCGATCCCGACAACAACCTCATCGAGATCGCCAGCTACGGCGCCTGACGACCGCTCCGCCGCCTGCCGCTTTCTCCGTGAGTGAGTCTGTTGATCGCCTTGAGGGCCCCGCTGATCGCCCGGAGGGCAGGGAGTCTTCGGAAACCCCGATGGTGCCGTGCCGCCGCCCGCGCTCCGCTTGCATTCTAAGGCCCGGGTAACATATCCGGTTAAGATGCTTACAGCCTCTGACGGCAGGGGCGGGCCGCCAGCGCTCAAAACGGGTGGGGAAGCTGTTAGTCGAAGGAGGAAGAG
>JANQGU010000008.1 GCA_028282935.1 Kiloniellales bacterium
CTGCTACCGCCCGCCGCGCAGGGGTACCTCCCCGAGTTGCTCGGCATCGCCTCCCCATGTGCCTGCTTTTTAGACAGAGTTAAGGTATCCTAACTGCAAGCAAAAACAAAATGCCACTTGGGAATGCCACTTGGGGAGGAGAGATGAGCGAGCTTCACGCGCCGCGCGCGCCGCGGGCTCTCTGCGCTTTGGTCGTAGGCCTATCGTCGTTGTTGTCGGCGGGCTCGGCGGCGCTGGCGGAGCAGGCGCTGCCGCTCGCGGTCTTCGATTTCGAGCTGATCGACACCAGCCTGGAAGGCGAGACCAACGGGCCGCGCGCCGACGAGCAGGCCCGCCTGGGCCTGATCAGCGATCTGCTGCGGCAGATGCTGGCGGACTCCGGCCGCTACCGGATCGTCGACCTGACGCCCGTCGCCTCCGAGGTCGAGGCGGCCGGCTACCTCCATGGCTGCAACGGCTGCGACACCAAGATCGCCGGCGGGCTGGGGGCGGAACGGGCCGTGACGGGCACGGTTCAAAAGGTCAGCAACCTGATTCTCAACATCAACCTCTATGAGCGGGAGGTCGCTTCCGGCAAACTGCTCCGCGTCATGAGCGTCGACATCCGCGGCAACACCGACAAGTCGTGGTCGCGCGGCGTGTCCTACCTGGTCCGCAACCGTTTCCTGAAGGGAGCCAAATGATGCTGCGTCACGGCATCCGATCCTGCCGGCCGCTGCGCCTGGCCCTTGCGGCGGTGGCCCTGGCGGTCGCGCTGGCGCCCGCCTCGGCCCTGGCGGGCCGGCTCAAGGTCGCCGTCATCAAGTTCGGCACCGTCAGCTGGGAGATGGACGTGATCCGTCACCACGGACTGGCGGCGGACCAGGAGCTGGAGCTCGAGGTCCTGGCCCTGGCCAACACCAACGCCTCCAAGGTCGCCCTGCAGGCGGGCGAGGCCGACGTGATCGTCACCGACTGGATCTGGGTCTCGCGCCAGCGCGCGGAAGGCGCCGACTATACCTTCGTGCCCTATTCGACGGCCTTGGGGTCGCTGATGGTGCCGGCGGATTCCCCGATCAAGGAGATCGCCGACCTCAAGGGCCGCCGCCTGGGCATCGCCGGCGGCCCGCTCGACAAGAGCTGGCTTCTGCTGCGCGGCTACGGGCTGGAGCGCCTGGGCGCCGACCTCGACGGCGAGGTCGACAAGGTCTTCGCCGCCGCGCCGCTGCTGAACGAGCAGATCCAGGCCGGGCGCCTGGATGCGGTGATCAACTACTGGCCCTTCGCGGCGCGGCTCCAGGCCCGCGGCTACCGGCCCCTGCTCGGGGTCAACGAGATGGCCGAGAGCTTCGGGTTGGTCTCGCGGGTGCCCCTGCTCGGCTACGTCTTCCGGGAAAGCCAGGGCGAGGCGCAGCGCGACGACATCATGGCCTTCCTGAACGCGACCCGGGAGGCGAAGCGCATCATGAGCATCTCCGATGCCGAGTGGGAGCGGCTGCGGCCCAAGATGCGGGCCAAGGACGATGCCACCTTCGTCGCCCTGCGCGCCGGCTTCCGCCACGGCATCCCCTTCCACTGGCGTAGCGAGCAGCGCAAGGACGCCGCCAAGCTCTTCGCCATTCTGGCCGAACAGGGCGGCGAGCAGCTGGTCGGCCCCTCGGGCGAGCTGGCACCGGGAACCTTCTGGCCGCACTTCACCTACTGATACCAAGGAGCGTCGATAGGGCCCCATGATCGCCCGCGCCGGCTTCGGCCTCTACGGCCTGTCCCTGCTGGTCCTGGTGCTGCTCTGGCAGCTTGCGGCGGTCCTGGCCGAGAGCCGCGCCCTGCCGCCGCCGCTGGAGGTCCTGGCGGTGCTGGCCGAGGCGCTGGCCAGCGGCGAGCTGCTCTATCACCTGGCGGTCACCCTGGCCCGGGTCGCGGCGAGCTTCCTGCTCGCCATGGCCTTCGGCGTGGCGATCGGCATCGCCCTGGGGCGCTCGCGGCTCCTGGACCGGATCTTCGACGGCTGGCTGGTGCTGTTCCTGAACCTGCCGGCCCTGGTCACCATCATCCTCTGCTACGTCTGGTTCGGCCTGGTCGAGGCGGCGGCGATCGCCGCGGTCGCGATCAACAAGATCCCCAACGTTGTGGTCACCGTCCGCGAGGGCGCCCGGGCGCTGGATCCGAGCTACCTGGAGATGGCGCGCAGCTTCCGGCTGGGCCGCTGGCGGATCCTGCGCTACGTGGTCCTGCCGCAGCTCGTGCCCTTCGTGGTGGCGGCGGCGCGCTCGGGGCTCGCCTTGATCTGGAAGATCGTCCTGGTGGTCGAGCTTCTGGGCCGCAGCAACGGGGTCGGCTTCCAGCTTTCGGTCTTCTTCGGCCTTTTCGACGTCGCCGCCATCCTGGCCTATACCCTCGCTTTCGTGGCGGTGGTCCAGGTCATCGAGCTCGCCGGGCTGCAGCCCCTGGAGCGCAGGGTGAACCGATGGCGCCGCTAGGCAGGCTGGAGATCGAGGTCGCCGAGAAGCGCTACCCGGCGCGCGACGACTCCGGCCCCCGCTCCGTCCTCAAGGACCTGCGCCTCGGCGTGTCGCGCGGCGAGTTCCTCTGCATCCTCGGCCCCTCGGGCTGCGGCAAGACGACCCTGCTGAACCTCATCGCCGGCCTCGACCAGGACTTCGAGGGCCGGGTCGGCTGGCAGGGGGCGGCGAGCGCGCCCCGGATCGGCTATGTCTTCCAGGAGCCCCGCCTGCTGCCCTGGCTGACGGTGATGCAGAACGTCGAGCTGGTCCTTGCAGAGCGTGGGGCAGAGGGCGGGACCGAGGGAGGGCAGGCAGGCGCGGCTGATCCGGCCTTCCTGGAGCATCTCTTGGAGGTCGCCGGCCTGGCCGAGTTCCGCGACGCCTACCCGCAGCGCCTCTCGCTCGGCCTGGCGCGCCGCGCCGCCCTGGTCCGGGCCTTCGCCGTCA
>JANQGU010000019.1 GCA_028282935.1 Kiloniellales bacterium
GCGCAGATCCGCCAGCAGGTCGAAGAGACCTCCTCCGACTACGACAAGGAGAAGCTGCAGGAGCGCCTGGCCAAGCTGGCCGGCGGTGTTGCGGTGATCCGCGTCGGCGGCGCCACCGAGGTCGAGGTGAAGGAGCGCAAGGACCGGGTCGAGGACGCCATGAACGCGACCCGCGCGGCCGTCGAGGAGGGCATCGTCCCGGGCGGCGGCGTGGCCCTGCTGCGCAGCCTCAAGGCGCTCGACAAGGTCGAGCCGGGCAACGACGACCAGCGGGTCGGCGTGGACATCGTCCGCCGCGCCCTGCAGGTGCCGGCGCGGCAGATCGCCATCAACGCCGGGGCCGACGGCTCGATCGTGGTCGGCAAGATCATGGAGAAGAAGGACGCGACCTTCGGCTTCAACGCCCAGACCGGCGACTACGTCGACCTGGTCAAGGAAGGCATCATCGACCCGACCAAGGTGGTGCGCACCGCGCTCCAGGACGCGGCCTCCGTCGCCGGTGTCCTGATCACCACCGAGGCCATGGTCGCCGAGAAGCCCGAGAAGAAAGAGCCTGCCATGCCCGCCGGTGCCGGCGGCATGGGCGGCATGGGCGACATGGGCTTCTAAGCCAGGTCGCTTAAGACCACAGCCTGAAAGGGCCGCGCGAGACCGCGCGGCCCTTTTTCTTGCCCGCGGCGCCCCCACATCAAGGAAGCCGGGCATCGACAGGCGGGCGCCGAGGTGATACCCCCGGAGCGCTCGGCTGTCTTTTTTGGACAGCGGCGCCAGCACCGGCAGCGCACAGCGGGAAGGCCGATACCAGCGATGTTCAGCCAAGACCGGCCCTACAGCTTCCATATCGAGCTCACGGACAAGTGCAACGCCGGCTGTCCGATGTGCTCGCGCACCAAGGAGCTCGACCGCTGCCGGCCGAACCTGATGAAGGTTCAGAACATCGAGCTGACGCTGGCCGACTTCCAGGCCCACTTCACCGACGACTTCTGCCGGCGGGTGGTCGACGTCGACCTCTGCGGCGGCCTGGGCGATCCCCTCGCCGCGCCGCAGTGCCTGGAGATCTGCGACCACCTGACCGCGCGGGGCGTCAAGGTCTCGATCTCGACCAACGCCAGCCTGCGCTCGACCAGGTGGTGGACCAAGCTGGGCGAGTATTTCAACCGGACCGGCTCCCACGTCGAGTTCCACATCGACGGCCTGGCCGACAGCAACCCGCTCTATCGGATCAACACCAGCTTCGACAAGATCATGGCCAACGCGGCGGCCTACATCGCCACCGGCGCCCGGGCCGAGTGGCACTACATCCTGTTCCGGCACAACGAGCACCAGGTGCTGGAGGCGCAGGCGCTGGCCCGCGACATGGGCTTTCGGAAGTTCGTGCTGATCGACACCATCCGCTTCGGCGCCCGCGAGCGCTTCGACTACCAGATGCCCGACGGGGAGCACCGCAGCCTGGAGCCTTCGGTCCATGACGGCGCCTATTTCAAGGCCCGCTTCGCCGACCTCCCCGAGGCATCTCCCGAGGCGTCTCCCGGGTCGCTCGGGCCGGAGATCCCGGTCGAGACCACCGACGGCGAGGGCATCGTCTGCAAGTCGGCGGTCCAGAACCGGCCCTACATCAACTGCGAGGGCTACGTCTCGGCCTGCTGCTGGACCGCGGGCTCGAACGAGGAGCTGCAGACCCTCGACCTTGCCGGGCTGCGCCGCAGCGAGTTCAACATCCGCCACCGCCCGCTGGCCGAGATCCTGGCGGCGGAGCCCTTCGTCAGCCACTTCGCCCAGGCCTGGCTGGACGGCAGCAACCCGATCTGCCAGCGCAAGTGCGGCCAGATGATCCGCAACAAGCGGCACGCGATCCCGGGGGCCGGATGAGCGAGCGCCCCCCCGACAACGGCGACGAGGACGGTGTCAACGCCACCCTGACCGCGCCGATCTCGGCCGACGGCCGGGCCGAGCCGGGGCGGCGCTACGCGGTCCCGGCGCGCTGCGGCCGGGCGGTGCGGCTGGACGCCGGCCAGCGGATCAAGGTCGTCAACACCCACGGCACCCAGGTCTGCGACACCTGGGCCTTCAACGCCGCGGCCCTGAACGAGTTCCTCTCCATGGAGCACGCCCGGGCCTGGCTCGACCGCATGACCCCGCGGCCGGGCGACGCCCTGGTCACCAACCGGCGCCGGCCGATCCTGACCTTCCTCGAGGACAGCTCGCCCGGGATCCACGACACCTTCATCGCCGCCTGCGACCTCTACCGCTTCCGGACCCTGGGGGTCGAGGGCTACCACGACAACTGCGCCGACAACCTGCGCATGGCCATGAAGGCGGTCGGCGCCCGGGTCGGCGAGGTGCCCTCGCCCCTGAACCTCTGGATGAACATCCCGATCGGCCCGGACCTCTCGATCGACTGGCTGCCGCCGGCCTCCAAGCCCGGCGACCACGTCGTCCTGCGTGCCGAGATGGACTGCTACGTGGCCCTCTCGGCCTGCCCCCAGGACATCGTCCCGATCAACGGCCAGGCCTGCAGCCCGGTCGACGTCCACTTCGAGGTGAGCTGAGGCGTGGTCTCGAGCGCGCGGGCGCGACCTCGATCCAGGCGCCGCAACGCCGCGCCGCGAAGCATCTACGATGCCGTCACAGGAGACGAAGGCTGATCTGCTCGTTCCGCTCCCAAGAAGCGCCGCGCCGCTGGAGGGCCGCCAAGTGATCGCGCTCGCTCAGTTCGTCGTCGCCGTCGCGCTCCTGGCCCTGGCCGCCATGTTCTGGAGCGCCGCCACGCCGGAGGACCACGGCACGCTGCTGCTCGCCTTCGCGGCCTGCCTCTGCGCGGCCGTGATGGTCCTGCGGGTGCTGATGAGGGTCATGACCCTGGCCAGATGGTTCGTCTTTGTCCCCTTGTGCGCCGGGCTGGTCGTGCTGTCCCTGATCGACCTGCTTGGCTAGACGTGGGGCGGGGTCGAGGTCCGGCTCCCGGAGCCGGGCTTGGTACAGGCGCTCAGCGGCTTGGTGCTTTGGCAAGTCCGACGCTCCAGGTGGATCAGACCGCAGCCCCAACCGGACTTTGGCTCCTTTGTGTAGATCTCCCGATCGACGCGCGCCTCCGCCCCGGGTTTGCGCTGGACTTCGGCACGCTTGCTTGCGTTAACTTGGAGGCCCTACCCGAGACTCCGCGTCGGCCGCGTCCTCGAGGGTCTGTCGGCGGGCCGGAGGGCTGCGTGGGAGACGCCAGGTGCCGAGCCAGCACCCTCGACCTCCGTTTCCGGCCGCCGCGGCCGGTCGCCCGCTCGCCATAGCACTGGCGCTGAGCCTGGCGAGCGCTCCCAGCCTGCGCGCCGACCCGGCGGCGGCCGCCGGACAGGACCCCGCCGCCTCGCTGGCCGTTTCGCTCGAGGCCTATGACTTCTCCAAGCAGCCCGGCTTGCGTGCGCGCATCCTCGCCGGTCCCTACGGCTACTTCCGCTTCATCAACCGGCCCTTCGCGCAGGCGGTCTGCCGCCGCTTCGCGCGCGATCTGGAGGTCATGGCGCTGGTCAACCTGCACGGCGACGCCCACCTCGAGAACTACAGCGTGACCGAGCGGCAGCGCGGCCTGGCGGACTTCGACGACGCGGCCGCCGGACCGGCCGTCCTCGACCTGGTGCGCTTCGGCGTTTCCCTCCGCCTGGCGAGCCGGGCCCTGGGGATCGCCGAGCGCGCCGACGCCGTCCTGGCCGCCTTTCTGGAGGGCTATCGCAGCGGCCTGCGGGACGGCGATGCCGTGCCGCCCGAACCGGCGCTGGCCACGCGCCTGCGCGCCGGCTTCGCGAAAGGACGCCGCGAGCTGCTCGCCAAGGCCGAGGCGCTGATGCAGCCGATCGAGATGTCGCGGCGGGACTTCGAGCGCGCGTCGCAGCAGTACCGCAGGCAGATGCGCGAGGCGCATCCCGAGCTGCCGGCGGGCTTCTTCGACATCAAGAGCCTGGGGGCCCTGACGCTCGGGATCGGCAGCGCCTTCCGGGAGAAGTACCTGCTGCGGGTCGAGGGCGCGACCGGCGCGCCCGAGGACGACGTCATCCTGGAGGCCAAGGCCATCCGCGACCTGATCGGCGTCGACTGCATCCAGAGGCCCAGGAAGGCGATCACCCGGGTGGCGGTCGCCCAGGCGCGTCTGTCCTTCGTCCTGCCCCGCTACGTCGGCTACGTGGTCCTGCATCCCTACCTGGGTTTCGAGCGCCGGGAGAAGTTCTGGGTCTTCGCCTGGGACGACCACTATGCCGAGCTCTCCGTCCCGCGGTCCTTCAGGACGCCGCAGGACCTCTTCGAGGTCGCGCGCGACGCCGGGGTGCAGCTGGGGCGGGGCCATCCGAAGGGCATCGCCGATCCCTACGAGGCCAAGCTGCGCCGGGCCCTCCTGTCCTCGGTCGCGCACTTCGAGGCCGACATCACGGCCGCCGTCCGCGACCTGACCCGCCAGACCGTCGCCGCCTGGGAGAGCGTCCGCGCCCAGGCCGCGGCCGCGCCCCGCAGCGCGGCTCCCGCTTCCGCGGTGACGCCGGCGCCGTGATCCCGCCCGTCGCGGCCTAGATCAAGATCGGATCAGATCGAATCGATCTGATCCGTGAATCTTGATCTACTCCAACAAGTTAGAGCATGATTCACGCGTCACGCCACATAGGCGTGACACGATCATGCTCTAGGCGGCTGCGTTCGGAGTGACAATTGCCACCTGGGCGTGTCCGCCTGCGTCGCTAGGCTTTCCTTCTCATTCCGAAAAAGAAGAACGAGAGGGGAAGGCAATGCGTCTGATATCTCGCTACGGATCCGTCGTGTCGGGGCGGGCCTCGACCCTGGCCCTCGTGATCCTGCTTGCCGCCGGCGTTGCCGCCCGGGCGGACGAGGGGGCTGACAGGGGGGCGGTGGTCCTCGCCTGGAACGAACAGGCCCTGGACGCGGTCCGGGAGGAGCGCCTGGGCACGCCGGTC
This sequence comes from Kiloniellales bacterium, assembly GCA_028282935.1. Classification (GTDB taxonomy): domain Bacteria; phylum Pseudomonadota; class Alphaproteobacteria; order Kiloniellales; family JAKSBE01; genus JAKSBE01. Next base: position 4,953 of record JANQGU010000019.1, read on the forward strand.
GCGGCCCGCCTCTACGCGATGGTCAACATCGCCATCTACGACGCGGTCAACGGGATCGACCGCGCCCGCCTCGGCCATTTCGACCGCTTCTTCGGCCGCGACTTCGCCCTGGTCGAACCCGTGGGCGCGCCCCGGCGCGGCAACCGGGAGGCCGCGGCCGCGGCCGCGGCCCACGCGGTCCTGGTCGCCCTGGTGCCCGAGCGGGCGGGCGACTTCGATGTCCAACTGGCGGCCGACCTGGCGCGGCTCGGCGCCGGCGGCCAGGTGGTCGCCGGGCAGCTCTGGGGCGAGAGGGTCGGCGAAGCGGTGGTCGAGCTGCGCGAGAACGACGGCGCCGCGCCGCAGCAGGTCCTGCCCGGCGGGACCGCGCCCGGCCAGTTCCGCCGCGACTTCACCTCGGCCCAGTTCGCCGAGCTGCTGCCCTTCGGCATCGCCAGCTCCCTGCCCTACGAGAGCGACGGCCCGCCTGCCCTGGACAGCCTCGCCTATGCCGGCGCCCTGGCGGAGGTGCAGCTCCTCGGCAACGGCAACCTGCCCAACGCCGCCTTCGACGAGATCTTCCGCTTCTGGCGCGGCGGCGGCGGCAGCGCCCAGCCGCCCGGGGAGTGGATCAAGGTCGCGGCCGTGGTCGCCGAGCAGGAGGAGACGACGGACTCGATCTCGGACAGCGCGCGCCTCTTCGCCCTCCTGGGCATGGCCCTGGGGGACGCGGTGCTTCCGGCCTGGAGCAACAAGGTCAACTTCCAGTTCTGGCGGCCCGGCACCGCGATCGTGGAGGCGGACAGCGACGGCAACCCGCTGACGCTCGCCGATCCCGGCTGGGTGCCGCGCAACGGCAGCCTCGGCTCCTCGCCGGAGCACAGCTCGGGACAGAGCACCTTCGCGGGCGCGGGCGCGACGATCCTCGCCGGCTTCTACTGCACGGACTTCATCGCCTTCAGCTTCGAGGGTGACGACGCCATCGCCGGTCCGAGGTCCTTCGCCAGCTTCTCCGCGGCCGCCTTCGAGGCCGGCCGGGCCCGGATCCTGGCCGGGATCCACTTCGAGTTCAGCAACCAGGCCGGCCAGACCGCCGGGCGCGGCCTGGCCAACGAGATCCTGACCACCCGCCTGCAGCGGCTGCGCCCGCCCTTCGATCGGAAACCGCGCTGTCCGCAGTCGTGAGTCCGGTCTGGCGGGGAGCGGCGCCTCAGAAGAAGACGAAGCAGCGGGTCTCCAGGCTTTCCCGGGGCGGCGCGTCGGCCGGCGCCCCGGGGTCCTCGAAGGAGGTGTGGATGGTGAAGCGAGCGCGGCCGTCGGTCGCCGAATCGTAGGTCTTGATCAGCAGCGCCTCGTCGGGCCGCATTCCGGGGAAGCTGTACCAGCGGTGCGCCGGGCTGTAGAGGGCCTGCTGGATCTCCCCGATGCGGTCCCTGGCCTGGCGCTCGACGGAGACCAGGTCCTCCGGCGCGACGCTGGCGGCGTCGCAGAGCGCCAGCGGCGCGGTCCGCACCACGCCGCGGATCGAGCGCCAGACGTTGACGATCGCGAAGCGCCGGCGCAACAGCGCCTCCGCCTCTTCGGGGGTCTCCGCGAAGTGATCGCGCAGGCGCTGCGGGCCCGAGCGGGCGGTGTAGTCGTTGTGGATGATCGAGGCCGGCTCCCGGATCCGCCGCGCCTTCTGGACCTCCAGCGACGCGGCGCGCCGGGTGTGGTCGAAGATCTCGACTCGCGAGGCCCCGGTCGCCCGGAGCAGAAGGTCCTTCACCTCCGCGTCGTAGACCGCGGCGATCTGGCCGTCGTCGTAGAAGTCGGCGACCGCGCTGGCCTGGGACACCAGCTCGAAGCCCTCACGGTCCAGGCTGAAGGGCTGCGGCCGGGTGCGGCCGTCGTGGATCGCCACCCTCCGCATGACGTAGTTGCCCTCGTGCCGTGTCCTGTCGCCGCCGCCGACCGACGCCACGTAAAGGGG
>JANQGU010000022.1 GCA_028282935.1 Kiloniellales bacterium
CGCTGGCGCAGCGGCTCGGTCCGCGAGACGTCGTTCTTGCCCGGCAGCACCCGCAGGTCGATGCCCAGCTCGTTCTTGAGCGCGCCGCCGATGGCGACCGCCTGGTTGTAGCCGGCCGAGCCGGTGCCGTAGGCGGTCCAGGCGAGCTGCTTGGGCAGCTCGATGTCGGCGGCGGCCGCGCTCCCGGCGGTCAGGATCGCGGTCAGGACTGCGGTCACGATTGTCGTCACGTTTGCCATCGGGGCGCCGCGCAGCGTCGGTTTCATGGATCTCATAGGCCGTCCTCCCTTGAAGGTTCGATGCTTCTCGTCGGCATCTCGTCGTCGAGGCTTGCAACTCTCGCTCCGCACCGAGGCTAGTTTCTTCTCCTTCGCGCCACAAGGGCGCCCGGGCCGCGCGGACCCCTTCCGCCCCGCGGTCATCACCGGGAAGTCAGACCTTTGCCCTCCCTCGGCGGGCATACTGCCGGTCCTGCTGGGAGATGCCGATGCCCGAAGCCCTCCAGAGACGCCGGCTGCTGGTCCGGATCGTCGCCGGCCTGACAGCCGGCCTGCTCTTCGCCTGCCAAGCGCCGCCGAAGAAAGAGGCCGAGGAGTCCGCAAGGACGAAGAGCCCCTACGAAGAGGGGCGGGGCGACGCCATGGGCAAGAACTGAGGCCGGCGCGTCCCGAGAGCGGGATCGCGTCACGCCGCCGCTTGGCCTAGACTGCTGCCCGGGCAAGCAGAGGCGGAGGCGAAGATGGAGTCGGCGCGCGCAAGCCAGAGATCACCTGCCGCGGGAAGGCGGGCGATGCTCGGCCGCCTCGGCGCCCTGCTCGGACTCGCCCTGGCGGCGGTGGCGCTTGCCGCTGCGGCCAAGGCCGAGGACGCGCCACGGGTCGCTGCCGTCTTCGACTTCGAGTTCGTCAACTGGAGCCAGGAGACCGACTACGGCGCGGACAACTCGGCGGAGATCCAGCGCCTGGCCCTGGTCTCGGACCTGCTGCGGGAGCTGCTCACCGAATCGGGCCGCTTCGAGCTGCGCGACACCGCGCCGCTGGCGGCGGAGGTCGCCGGGGTCAACAGCCTGCGGGGCTGCAACGGCTGCGATGCCGACCTGGCGCGAAAGCTCGGCGCGGAGCTCGCCGTCACGGGCGTCGTCAACAAGGTGTCGAACATGGAGCTGGCGATCGTGATCCGGGCGCGGGACGCGGCGACCAAGAAGATCGTGATCGAGTACCAGGCGGAGATCCGCGGCAACACCGATCAATCCTGGACCCGGGGCGTGTCCTGGATCGTCCGCAACCGGATCCTTCATCCCGACTACGCCTTCGCCATCCGCAGGTAGGGCGCCGCCGGTCCCCGACGCGCAAGGCCGGCGTCCCCGAAGAGGCGTTCCGGCCGCGGCCGGGCTCGGCTAGAATGGACTCCGAGGAAGGACCCTAAGGGAGGAGACCATGGAGAGGGTGAAGGAACGCGAGCGGGCGGTCGCCGAGACCGTGGCGGCGGTGCGCCGCATCGAGGGCGAGCAGGGCATCACCCGCGAGGCACTGAGCGCGATCCGCGCCGAGCTGCTGGCCCTGGCGGCGTGCAGCGACCTCTTTCCGCCCGAGGACTTCCCGGCACCCGACGATGGTCTGGAGAACCGGCTCTATACCCTCTCCCTGGATCCGGACAAGCGCTTCGCGCTCTATCTCAACCGGGGCAGCGCTCAGAAGGACACGGCGCCGCACAATCACACCACCTGGGCGGTGGTCGTCGGCGTCGTCGGCGAGGAGCACAACAAGATCTATCGACGGCCGGCGGGCGAAGCGGCGGTCCCGATGGAGGTCATCGAGGAGATCACCGTCAAGCCCGGCACCGGGGTCTGCCTGCTGCCCGAAGACATCCACTCGATCCACATGCGCGGTGACGGCCCCAAGCTGCACCTGCACATGTACGGCAAGGCGATCAGCGAGATGACCCAGCGGGTCAAGTACGAGCTGGAGAGCGGCCGGGCCGAATTCTACCCGCCCCACCCCGACGCGCGATGACCGACACGGTCACGCCGGCGGCCCTGCACGCGGCCCTCCGCGAGGGCGGCGAGCTGGCGCTGCTGGACCTGCGCGAGCAGGGGGTCTTCGGCCGGAGCCACATTCTCCTGGCGACCAACCTGCCGCTCAGCCGTCTGGAGCTGCGGCTCCGCGATCTCGTGCCGCGCCCGGCGACGCCGGTCGTGCTCTGCGACGGGGGCGAAGAGGTTGGGGGCGAAGGCCTGGCGGAACGGGCGGCGGCGGTGCTAGCGGCAGCCGGCTACGCGGACGTCAGGATCCTGGAGGGCGGCGTCGCGGCCTGGGGCGCGGCGGGCTTCGAGCTCTTCTCCGGGATCAACGTGCCCTCCAAGGCCTTCGGCGAGGTGATCGAGCAACGCCACGACACGCCCAACATCGGCGCCGAGGAGCTGAAGGCCAAGCTCGACGCCGGCGCGGACCTGGTGATCCTCGACAGCCGGCCCTTCGAGGAATACCGGGCGATGAACATCCCCGGCGGCATCGATGCGCCCGGGGCCGAGCTGGTCTACCGCATCCGCGACCTGGCGCCCGATCCCGAGACGCTGGTCGTGGTCAACTGCGCGGGGCGGACCCGCTCGATCATCGGCGCGCAGTCCCTGATCAACGCCGGAGTGCCCAATCCCGTGGTCGCGCTGCGCAACGGCACCATGGGCTGGCACCTGGCCGGCTTCGAGCTGGAGCGCGGCGCCGGGCGGCGCTTCGCCCCGGTCGGCGGCGACGCGCGCTCCTGGGCCCGGGCGGCCGCGGCCCAGGTCGGCGACCGCTTCGGGGTCAAGTGGATCGACCCCGAGGACCTGCGCGCCTGGCAGGCCGAGGCCGAGGACCGGACGCTCTACCTGCTCGACGTGCGCGATCCCGAGGAGTACGCTGCCGGCCATCTGCCCGGCTCGCTCTCGGCGCCCGGCGGCCAGCTCGTCCAGGCGACCGACCGCTGGATCGCGGTGCGGGCGGCGCGCATCGTCCTGATCGACGACAGTGCCGTGCGCGCGACCATGACCGCGAGCTGGCTCAACCAGATGGGCTTCCCCGGCGTCGCGGTCCTGGCCGAGGGGCTGGAAGGCTGGGAGCTGGAGACCGGTCCCGGCGGGGCCGAGGTGCCCGAGCTGGCGGCCGCCAAGGTCGAGACCCTGGCGCCGGAGGCTCTGAGGTCCGGGGAAGATGAGGCTTTCGTTGTCGACCTGGGCAACAGCCTCGCCTACCGTGCCGGCCACATCCCCGGCGCCGCCTGGGCGATCCGCGCCCGGCTGGCAGAGGTGGAGGACACCTTTGGGAGTCGGTCGAAGCTGGTCTTCACCAGCGAGGATGGCCGCCTGGCGAAGCTCGCCGCGGCCGAGTTCGCGGCGTGCTGGCCGAAGCGATCCCTCGCCGCGCTCGAAGGCGGCACGGCGGCCTGGGCGGCGGCGGGCCTGCCGCTGGTGCCGGGCAGGGAGACCGCGCTGCACCCGGAAGAGGACGTCTACCACCGCCCCTACGACCGCGACAGCGGCGTCGAGGCGGCGATGCAGGCCTATCTCGACTGGGAGGTCGCGCTGGCCGAGCAGATCGAGCGCGATGGCACGCTGAGCTTCCCGGAGTTTCCCGGCTGAGCGCCGGCCTGGCGCTCGGGCTGCCGGCCGGCTGGGCTCAATAGATCTCGGGCACGCTGTGGCTGAAGGAAACCCGGTCGGGGGTGTCCTTGCCACGCTTGCGGCGCTTGGGCAGGGGCGGCAGCTCGAAGGGGATCTCCTCGTAGGGGATCATGCTCAGAAAGTGCGAGATGCAGTTCAGGCGCGCGGAGCGCTTGTCGTCGGCGGCGACCCTGTACCAGGGCGCGTAGTCCGTGTCGGTCGCTTGGATCATGGCCTCGTAGGCCTTGGTGTAGTCCCACCAGCGGGCCCAGGACTCGATGTCCATCGGGCTCAGCTTCCAGTGCTTGCGGGGGTCCCGGGCGCGGGCGATGAAACGCTCTTCCTGCACCTTCCGGCTGACGTCGAAGAAGTACTTGATCAGGATGATCCCGTCCTCGATCAGCTCGCGCTCGAACATCGGGCAGATGCGCAGAAAGCGCTCGTACTGCGTCTGGGTGCAGAAGCCCATGACGTGCTCGACCCCGGCCCGGTTGTACCAGCTCCGGTCGAAGAGCATGACCTCGCCGGCGGCCGGGAAGTGCGGCATGTAGCGCTGGACGTAGAGCTGGGTCTTCTCCCGCTCGGTCGGCGCCGGCAGGGCGACGACCCGGAAGACCCGCGGGCTGACCCTTTCGGTGATGCGCTTGATGACCCCGCCCTTGCCGGCCGCGTCGCGGCCCTCGAAGACGACCACCACCCGCAGCCCCTTCTCGACCACCCAGGCCTGGAGCCGGCAGAGCTCGATCTGGAGCTTCTCGAGCCTCTTGTCGAAGGCCTTCCTCGACATCCGCTTCTTGGGCGTCTCTGTCGCGGCCTCCGGCTTTTTCGACTTCTTCTTCGCCATGGCGTCCCGCACGGCCGCTCTTTGCCTCGAAGGGATTGGCCTGCCGGCCAGGACGACAGCCTAGGCAAGGCTCCGGGCAGCGGCTATCCGATTCGCGCAAGCCCTTGATAGCGGCGTCCACCGCAGCAACGCAGATCCCGGTCAGACGCCTTGGCGTCCGACCGGGAGTCCTGCGCCGATACCCTGAAGTCCGGGCATTACATCCGATCGGATAGTGTCCTAGTTCTGAAAGGGCAGCGAGGAGTGGTGGACGTTGATGCGGAGCTTTCCGTCCTCGTCCCTGATATAGCCGAAGGTGTATTCGACCTTGGTCTCGGCGTCGGAATCGACGGGGGTGAAGTAGTAGTTGCCCATCGCGGCGGCCGAGCTGCCGTTGATCACGATCTGCCGCTCGCCGAAACGGACCTTCGCCCAGGGCCGGGTCGCGAAGCCGCTGTCCTCCTCGTTGCCGCCGCCGACGAAGTAGGACAGCGCCTGATCGTAGGTCTCGCGGAACTGATCCTTTGCGGCCAGGGTCGGCTTGAACAGCACGCCGCCCTGCTCGTAGGCGTAAAGGTCCTTGATGTGCCGGGACGCGGCCGCCCGGTAGTCGTCCTTGTCCAGGTAGGCCTGCCCTATGCCGACGATGCCCTCGGCCCAGGCCGCTTGCGCGGCGAGCACCTCGTCCTTCGTGATCGTCGCCGCCTGGGCGTAGGACAGCGTCATGCCGGTCATCAAAGCGACCAAAGCCAGCTTCTTCATGGTGATCCTGCCTCCTCTCGTCCCCAAGGATCGGGTCTACAGATGAACTGAACAGATGGCGATGGGCTGCCCTCGAACAACCCGGCGAAGAGCGACGATTTGATAGTAAAAATCTATCATCGTGGCCGCCTTTGCCGGGATCGGGTCTTCAAGAGAACAGGGCGGCGCGAAGCAGAACCAACCGGGTTATCTGCGCGCCATCGAATCCAGTTAGGCGCGCTTCGATCCAAAAAAACAGCAGGAGGCCGGTCATATAAAGCGGGCATTCAAAGTTGAATGGCCGTCATTCAATACTGCCCGTTTTTGCAGATTGGAGCTCTTCTAAATGACAAAGGGCGCTCTCGTGAAACCCTTTGGACAGGAGACCTCCAGTGAGCAGATTCCTCAAATTCATCTCCAACCGGCTCGTCTTTGTTCCGGACGGAAACGACCAGCCCCTGACCAGTGAAGTCGACGGACAGCGCTTCCTGGTCGGGCGGGGCGACGCCTCCAGCGTCGATGGCGCCCCGGTTCTGACCATCGACAACGACGACGTGACGCTCCTGAACGCCGGCCGGCTGGCCACGCAAGGCGATACCGCGACCGTCGAGATCAACGGCGAGGACGCCAGGATCCTCAACCTGCGCGGCGGCTCGATCGAAGCCGAGGACACCGCGATCCAGGTCAACGGCGAGGACGCGCGGATCTTCAACTCCGGAACCATCGCCGGCGGCTTCAACGGCGTCAGCTTCGCCGAGGGCGCGGACTCCGGGCGGCTCGTCAATCGCGGCGTGATCTCCTCCGACAGCCGGGGCGTCGACATCGACGGCGAGGGGGTCTCGCTCCTCAACCGCGGCAAGATCCTGGGCACCGGCGACCAGCGCAACGGCACCGTCTACGCGGACAACACCGCCGAGGACTACGAGATCGTGAACAGCGGCCTGATCGATGCCGGCGAGGGCAACCAGGGTGCCGGCATCTCCCTGGAGCTGGGCGAAGAGGTCGATGCCGAGGTCTTCAACTCGGGCAGCATCCAGGGCCGGGGCAACGCGGCCGCCGGCTCGCCTCTGGCGGGCGACGGCATCCGCCTGGCCTCGGGAGTCGAGGGGCCGTCGGCCTTCACCGGCGACATCACCAACCGCGGCACGATCACTTCGGAAGGCGCCAACGGCACCGTGGCCGGCATTCGCGTGGCCAATGGCGTCGGCTTCGAAGGCACCCTCACCAACTCCAGCCGCGGCGTCGTCTCGGGCGTGCAGAACGGCGTCTACTTCGGCAACGCCGACCACAACGGCGGCGACTTCGTCAACCGCGGCCTGGTGACCTCCGACAGCCGGGCGGTGAACCTGGACGGCGACGAGCTGACCTTCGTCAATCGCGGCCGGGTGCTGGGCACCGACGACCAGCGCAACGGCACGACCTACATCGACGGCACCGGCGACGACATCACCGTCGAGAATCGCGGCCTGATCGATGCCGGCGAAGGCAACCTCGGCGACGGCATCTCGGTCCAGGTCGGCGCCGCCGCCGAGGACGCGACCAACGAGAACATCGTCATCGAGAACGCAGGCACCATCCAGGGCCGCGGCCAGGCCGAGTTCGACGGCGGCCGTGTGGCCGCGAACGGCTCCAGCGGCCTGCGCTTCTTCAATGGCTCGGGCGAGGCCGAAGCGACCGTGACCGGCCGCGTGGTCAACAGCGGCAGCATCTCGGCCGAGGTCGACGTCGGCTTCCTCGGCGGCCTGGTGGTCGAGGACGGCGTCGCCTTCGACGGCGAGATCGTCAACGGCAGCCGGGGCGTGATCAGCGGCCCGCGCAACGGCCTCTACATCGGCAACGCCGAGCACGACCTGACGATCGAGAACGAGGGTCGGATCGAGTCCGGCAGCCGCGCCGTGAACCTGGACGGCGACAACGTCACCTTCCGCAACGAAGGCGAGGTGGCCGGCGTCGGCGACCAGCGCAACGGCACCCTCTACCTCGACGGCACCGCCGACGACATCGCCGTCGAGAACGAGGGCCGCATCGACGCCGGCCGGGGCAACGACGGCAGCGGCGTCTCGGTCCAGGTCGGTGCCGCGGCGGAAGACGCCCTGAACGAGAACATCACCATCGCCAACGACGGCCTGATCCAGGGCCGCGGCGACGGCAACGTTCCGGCCGGCCTGCGCTTCTTCAACGGCTCCGGCGAGGAGGTCGCCACCGTCACCGGCAGCGTCACCAACGGCGAGGACGGCCGGATCGCGTCGGAGACGGAAGCCGGCATCCTGATCGAGGAGGGCGTCGCCTTCGTCGGCAGCATCACCAACGAGGGCGTGATCGAGGGCGGCAACGGCATCGCCATCGACGCCGCCGGCTCCCAGGGCGACATCACCCTGAACCAGAACGACGGCGTGCTGCGCGGCGATGTTCTGCTCGGCTCCGGAAACGACGTGGTCGGCGTCAACGGCGGCGTGGTCGCCGGCGACCTCGACACCGGCGCCGGCAACGACGTCGTGAGCGTCGGCGAGGACGGCCGGGTCGAGGGCGAGATCAACGGCGGGGCGGGCGCCGACAGCCTGATGGCCGGCGCGGACGGCTCGGTCCTGAACGGCGGTGCCGACAACGACTTCCTCACCGGCGGCGAGGGCGCGGACAGCTTCGTCTTCGAGCAGGGCAGCGGCCAGGACCGCGTCGAGCAGTTCGACGCGCTGAACGACGTCCTTGACATCAGCGACTTCGGCTTCGCGAACCTCGGCGAGGTCCAGGCCGCGGCCGAGGAGGTGGAGGTCGACGGAGAGGTCGCCACGGTGATCGACCTCGACGGCGCCGCCGGTGCGGATCAGGTGACGCTGCTGGGTGTCGCCGTGACCGACCTGAACGACGGCAACGTTGCGCTCGGCGAGGACGCCGCCGGCGTCTGAGGCCCCCCGTTCGAGGTCCCCTGCCGCGGTCCCCCATCCGAGGCAGGGCGCGAGAGGGGCGGGGTCCGGCACCGGGTCCGGGCCCCGCCTCCCGCAGGGCGCCCTCCAAAGCTCCCCTTGGCCAAAGCTCCCCTTGGCCAAAGCTCCCCTTGGCCAAAGCTCCCCTTGGAAAGGCAAAGGTCATGAGACAGGCACAGCGAATGGCATCGGAAGCCCGCCAGGCGGTCAGGGCCTGCCGGGGCAGCCTCCTGATGACCGGCTTCTTCAGCTTCTTCATCAACCTCCTGATGCTCTCGATCCCGCTCTACATGCTCCTGGTCTACGACCGCGTGCTGACCAGCGGCAACACTTCGACCCTCCTCGCGCTGACCCTGCTGGTCGGCGGCCTGCTCGTCATCCTGGGCGTCCTGGAGTTCCTGCGTTCCCGCATCCTGGTGCGGATCGGCGGCCGCATAGACGGCCTGCTGAACCGGCGGATCTTCAAGGCCTTCATGAAGCGGGCGCGGCTGACCGGAAGCGACGAGGGCGAGCGGCCCCTGCAGGATCTGAGCAGCTTTCGGGAGTTCCTCTCGGGCCAGGGCCCGCTGGCGCTCTTCGACGCGCCCTGGACCCCCGTCTACATCGGGATCCTTTACCTGTTCCATCCCTGGCTCGGCCATGTCGCCGCCTCGGGCGCGCTCTTCCTCCTGGCCATCGCCGCGCTGAACGAGCTGGCGACCCGCCGGCCGCTCGCCGGCGCGGCGGGCCTCCTCGAAAGCAGCCGGGCGCTCGCGACCGCCGGCCAGCGCAACGCCGAGGTGCTCGGCTCGATGAACCTGCTGGCCGGCCTGCGCGAGCGCTGGCTCTGGTACCACCGTGCCGCGCGCAGCGGCCAGGGCAAGGCAAGCGATCGGGCCGGCGCCTTCGTCGCCGCCTCCAAGACCCTGCGCCTCGCGCTGCAGGCGGCCATTCTGGGCACCGGCGCCGTGCTGGTGATCCAGCAGGAGATCACGCCGGGCGTCATGATCGCCGCCTCGATCATCATGGGCCGCGCCCTTGCCCCGGTCGATCAGGCGATCGGAAGCTGGCGCCACTTCACGGCGGCCCGGGCCGCCTTTCGGCGCCTGGACCGGCTCCTGCGCCAGGTCTCCGAGGCGCCGCCGCGCACCGCCTTGCCGGACTGCCGGGGGCACCTGGCCGTCGAAAACCTCTATGCCGGCCCTCCCGATGCGCGCAAGCCGCTGCTCACCAAGATCTCCTTCGAGGTGCTGCCGGGCCAGGCGCTCGGCATCATCGGTCCCAGCAGCTCCGGCAAGTCGACCCTGGTGCGCCTGCTCGCCGGGATCTGGCAGCCGCAGCACGGCAGCGTGCGGCTCGACGGCGCCACCCTGGCGCAGTGGGCACCCGAGCAGCTCGGCCGGGCCCTCGGCTACCTGCCGCAGGACGTGGAGCTCTTCAACGGCAGCGTCAGGGAGAACATCAGCCGCTTCGGCGAGGAGGCCGACGACGCGGCGGTCGTACAGGCCGCGCTGCGCGCCGGCGTCCACGACCTGATCCTGCAGCTGCCCGAGGGCTACGAGACCCAGATCGGCGAAGGCGGCAGCCGGCTGTCCGGCGGCCAGCGCCAGCGGATCGCCCTGGCCCGGGCGCTCTACGGCGATCCGGTCGTCGTGGTGCTCGACGAGCCCAACTCGAACCTCGACGCCACCGGCGAGGCGGCGCTGACCCAGGCGATCCTGGACCTGAAGCGGCGCGGCCGGAGCGTCGTGGTGGTCGCGCACCGGCCGAGCGCGATCTCGGTCATGGACAAGATCCTCATGCTCGACCGGGGCGCGCAATGGGCCTACGGCGACAAGGAAGAGGTGATGGACGGCGGTCGCGTGCGCGCCCGCGTGCTGCGCCACAACGTGACCTCACTCGAGACAGCGAGGGCATTATGACCGTGCAACAAGCGCTGCCGCCCGGGCAGAGACCTCGGCCGGCCGCCGACGAGAACGCAAAGCCGTTCATCCTGGCCGGGCTTGTCGTCGTCATCGGCCTCTTCGGCGGCCTCTTGGCCTGGTCCGCGACCGCGACGATCGACGGCGCCGTGGTCGCGCCGGGCACCGTGGTGGTGGACTCGAACCGCAAGGCGGTGCAGCACCTGGACGGCGGCATCATCGGTGCGATCCTGGTGCGCGAGGACGACAGCGTGGAGGCCGGCCAGGTGCTGCTGCGCCTCGACGACACGATCGAGCGCGCGGAGCTCGCGATCGTCGTCGATCAGCTCCACGAGCTGATGGCGCGGCAGGCGCGCCTGCGCGCCGAGGTCGACGGCAGCGAGACCGTCGCCTTCGACGCCGCGCTCCTGGCCCTCGGCGGCGAGGCCAAGGTTCGCGGCATCCTGGATGGTCAGTTGGAGCTGTTCCGGGCCGGCAGGGCGGCGCGGGAGGGCCGGCGCCGGATCCTCGAGCAGCGGATCGCCAACTTCCGCGACCAGATCGCGGGCCTGAAGGCGCAGCGCGCGGCCCGGTCGCGCCAGATGAAGCTGATCCGCCAGGAGCTCGCCGGGGTGGAGCGGCTCCACGAGAAGGGCCACGCGCCCCTGACCCGCGTGCTGGAGCTCAAGCGGCAGCTCAGCCGGATCGAGGCGCAAAGCGCCGAGCACAGCACCGATATCGCCCGGGCGACGAACTCGATCGGCGAGGTCGGCCTGCAGAAGATCCAGATCGATCAGGACTTCCGGGAGGAGGTCACGGAGCAGCTCCGCGACGTGCAGGCCAGGATTCAAGGCCTGGTCGAGCGGCGGGTCGCCGCCGAAGCACGCCTGGCGCGCATCGAGGTCAGAGCACCGCAGTCGGGCAGGGTCCTCGCCCTCAAGGCGCACACCGTGGGCGGCGTGATCCGTGCCGGCGAGACCGTCATGGAGATCGTGCCCGACGACGACGCGCTCGTCCTGCAGGCGCAGGTCCTGCCGCAGGACGTGGACAAGCTGCGCTCGGGGCAGAGCTCCAGGATCAGGCTCTCGGCCTTCGACCAGCAGACCACGCCGGAGGTCCTCGGCACCCTCGAGAGCCTGTCCGCGGATCAGCTCGAGGACCCGCGCGGCGGCACCTACTTCGTCGCCCGCATCCGCATCGACGACGCCGAGCTCGCCAGGCTGGGCGACCTGGAGCTGGTCCCCGGCATGCCCGCCGAGGTCTTCATCCGGACCGGCGAGCGCCTGGCGATCAGCTATCTGCTGAAGCCTCTGCTGGAGAGCTTCGCGCGGGCGTTCAAGGATGGCTGACGTGAAAGTCCGGCGAACCCGTGAAGAGCGTGCTGTCGCGGCGGAGGGCTTCGGCCAGGAACTCGAAGACCACGCCGATCCGGGCCATGGGGCGCAGGTCGCGATGGACCAGCAGCCAGAGGTCCAGCGCGACGTCGAAGTCCTCCGCCAGCAGGCGCCGCAGTCCCGGCACCGCCTGCGCCATGTAGAGCGGCAGGGCCATCAGGCCCACGCCGGCCTGCAGCGCGGCGAACTGCGTCATCAGGTTGTTGCAGAGAACCGGCGCCGGGGCGGCCCCCGCCAGGTCCCTCAGGCGCCGGGCCTGGGCCAGGTCGGCGATCGCGCCGGTCGATTCTATGACCGCGTGCTCGGCGAGCTGGTCCGGGCGTTCCGGCAGGCCCTTCGCAGCGATATAGCTTTCGGCGGCGAAGAGGCCGAAGTGGACCTGGCCCAGGCGACGGCCGACCAGGTCCTCCGAACGCGGATCGCCGATGCGCAGGACGATGTCGGCTTCGCGGCGCACGAGATCCAAGGCGGCGGAGCCGACGACGAGCTCGATCTCGATATCCGGATAGCGTTCCCGGAGCTCCGGCAGTCTCGGTGCCAGCCAGTAGGTCGAAAGGCCCTCCGCCGCCGAAACCCGGACGCGGCCCTCGACGCGACCGTCCTCGCCGGCGATCCGCCGTTCGATGGCAAGGGCCTGGTTCTCGATGGCCCGGGCCAGCTCGATGATGGCCTCTCCGGGGCCGGTCAGCACGTAGCCGCTGTTGGCCCGATCGAAGAGGCGGGCGCCGATGATCTCTTCCAGGGCTTGGATCTGACGGCCGACGGTCGGCTGGCTGACGCCGAGATGCCGGGCGGCCGCGGTCAGGCTGCCGGCGTTGGCGACCGCCAGGAAGTAGCGATAGAGCCCCCAGTCGACCCTGCGCCCAGCGACGCAGCTTCCTTCCGGCACCACCTGACGTTGCATTTTCGACCCCCGGGTTTTCTAGAAAGTCGTGAGACGACAGCAGAAAAACAACGATCACCGCCAGGCGCGCGCGTTCATATGTTCGTGAACCCGGCTTGAGGCGCGGTCGTTGCGGCGATCGGATGGGGATCCGGTGGGGCCGCCGTAAAAGAAATCGGGCCGCCGCCGGCAGAGGGAACAGAAACCGACGACGACCCGCTTCAATGACAGGATGCCTGGGCGAGCATCCTGGTCAACTAAGGTCTATTCGGCTGCGTCCAGCTTCACCTCCAGTCCCAGGGCCTTGGCCACGCCTTCGCCGTAGGCCGGGTCGGCCTTGTAGAAGTGCTGCAGCTGGCGCTGGATGATGTCCTCCGGCACGCCCTGCATCGCCTCGGCGATGTTGGAGAAGAGCCGGCCCTGCTGCTCCGCCGACATCAGGCGGAAAAGGTTGCCGGGCTGGGTGTAGTCGTCGTTGCCTTCCCGGTGGTTGTAGCGGTCGGCGTCGCCCGAGATCTTGAGCGGCGGCTCCCGGAAGGAGGCGTCCTCGGCCGGGCCGCCCACCGAGTTCGGCTCGTAGTAGGCGTCCGGCTGCGGGTTGTTGGCGAAGAAGCGCATCGGCCCGTCCTTGTGATAGTGGTGGACCGGGCACTTCGGCGCGTTGACCGGCAGGGCCTCGTAGTGGGTGCCCAGGCGGTAGCGGTGCGCGTCGGCGTAGGAGAAGATCCGCGCCTGCAGCATCTTGTCCGGCGAGAAGCCGATGCCCGGGACGATGTTCGAGGGCGAGAAGGCGACCTGCTCGATCTCGGCGAAGTAGTTCTCCGGATTACGGTTCAGCTCCATGACGCCGACCTCGATCAGCGGGTAGTCGGCGTGCGGCCAGACCTTGGTCAGGTCGAAGGGATTGTAGGGCGTCTTCTCGGCATCGGTCTCGGGCATGACCTGGACGTAGAGGGTCCATTTCGGGAAGTCGCCCTTCTCGATGGCGCCGAAGAGGTCCTCCTGGGTCGATTCACGGGTCCGGCCGACCACGTCTGCGGCCTCGGCGTTGGTCCAGTGCTTGTGGCCCTGCTGGGTCTTGAAGTGGAACTTGACCCAGAAGCGCTCGCCCTCCGCGTTGATGAAGGAGAAGGTGTGCGAGCCGTAGCCGTTCATGTGGCGCACCGTCTGCGGCAGGCCGCGGTCCGACATCAGGATGGTCACCTGGTGCAGGCTTTCCGGCGACAGCGACCAGAAGTCCCACATCGCCTTGGGCGAGCGCAGGTTGGTCTTGGGATGGCGCTTCTGGGTGTGGATGAAGTCCGGGAACTTGTAGGCGTCCCGCACGAAGAAGATCGGCGTGTTGTTGCCGACCATGTCCCAGTTGCCTTCCTCGGTGTAGAACTTGACCGAGAAGCCGCGCACGTCGCGCTCGGCGTCGGCCGCGCCCTGCTCGCCGGCGACGGTGGAGAAGCGGGTGATCAGCTCGGTCTTCTTGCCGACCTCGGAGAAGACGTTGGCGCGGGTGTACTTGGTGATGTCCTGGGTCACGGTGAAGCTGCCGTAGGCGCCCCAACCCTTGGCGTGCACCGTGCGCTCCGGGATGCGCTCGCGGTTCTGATGGGCCAGCTTCTCGATCAGCTGGTAGTCCTGCATCAGGACCGGGCCGCGCGCGCCTGCGGTCATCGAGTTCTGGTTGTCGGCGACGGGGGCGCCGGCCGAGGTGGTCAGGGTCTGCCGTTTGGACATTTCGGTCTCCTGGTCGTGGGGTTTCTGTCTAACCAAGTTCCGCTTGGGCCAAGTTCCGCTTGGGGCTGACTTTCGCTGCGAGCTGTGATGCCGCGTCGCGCGGCGACTCGACTTAGAATTATTCTAATATTCATGAGGCTTCAGTCCCAATCGATTGATCAGATTGAAACGATAGCTTTGGTCAATCGTCCTTCGGCGAGGGCGCGGGCCTCACATGGGCCAGGACCTCCAGGCGGTCTCGGTCGCAGTCCTGCAAGCGCTCGGCGAGCGCCTCGGGATCGGGCGGCAGCTCGATCAGCTCGCCCGTCTCCTCGATGTGCAGGTGGAAATGCGGCCGGGTATTGGTGTCGAAGAGGATGCGGTCGCCGCCCAGCGGCACGATCTTCAACAGGCCGTGGTCGGTGAAGCTCTTGAGCGTGTTGTAGATCGTCGCCAGGGAGACCTTGAG
>JANQGU010000292.1 GCA_028282935.1 Kiloniellales bacterium
GAGCTGGAAGGCGAAGGGCAGGCAGAGGATCACGATCAGCAGGCGGGAGGCGTGGATCAGCGAGATCACCCGCTCGTCCCCGCCCATCGCCCCGCCGACCAGGGTCATCTCGGCCAGCCCGCCCGGCATGGCCGAGAAGTAGGCGGTCACCGGATCGAAGCGGGCCAGGCGCGCGAAGGCCTGCAGGCAAAGGGCGCCGGAGACGCCGGCATAGACCACCAGGCAGGCCAGCGACAGCGCCCATTCGAGGAGCCGGTCCAGGATCTCCGGCGAGAAGGCGCTGCCGAGCATGACGCCCAGCACCGTGACCATGGTCGCGCGCAGCCCCAGCCACATGGCGATCGGCAGGCCGAGGGCCGCGGCCAGGGTCGTCGCCAGCATGGCGCCGATCATCCAGGCCAGGGGCAGGTCCGCCGCCTGGGCCGCCGCGCCGCCGAGGCTGCCGATCAGCAGGGCGAGCGCGACCCGGGTGGGCGTCGCGGTGATCTTGTCCGGCGTCGGCGCGGCGCCCGCCGTCATGCCAGGATGCGACCGAGCCTGACCGCCGTGTTCCCGGGTCGCACGCGCCGCGTCGGCATGATCAGCACGCAGTTGTCGTAGGGCGTGCGGACCGGTCGGCCGCCGTCCTCGGCGATCACGGTGCCGGCCCTGGGGATAACCTCGAGGCCCTTGTAGGCCTCGGCGAAGCGGAAGTCCTCGCTGTCGATGGTCACCGCCTCGGTGACCCGGATGACCTTCTGCGGCCCCGGCGCCTGGCGGTAGCCGTAGTCGGCCAGCAGGCTCGCGTCGATGGTTCCGGCGACGGTCAGGAAGCGCAGGGTCGTCTCCATGGCGACCTCCGCGGCGGCGGCCTCGTAGTGCTGGCCGCACTCGACCAGCAGGGCGTTCTTGCGGCTCTTGGGATCGCGGAAGCTCGCGTAGTCGCGCAGCCGCCGGCCGGCCTTGTGCCCGGCGTCGCAGACCACGGTCGCCGGATAGGCGACCTGCTGGGCCAGGCTCAGGCCCTTGTCCTCGGGCCCGGCCAGCATCAGGGGCACGCAGGGGTGCTGCATGGAATGCAGGTCCAGCAGCAGGTCGACGGAATCGATCAGGGGGCGCAGCCGCCGCGCCCGGCGCAGCTCGACGCTGTCGCGATCGGACTCCAGCGCCTCCTTGGACCAGACCCGGTTGAAGTCCTCGTTGACGAAGCGGAAGGCGTCGGGCCGCTCGAGGTCGAGCTTGAGATAGGCCTCGACGTTGGCGAAGCCGAGGGTCAGCCAGCCGGCCTTGGGCCTGAGCCCGTCGCGCAGCAGGCGGTCGACCGCGATCGCGCCGCAGATCTCGTTGCCGTGCACGACGGCGGAGACCATGACGTGCGGGCCGGGCTTGCCGGAATCGAAGCTGTGGAAGTACTCGAAGCCGGTCTCGCTCTCGCGCCAGTCCGAGATGTCCGGCGGGCGCAGCTGAACCGCGTAGGGGGTGCGTCCGGCGCCGGGTTCGTCCTTGGTCGTCATGCTTGCGTGGTCCGTTCGATCAGGCGCTCCATGAAGCGCTCGCAAAGGGCGACCTGTTCCAGGTCGATGAACTCGTCGGGCTTGTGGGCCTGGGCGATGTTGCCCGGGCCGCAGACCACGACCGGGATGCCGCTCTCCTGGAACAGCCCGGCCTCGGTGCCGTAGGGCACCTTGCCCGTGGTGTTGGCCCCGGTCAGGGCCTTGGCCAGGGCCACGACCTCGGCGTCGTCGGGCGTCTGCAGTCCGGGGAAGCTGGAGCGCGGCTCCCAGTCGAAGCCGGTCTCCGGCGCGATCGCCTTCATCGCCGGCTCGATCTCCTCGTGGGCGTAGCGCTTGACCTCGGCCAGCAGCGCCTCGCCGTCGTCCTCGGGCAGGCTGCGGAACTCGAAGACGAAGTGGCAGTCCTTGGGCACGATGTTGAGCGCCGTGCCGCCCTGGACGACGCCGGTGTGGATCGTCGTGTAGGGCACCGTGTAGCCGGGATCGAAGGGCCCCTCGGCGGCCTTGCGCCGCGCCATGTCCTCCAGCTTGACGATCACCCGGGCCGCCGCCTGGACCGCGTTCACCCCCTGCGGCGCCAGCGAGGAATGGCACTCCAGGCCGCGCACGCGGCAGACCAGCGACAGCATGCCCTTGTGGGCGGTGACCACCTTCATGTCGGTCGGCTCGCCGACGATGCAGGCCTGCGGCCGCACCGGCTTCTGCGCCAGCGCCTTCAAGAGCCGCGGCACGCCGAGGCAGCCGACCTCCTCGTCGAAGGAGAAGCAGTAGTGGATCGGCGTCTTGAGCTCGGCCGCCAGGAAGCGCGGCGCGTAGGACAGGGCGACCGCGATGAAGGACTTCATGTCCGTGGTGCCGCGGCCGTAGAGCCGGCCGTCCTTTTCGGTCACCGCAAAGGGATCGCTCGACCATTCCTGGCCTTCGACCGGGACCACGTCGGTGTGCCCGGACAGCGCGATGCCGCCTCTGTCGCTGGGCCCCAAGGTCGCGTAGAGGTTCGCCTTGCGCTTGTCGTCGTCGTAGGTCAGCTCGCAGTCCACGCCCAGTTCGCTCAGGTAGTCCTGCACGAAGGCGATCAGCTCCAGGTTGGACTTGTGGCTGGTCGTGTCGAAGGCGATGAGCTTCTCGATCATCGCCCGGCTCTCCGGCCTGATGCCGGCCGCGGTCGCGGGTTCGTCAGCGTTTTCCGCGCTGGACACTACGGAATCTCCCCAGGGGTTCTTCTCGCGAGCCGGCAAGGATGGCAGAGCTTCCGGGAGAAGACCAGTCCCGCACCGACGCTCTTAGATCATGCCTGGTCTGCCGTTTCGGCAGGGCCGTCCCCGATCTGCGGTCGGAACTCCAGGAAGGCGCTCACCTCGGCGGAGATCCAGTTGCGGAAGGCGACGACCTTCGGCAGCTCGGCCTTGTGGGGCGGGGCGACCAGGGAATAGACGAAGCGGGTCGGGAAGACCGGGCCGAAGGGGCAGACCAGGCGGCCGGCCTTGATGTCGTCGGCGACCA
>JANQGU010000183.1 GCA_028282935.1 Kiloniellales bacterium
GTTGATCCCGTAGCGCCTGGCCAGAACCCTCAGGCTCTCTTGACTATCTTGTATTGCTCGACGCACCGCCTCTGTCGTCGTGGCGCTGCCGTGTAGAACCTGTCCCATAGCGCATCCTTCCAAGCCTGAGATAAGAATGCACCATCAAATGCCGGGACTAAACACCTAGCCGGAGCTGGGTGAGGGGCACCCCTATTCCAGGCCGGCAGTCTCCTTCTTCAGGAACTCGAGCAGCACCTGGGCGGCGGGCGCCAGCGGCACAGCTTCGCGGGTGACGATCTTCAGGCGGCTGCGCGCCCAGGCCTCGGCCAGCGGCGCGCCCTCGATGGCCAGGGCCGTCAGGTAGGGCTTGACGCTGTTCTCCCTGAGGAAGCCGACGCCGAGACCGGCCTCGACCAGGCGCCGGAGGGAATCGAAGCGGCTGACCCGCAGGCTCGGCTCCAGCGGCTTGCCCAGCGCCTCGGCCGCCTGGTGCAGCATCTCGTCGATCACCCCGCCCTGATGCAGCGAGATCACCGGATGTTCGAGGGCCGCGGCGAAGGCGACGGGCTGGCCCGCGGCGCGTCCGGCAAAGAGCGGATGATCGCGCGCCGCGACCACCCAGACCGGGTCGGCGCAGAAGTCGGTCACCGAGAGGCCGGCCAGGTCCTCGGAGTCCGCGACGACGCCGAGCTCGCAGTCGCCCTCCCTGACCGCGGCCACGGCTTCCGCGCTGTAGAGCTCGACCAGCTCCAGCGCGACCTCCGGCCAGCGCTCCGAGGCGTCCTTCAGAAGATCCGCCAGCCGGCCCACGATGGCCGAGGTGACGGCGGCGATCCGGACCCGGCCGCGGCCGCCCTCGGCAAAATGCTTGAGCGCCGCGTCCAGCTCCCGCACCTGGGTCAAGAGCCGCCGGCCGTGCTCCGCGAAAACCTCGCCCGCCGGCGTCAGGACCACGCCGCGGGGCCGGCGCTCCAGCAGCGGCGCCCCGAGCGTCAGCTCCAGGTCGTGGATGCGGCGGCTGACCGCGGAGGCCGCGATGTGCTCGCGCCGGGCCGCGCCGGCGATGCTGCCGG
Organism: Kiloniellales bacterium; assembly: GCA_028282935.1. Taxonomy (GTDB): domain Bacteria; phylum Pseudomonadota; class Alphaproteobacteria; order Kiloniellales; family JAKSBE01; genus JAKSBE01. The sequence continues at coordinate 1,056 of JANQGU010000183.1, forward strand.
CCTCAGCAATCGCCAAGAACAAGCGGATGGTGACGATGTCGAAGCTCTGCATGACCTCGCTGCGGCTGCGCCTTCGCCCCCTCGCCCGGCGCGGCGGTGGTCTCCGGATCGATCCCGGCCTGCCGCCTGAAGTCCTGCGAGAGGGCCTGCAGGGCCTCAGGCCCCAGATACTGGACGGCCTGCGCCCTTTCGCCAACGTCTATCGCGGCGAAGAGCACTCGGATGAACTGCTGGATCGCGCCCATGGCAAGCTCCTTTCCAAGATCGGGCCCCTGGCCTTCGGACCGAAAGATGTGGCGGGGGCCGCCTCCGCACCAGCCGCGCCTGGCGAGGGCCGCCATCGCCGATCGCGACGGCGGCCGGCCACCCCTGCCGCTTGCCAGGGCCCGCTGTCTGACCGATGATTCTCTCGACTGCCCATGGACTTGATCGAGGTCCTTGCCATGATCAGCGAAGCCGAGGCCGCCCGCCTGTCGCCCGAGGACATCGCCGCCTTCCGGCGCGACGGCGTCGTCGCCCTGCGCCGGGCCTTCTCCGAGGACTGGATCGACCTGCTCAGGCAGGGGATCGAGGCCGACCTTCGGAACCCGGCCCCCAACCTCGGCAACCACTGCAAGGACCCGGCGGCGCCGGCCTACTGGGAGGACTTCTGGTGCTGGTCCCACTTCCCGGAGTTCGAGCGCTTCCTCCGCGGATCGCCCTGCGCCGCCATCGCCGCGCAGCTCCTGGGCGCCGCGCGCATCAACCTGGTGATGGACAACTGGTTCCTGCGCGAGGCCGGGTCGCGCTCGCGCCCGCCCTTCCATCACGACATCTCCTACTTCGACTTCGCCGGCTCGATGTGCGTGCTCTGGCTGCCCCTTGAGCCGGTGTCGAAGGAGAACGGGATCGCCTTCGTGCGCGGCTCGCACCTCTGGGACAAGCTTTTCCTGAGGGTCCGCTTCGACGATGGCCACCGCATGGACGGCGAGAGCTTCGAGGTCGGGGGCGAGCGCTACGAGGCGCCGCCGGACATCGAGGCCGACCCCGGCGCCTACGACCTGCTGGGCTTCGACCTCGAACTCGGGGACTGCGTCTACTTCGACATGCGCACGCTCCACGGCAGCCTCGCCGCCGCAACGCCCAGCGAGACGGTCCGCCGCTACACCCTGCGCATGACGGCGGAGGACGGACGGATCCGCTACCGCGGCGACTGGGCCAAGGAGGAACGCGCCATCTTCGAGGCCCGGGGCTACCGCGACGG
>JANQGU010000256.1 GCA_028282935.1 Kiloniellales bacterium
TTCGGGCGTGTACTTGACCGCGTTGCCCAGCAGGTTGACCAGGATCTGGATGCAGGCCCGGCGGTCGCCGCGGACCCGCCAGGGCGGGATCGGGCCGACCCGCGAGAGATCCACCCCGGCCTCGCCGGCCTTGATGACCACGATGCGCTTGGCTTCCTGCAGGGCCTCCGAGATGTCGACGACCTCGCTCCGCAGGCGCTCTGCCGGGTCGTTGCGGTTCGAACGGTCGAGGTCGGCCAGCAGGGTCTCCAGGTGGCGCGAGGCGGTGACGATGTTCTCCAGGTAGCCGAGGATCTGCTTCGGCAGCGTCTCGGCCGCCTGCCGGGTCGCCAGCTGGGCGTAGCCGACGATCGCGTTCAGCGGCGTGCGAAGTTCATGGGCCAGGCGCGCCAGGTAGCCGTCGCCGAAGTTCTCGGAGCCCTGCGCCGCGGCCAATTCGGTCTCCAGCTCGATGTTGCGGGCGAGCACCGTCTCCAGGGTCTCGACCAGCTTGCGCTCGACCTCGGGGGACTCGGCGTCCAGGCCGGGCCCCTTGTCCAGGACCGCGGTGCCCCGATAGCCGGTGAAGTGGCCAGAGGCCTCGTCGAAGCTCGGCACGCCGGACAGCCGGTAGGCCACGTCGCTGTCGCCGCTGCGGATCACGAAGCGGGCGCTGCGGAAGGGCCGGCGCTGCGCGATCGCGGCCTCGGCGGCGCTGACGCCGGTCTGCCGGTCCTCGAACTGGCCGAGGTCGAGCAGCTCGCGGCCGCGCAGAAGCTGCGCCGGGATGCCGAGTGTCAGGGCGACCGGCGGCGAGACGTAGGTCATCACCAGGTCGGCGTTGCACTCCCAGACCCAGTCGACCGTCGAGCGAAGATAATCCTCGTAGCGTTGCTGCAGACGCCACAGATCGCGATCGCCCTGCGATGTGCTCCCACGCTCCGCCATTCCAGGTAACGGCTTTCGCCGTTCAACCGAACCGGCTCGTGCCGAAGTGTTGGCCATTTGCGACTGCGTCCCTGTCAAGGCCGCCGGGTTCGTGGGGACGCGGCCCCACACGCCTTACGTCGCACAACATATCGTGGAAACCAGGTGAAGAAAACACCATATATTCGATTGCCCCCCGACTTCTCCAACAGCTAGTCACCGCCAAGGACTCGCTGTTCCGCCTCTGGTTTCACGACGGCCCGCGCAGTCCTGCCGCAGGAGTCGTCCTTGGATTTTGCAGCATTTGGCGCCGTGCGAATATCATTGAGATTTGGTATATGGACCGGATTCCAACCAAAAAGGGGCGGTCGCCGGGCATGGCACAGCCAATCGCGTTCTATTTCGATTTTTCCAGCCCCTATGCCTATCTGACGGCGCAGGTCGTCGACGAGCTCGCCGCCCGGCACGGCCGCGAGGTCGCCTGGAAACCCTTTCTGCTCGGCGTGCTCTTCAAGGTCACCGGACAGCAGCCGCTGCTGGACATGCCGATCAAGGGCGACTACGCGCGCCACGACCTGGCGCGCAGCGCCCGCGCGCTCGGCGTGCCCTTCGTGGTGCCGGACTCCTTCCCCTTTCATTCCGTGGCCGCGGCCCGCGCCTTCTACTGGCTCGCGGACCGCGATGCCGCCGCAGCCAGGGCCCTCGGAAAGGCGCTCTTCGATGCCGCCTTCGGCCAGGGCCGGGACATCTCACGCGCCGAGACGGTGATCGAGATCGCCGCAGACCAGGGCGTCGACCCCGGGTCGCTCGCGGCCGCGCTCCAGGACCAGGCGGTCAAGGACCGCCTGCGCCGAGAGGTGGAGGCGGCGATCGAAGCGGGCGTCTTCGGCTCGCCGATCCTGATCGTCGACGGCGAAGCCTTCTGGGGCCACGACCATCTGCCGGACGTCGAGCGCTGGCTCGACAGCGGCGGCTGGTAGGCCCCGAGCGGGCGGATCCCGGCGGAAGGTCAGGCCTCGGCCAGGATCGCCTGATAGAGCGGGCGGTCGATGTTGCCGCCGCTGAGGACGACGCCGACCTTGCGGCCGGCCAGGGCCGCGCGCTCCTTCATGACGGCGGCGAAGGCCGCGGCGCCGGCGCCCTCGGCCAGGTTGTGGGTGTCGCTGTAGTAGGCCCGCATGGCCGCCTTGATCTCCGCCTCGCCGACGGTCACCACCCGCGCGGCGCCGCGGTTGATGGCCGTGACCGCGGCCGGCTCCGGCACCCGGCAGGCCATGCCGTCGGCAAGGGTCTCGGCGGCGTTGGTCGAGACCGCTTCGCCCCGGGCGAAGGACAGGGCGTAGGCGGGCGCGCCCTCGGCGCAGACCCCGACCACCTCGGTCTTGAGGCCCAGGGCGTCGCGGGCGGCGATCATGCCGCAGATCCCGGAGCCCAGGCCGATCGGCACGTAAACCGCGTCGAGGTCGGGCAGGGCGGAGAGGAACTCCAGGCTGTAGCTCGCGACGCCGCGCACCAGGTCGTCGTGGAAGGACTCGACGAAATGCAGGCCGCGCGCCTCGGCGAGCTCGCGGGCATGCTCCAGCGCCGCCTGGAAGTCGTGGCCCTGCTCGATCAGCTCGGCGCCGAAGGCGCGCATGGCGGCGTTCTTCTCGACGCTGTTGCCCAGGGGCACGACCAGGGTGCTGGTCAGGCCGGCGCGGCTCGCGGCGCAGGCGACGCTCTGGCCGTGGTTGCCGCGGGTCGCCGCGATCACGCCCTTCGCCGCGGGGTCGCGGCGGCGCAGGCCCGCCATGTAGACGATGCCGCCGCGCAGCTTGAAGGCGCCGATCGGGGTGTGGTTCTCGTGCTTGACCCAGACCTCGCAGCCGGCGCGCTGCGACAGCAGTGGCCAGCAGTACTGCGGCGTCGGCGGCATGACGGCGTGCACGCTCTCGGCGGCGGCGCGCAGGAGGTCGAGATTCGGCGTGGCAGGCATTTCGGGCTCTTCCCTCCGGCTTGCCTAAGGTTAGAGGGGCGGCGCCGGGAGCGGCAAGAGCCAGGCCGCGGCAAATCTCCTTGCTCTCTCGGGCGGCCTGGCCAAAGCTGTGCGCCAGAGTCGCTTCAGGGTTCCCAGATAGTCCCGACATGACGGTCCTCAAGAGCTCGATCAGCACCCGCTCGGACGCCTTCAAGCAGAATCGGGAGGCCATGCTGGCGCTGGTCCGGGACCTCCGGGACAAGGTCGAGAGCGTCAAGCAGGGCGGCGGCGAGAAGGCGCGGGAGCGCCACCTGGCCCGCGGCAAGCTGCTGCCCCGGGACCGGGTGCGCAATCTGCTGGATCCCGGCGCGCCCTTCCTCGAGCTATCGCAGCTCGCCGCCTACGGCCTCTACAAAGGCGAGGTGCCGGCGGCCGGCATCATCACCGGCATCGGCCGCGTCGGCGGCCGCGAGTGCATGATCGTCGCCAACGATGCCACCGTGAAGGGCGGCACCTACTACCCGATCACGGTCAAGAAGCACCTGCGCGCCCAGGAGGTTGCCGAGCAGAACCATCTGCCCTGCATCTACCTGGTCGACTCCGGCGGCGCCAACCTGCCCAACCAGGACGAGGTCTTTCCCGACCGCGAGCACTTCGGGCGGATCTTCTTCAACCAGGCCAACATGTCGGCCAAGGGCATCCCGCAGGTCGCCGTGGTCATGGGCTCCTGCACCGCGGGCGGCGCCTACGTGCCGGCCATGTCCGACGAATCGATCATCGTGCGCAACCAGGGCACGGTCTTCCTCGGCGGGCCGCCTTTGGTCAAGGCGGCGACGGGGGAGGCGGTCTCGGCCGAGGACCTGGGCGGCGCCGAGGTGCATTCGCGCACCTCGGGGGTCACCGACCACATGGCCAGCGACGACCACCACGCCCTGGCCATCGCCCGGCGTATCATCGGAAATCTAAACCGTCCCAAGGGCGTGGCGCTGGACCTTGCCGAGCCGCGCGAACCGGCCTATGACCCGGAGGAGATCCTCGGGATCGTGCCGGCCGACCTCCGCAAGCCCTACGACGTGCGCGAGGTCATCGCCCGCCTGGTCGACGGCTCGGAGTTCGACGAGTTCAAAATGCTTTACGGCACGACCCTGGTCTGCGGCTTTGCCCGGATCTGGGGCTACCCGGTGGGAATCGTTGCCAACAACGGAATTCTCTTTTCGGAATCGGCGCTTAAGGGCGCACATTTCATCGAGCTCTGCGCCCAGCGCGGCATTCCTTTGATATTCCTGCAAAATATCTCCGGATTCATGGTCGGCCGCAAGTACGAGGCCGGCGGCATCGCCAAGGACGGGGCCAAGATGGTGACCGCGGTCGCGACCGCCAAGGTGCCCAAGTTCACGGTCATCCTCGGCGGC
>JANQGU010000299.1 GCA_028282935.1 Kiloniellales bacterium
GCCGTCGCCGTGCGCGGCCGCCCGGCCGCCGGCTGCAGCCGCTCGGCCTCGAGGGTGGCGCCCTCCGGGCCGGCGAGGAGGATTCGCCCGATCGGACGCTCCTCCGGCACCGCTTCGACCAGGACCCGGACCGCCTCGACCGGCGCGCCGACCAGATAGGCCGAGACGACCATCTCGGAGGACACCTCGGGCGGCCGCTCGGGTGCAACGCAAGCCCCGACGCCCAGCAGGACGACGGCCAACAGGACGACGGGCTGGAGACTGCGATGCCGCATCGGCGACTCCCGGCTGTTTTCGGACGGCAGCCCACCCGCGGCGGGGACGCAGCCTGCCATTCGTGACATACTGCCGGCTGCCCCTTGCCTCGGGGATGATGGAGATCAAATAACGGATATGGACTCGGGCCTGCTCGAAAAGTCGGTCGACGTCAGCGTCGAGAAGCCGCGCGCGATCATCGACCGCCGCGCGCTGCTGGCGCGGCTGGAGGCGATCTTCGCGGACGATCTCGCCGCGGGCGAGAAGCGGGCGCAGGTGCTGGCCGCGGCCAAGGGCGCGCTCGACGACGGCCGTGCCGAGGTGCTGCGGCGCTTCGAGGCCGGGGCCCACGGCAGCGCGACGGTGAAGGCCAACTGCTACCTCGCCGACCAGCTGATCCGGGTGCTCTACGACTACGTCACCGGCAAGCTCTATCCGCTGGCCAATCCCTCCGAGGGCGAGCGCCTGGCCCTGGTCGCCCTGGGCGGCTACGGCCGCGGCGAGCTGGCGCCCTTTTCGGACATCGATCTGCTGTTCCTGCTGCCCTACAAGATGACCCCGCGCAGCGAGCAGGTGGTCGAGGAGCTGCTCTACTTCCTCTGGGACCTGGGCCTCAAGGTCGGCCAGGCCGTGCGCTCGGTCGACGAGTGCATCCGCCTCGCCAAGTCCGACATGGTGATCCGCACCAGCCTGCTGGAGGCGCGCTGGCTCTGGGGCGAGCAGGCGCTCTACGAGGAGCTGCGCCAGCGCTACCGCCGCGAGGTCGAGGGCCGGGCGCCGGTCCGCTTCATCGAATCCAAGCTGGCCGAGCGCGACGCCCGGCACAGGCGCCTGGGCGGCTCGCGCTACGCCCTGGAGCCCAACATCAAGGAGGGCAAGGGCGGCCTGCGCGACCTGCACACCCTGTTCTGGATCGCCAAGAACCTCTACCACGTCGACGACATCGGCCGCATGGTCGAGCGCGGCCTCTTCACCCGCGCCGAGGCGCAGCGCTTCATCAAGGCGCAGAACTTCCTCTGGACCCTGCGCTGCCACCTGCACTACCTGGCCGGGCGGGCCGAGGAGCGGCTGACCTTCGACCTGCAGAAGGCCATCGCGCCGCGCATGGGCTTCACCGACCACGCCGGGCTCAGCGACGTCGAGCGCTTCATGAAGCGCTACTTCCTGGTCGCCAAGGACGTCGGCTCGCTGACCCGGATCTTCTGCGCCGCGCTGGAGATGGAGCACGGCCGCGGCGCCCGCTTCCGCATCAAGGCCCAGGGCCTGATCGGCCGGCGCCGGCGGGTCGGCGGCTTCCCGGTCGAAGGCGACCGGATCACGGTGAAGGGCCCCGAGGACTTCAAGGCCGAGCCGGTGAAGCTGCTGCGGCTGTTCCAGGTCGCCCAGACCCACGACCTGGACGTCCATCCCAAGGCGCTGCGCTGGGTGACCCAGAACCTCAAGCTGATCGATCGCAAGCTGCGCGACGACCCGCTGGCCAACCGGACCTTCCTGCAGATGCTGACCTCGGAGAAGGACCCCGAGACCACCCTGCGGCGGCTCAACGAGGCCGGCGTCTTCGGCCGCTTCGTGCCCGACTTCGGCCGAGTCGTGGCCCAGATGCAGTACAACATGTACCACCACTTCACGGTGGACGAGCACACCATCATGGCGATCGGCATCCTGCACGCCATCGAGAAGGGCCGCCTGGCGGAGGAAGCGCCGATCGCCACCGAGGTGGTGCACAAGGCGCTGTCGCGCCGTGCGCTCTACGTCGCGGTTCTGCTGCACGACATCGCCAAGGGCCGCAACGGCGACCATTCCGAGCTCGGCGCCGAGGTCGCGGAGACGCTCTGCCCGCGCCTGGGCCTCAGCGAGGAGGAGACCGAGACCATCGCCTGGCTGGTGCGCTACCACCTGTCGATGAGCAACGTCGCCTTCAAGCGCGACCTCGACGATCCCAAGACCATCGAGGACTTCGCCCGCCTGGTGCAGTCGATCGAGCGGTTGCGCCTGCTGCTGGTCCTGACCGTGGCCGACATCCGCGCCGTCGGGCCGGGCACCTGGAATGCCTGGAAGGCGGCGCTGCTGCGCGATCTCTACTGGCGCACGGAAGAGGTGCTGACCGGCGGCGTCACCGGCGCCGGGCGCAAGGCCCGGATCGACGCCGCCAAGCAGGCCCTGGCCGCGGCCCTGCCGGACTGGCCCAAGAAGGACATCGACGCGCACCTGCGGCGCGGCTATGCGCCCTACTGGCTGTCCTGCGACAGCGAGACCCACGCCCGCCACGCCCGCCTGGTCCGCGCCGCCGAGGTCGAGAAGCGGCCCCTGGTCGTCGACTGGCGGATCGACCGCTACCGCGAGGTCACCGAGGTCACGATCTACACCGCCGATCACCCCGGCCTGTTCAGCCGCATCGCCGGCGCCATGGCGGTCGCCGGGGCCAGCATCGACGCCGCGCGGATCTTCACCCTGTCCAACGGCAAGGCCCTGGACACCTTCTGGATCCGCTCCGCCCAGGACGGCCCCTTCGACCGTTCCGACCAGCTCGCCCGCCTGGCCTCGGCGATCGAGAAGGCGCTGGACGGCCGCCTCAAGGTCAGCCAGGAGCTGGCCGCGAAGCGCTCGAGCATCCCCAGCCGCCTGCGGGTCTTCAAGGTGCCGCCGCGGGTCCTGATCGACAACCGGGCGAGCCGCCGCCATACGGTGATCGAGGTCAACGGCCGCGACCGGCCGGGCCTGCTGCACCAGGTGACCTGGGCGCTGACCCGCCTCAACCTGATCATCCACTCGGCGCGGATCTCGACCTTCGGCGAGCGCGTGGTCGACACCTTCTACGTCAACGGCCCCCTGGGCGATAAGATCGAGGACGAGCGCCGCCTGCTGACCATCCGCAAGAGGCTGCTGGCGGCGCTGGAAGACCCGGACTGCGCGCCCGAGAAGCCGAAGGCGAAGTCCAAGACCGCCGCCGGCAAGCCGCGCAAGGAGGCGGCCAAGGCGCGGGAGTCCGCCGGCGGCCGCAAGTCCGGCACGTCGACGGCAGGACCGGCCGAAGGCGCGGCGGCGGACTGACGGCGCTGCCGGAGAGGACCATCGGAGGGAAGCGGGCATGACGATTTCCAACGACGACCAGCTCGAGAAGCTCCGCAAGGCGGGCCGGGTCGTGGCGCGTACCCTGGCGGCCATGGGCGAGGCGCTCGCGCCGGGGATGACCACGAAGGAGCTGGACGACCGCGGCCGGGCGCTGCTCGAGGCCGAGGGCGCGCGGCCGGCGCCCGAGATCACCTACGGCTTTCCCGGGGCGACCTGCATCAGCGTCTTTCCCCAGATCGCCCACGGGGTTCCGGGCGACCGCAGGCTGGCGGCGGGCGACCTGGTGAACATCGACGTCTCCGCCGAGCTGGACGGCACCTTCGCCGACACCGGGGCCAGCTTCGTGATCCCGCCGGTGCCGCAGAGGCTCCGCCGGCTCTGCCGCGACGGCCGCCGGGCGCTCTGGGCGGGGATCAGGACGGTGCGCCCGGGCGCACCGCTGGCGAGGATCGGCGAGGCCGTCGAGGACTTTGCCCGCCGCGGCCGCTATTCGCTGATCCGCAACCTGGCCAGCCACGGGGTCGGCGGCGCGCTGCACGAGGACCCGACCGCGATCCCGACCTGGCGCGACCCGCAGGAGCGGCGGCGCATCGCGAAGGGCGCCGTGTTCACGATCGAGCCCTTCCTGTCCCTCGGCTCCTCCTGGGCCGTCGACCAGGGCGACGGCTGGACCCTCTTGGCCGACAGCGGCAAGCCGACGGTCCAGTACGAGCACACCCTGGTCGCCACGGAGCGCGGCGCCCTGGTGATGACCTTGCCATCGAGGTGAAGACGTCAGGTGACTTCAGCGAGGGAGTAGCTGGTGCTCCTCCCGCCGGCGGAGTCTTTTCCCAGAATGCCGCGGTCGATCAGATCCTTGATGTCGCGCAATGCTGTGTCTTGCGAGCACTCCTCGATCTTTGCCCATTTGGATGAGGTCAGTTTTCCCGCAAAGCCGTCGAGGAGCCGGTTGAGCATATCGCGCTGGCGGTCGTTGAGCGACGCGCCGGCATGCTTCTCCCAGAAGCGCGCTTTCCTGAGCACGCTTGCGAGAACGCCCTCGGCGCCGTCGAGCGCGCGATCAAGGCAATGGAGGAACCATTCCAGCCAGGGCGTGATATCGAGACCGCCTTTTTGCGTTGCTTCTAGGACGCCGTAGTAGGCTTTGCGGTCCTGGCGAATTTGCGCGGACATGCTGTAGAAGCGCTGCGGGCTTCGGTCGGAGCGCACCAGCGCCATGTCGGCGATGGCGCGGGCGATCCGCCCGTTACCGTCATCGAAGGGATGAAGGGTGACGAACCAGAAATGCGCGAGTCCGGCCTTGAGGACCGGATCGATTCCGGACTTGCCGTTGAACCAGTCGAGGAATGCGCCGATTTCCTGCTCCAGCCGCGCAGCTTCCGGCGCTTCGTAGTGGACGCGCTCGTGGCCGAGGGGGCCCGAGACGACCTGCATCGGTCCTGACGTCTGCTTGCGCCAGGCGCCAACCGTAATCCGCTGCATGCCGCTTCGTCCGGTCGGGAACAACGCCGCGTGCCAGTCGAACAGCCGTTCTGCCGTCAAGGGCTCGGCATACTTCTGGGTGGCGTCGAGCATCATCTCCACGACGCCTTCGACATCGCGGTCGGCGGGCGCAAGGGCGCCGATGTCCAAGCCGAGTCGGCGGGCGATGGAGGACCGCACCTGGTCCCTGTCGAGGATTTCGCCTTCAATCTCGCTGGATTTGACGACGTCCTCGGTCAGCGTTCGGAGATTGGCTTCGCTCCGATGGGCGAACCCCAGCCCCTCCATGCGACCGATCAAGCGTCCCTGGCGGTGCCGCACGGCAGCAAGCAGCCCTGTCAGGGCCGTCTCGCTCCAGCGGAATTCCGGCCAGTCATGGCGCTGATGGATGTATTCGGGCATAAACTCCGCACTTTCTGCGTAGATTATGCCCTCCAAATTTCAGAAGTCGAGTTTAATCTCCGCTGACTTTGCGGTGAATATGGAAGCTATTCTTCGCACTGGATCGAATCCAACCCGGACCTTGCGGAACCGAAGGCTCGCTCAGGGCCCCTCGCTCAGCACCCGTTTCACCGCGTCGATGGTCCGCGCGACGTCCTCGTCCGTCGTCCGCCAGTTGCAGACCGAGACCCGCATCGCGCGGACGCCGTCCCAGGTGGTGCCGCCGAACCAGGCCGTGCCTTCGGCCTGGAGGCGGGCGATGACCGCGTCGGTGTGGCGGTCGTGGTTGCCGGCGCCGTCGAGGAAGCGCAGCAGGCCCTGGTTGATCACCGGGCGGGCCAGGACCTCGACCCTGGGCAGGGCACCGATCTCCGCGACCAGACGCGCGGCGTGGTCGCAGCAGCGCTCGACGATCCCGGCGATGCCTTTGCGGCCCAGGGCGCGGATCGCGGCGTAGGCGGGGAAGCCGCGCCCGCGGCGCGACCATTCCGGGTTCCAGTCCTTCTGCTGGCGGGTGCCTTCGACCGGCTGGGAGTAGCTCGCCGCCTGGGCGAAGGCGGCGCGGTGGGCCTCCGGATCGGAGATGAAGACGAAGCCGGAGTCGAAAGGCAGGTTCAGCCACTTGTGACCGTCGGTGGCCCAGGAATCGGCCTGCTCGGCGCCGTCCAGCAGATGGCGGAAGCGCGGCGAGGTCGCCGTCCAGAGCCCGAAGGCCCCGTCGACATGGACCCAGGCGCCGGTCGCCCTGGCCAGGGCGCAGGCCGGCCCGAAGGGGTCGAAGACGCCGCGGTTCAGGTCGCCGGCCTGCAGCACCACGATGGCCGGCCGCTCCGGCTCGGCCTTGAGCGCCGCCTCCAACTCGTCGAGCTCGATGCGCCCGTCTGCGCCCGAGGGGATGATCTCGAGCGCGTCGCTGCCGAAGCCCAGAAGGCGCAGGGCGCGCAGCAGCGACTCGTGCCGCAGGGCGCTGGTCAGGATCCGCAGCGGCGGCGCGCCGGCCAGGCCCCGGCGCTCGACGTCCCAGCCGCGGTCCCGCAGCAGCCGGTGGCGGGCGGCGGCCAGGGCGGTGACATGGGCCATCTGGCAGCCGGTGACGAAGCCGAAGGAGGCGTCGGCCGGCAAGCCCAGGAGCGCCTTCAGCCAGGCGCCGCAGACCTCCTCGACCACGGCCTCGGCCGGGCTGCAGGCGAAGGCGGCGGCGTTCTGGTCCCAGGCCGCGGTCAGCCAGTCGGCGGCCAGGGCCGCCGGGTGGGCGCCGCCGATCACCCAGCCGAAGAAGCGCCCGCCGGTCGAATGCAGAAGCCCGCCCTCGACGTCGCGCACCAGGGCGTCGATCACCTCTACCGCCGGCAGGCCGGTTTCGGGCAGCGGGCCGCCCAGCCGGTCGCGCAATGTCGCCGGGTCGGCGGTGGTGCCGACCGGGCGCCGGTCCAGGCTTTGCAGATAGTCGAGCGCGTGGCTCGCGGCGCGCTGGAGGACTTCGGAGTCGGACATGGTGCAGCGTTCCTGGGGGGAGGGGGGGAGGGCGGCCCCGCAGGCTAGCGGCGGCGGCTCCTGAAACTCAACAGACAGAGGCCTCGTCCGCGGCGAAGGCCGCCGCGACCGCGGCGAGCTTCTCGGGGTTGCGCACGACGTAGATCGCGGCGATGCGGTCGTCCCTGACGTCGATGCTGAAGGTGTGGTCGAGCAGGCCGTCCACGTAGATGACGAAGCCCGGCGCGCCGTTGATCTCCGCGGCATGGAACGCGATGGTCCCGCCCCGGGCGCGATGCTTGCGGGCCAGGCCGGCGAAGAAGAGCGCGACCCGCTCGGCCCCCAGGATCGGATTGAGCGCGGCGACCTTGATGCCGCCGCCGTCGGAGTAGGCGACCGCGTCGGCCGTCAGCAGCGCCTCCAGGCGGCTGGCGTCCCCGGTCGCCAGCGCCTCGGCGAAGCGCTCCAGCAGCGCCGCGTGGGCTTCCTGCGATGCCGGCCGCGAGGGCCGCTCGCCCCGCACCGCCTTGCGGGCGCGGGTCGCGAGCTGGCGGCAGGCGGCCTCGCTCTTGCCCAGCGACTCGGCGATCTGGGAGAAGGGCGCGTCGAAGACGTCGTGCAGCAGGAAGGCCGCCCGCTCCGGCGCCGAGAGCTTCTCCAGGGTCAGCATCAGCGCAAAGGAGAGGTCGTCGGCGATTTCCACCGCGGTCTCCGGCGACAGGGCCTCGCCGTCGATCACCGGCTCCGGCAGCCAGGGCCCGACGTAGACCTCCCGCTTCGCCCGGGCGCTCTTCAGGCGGTCGAGGCAGAGGCGCGTCACCGTCGTCACCAGGAAGGCCTCGACGTTGCGGACCCTGCCCTGGTCGGCGCTCCGGAAGCGCAGGTAGGCGTCCTGCAGCACGTCCTCGGCGTCGGCGCGGCTGCCGAGCATGCGATAGGCCAGCCCGAGCAGGCGGCCGCGGCAGGCGGCGAAGGGGTCGTCGCGCCCGATGTCGTCACGGCCGGTCATGCCGCCGCCCTTCCGACCTCGATGATCCGGCGGTCGCCGAGCGACACCCTTTGGCAGGTCTCCGCGAAGCCGAGGCCCGCCTTGACCAGGGGGAAGATGCGCCCGACCTGCAGCGCCAGCACGAGATCGACGAGGCCGGCCTCGCCCCAGCGCCGGCGCACCTCTTCCCGCGCCGCCGTCGCCTCGCGCCTGCGCCCGACGATCGCCTCGGCGAAGCGAAAGGCGAGCCGGGTGTCGGGGGTCATGGAGTCGCGCTCCCGGGTCAGGACGGCCTCGATCTGCGCCTCGGCGACGCCGGCCTCCTGCGCCATCCTGACCGCCAGCTGCACGCAGGGCCCGCAGTCCTCGGCCAGGGCGCCGACCAGCTTGGCGGCATAGACGGCCTCCTTCGGCGCCGCCTCGCGGTGCCGGGCGAGGCGGGCCAGGCCCGCGAACTTGGAGAAGGCGGCGGGCGAGACCCGTAGCATGTGTTCCATGTAGCTCACGTCGTAATCATAGCGCGCGGCGAAGGCCTTGAGCGCGCGGCGGGCGAGGAATTTCCGAAGCATGGCGGCCTCCAGGTCTGGACGCGAGGGATCTCTTCGGTCCCTAGACGAGGCAGCGGCGAGCTTCGTGACAGGCCGTCTCGAGAACAAGGTCGCGAGGCTTCCTATTTTCGCCGCTTTCGCGTAGAGACTGGCCGCCATGGGTCTGCTTCGTCACGTGGCGACGGTCAGCGGCTGGACCGCCGGCAGCCGCGTCCTCGGTTTCCTCCGCGATGTGCTGATCGCCCCGGTCCTGGGCACCGGGGCGGAGGCCGACGCCTTCTTCGTCGCCTTCCGCTTTCCCAACATGTTCCGCCGGATCTTCGCCGAGGGCGCCTTCAACGCCGCCTTCGTGCCGCTCTTCGCGCGCCGCCTGGAGGAGGAGGGGCAGGCGGCGGCCCGGCGCTTCGCCGAGGAGACCCTGGCGGTCTTCCTCTTCGTGCTGCTGGCCCTGACGGTCGCGGCCATGGCCGCCATGCCCTGGCTGATGCAGGTCATCGCGCCGGGCTTCCGGGACGATCCCGGCAAGTTCGCCCTGACCATCCAGCTCAGCGTCATCGCCTTTCCCTATCTCCTGTTCATGGCCCTGATGGCCTTTTTCGGCGGGGTCCTGAACTCGCTTTACCGCTTCCAGGCGGCGGCGGCGGCGCCGATCCTCCTGAACGTCTTCTTCATCGCGGCGCTCCTGGTCATCGTGCCCTTCACCGGGCGGCCGGGCGAGGTCCTGGCCTGGACCGTGGCCGCGGCCGGGATCGCGCAGTTCCTGGTGGTCGCGGTGGCGGCCCGGCGCGCCGGCATGGCGCTCCGGCTGCCCTGGCCGCGCATCACGCCGGGGGTGCGGCGCCTGGTGGTCCTGATGATTCCCGGGGTGCTCTCGGCGGGCGTGCTGCAGCTCAACCTGATCATCGGCACCATCATCGCCTCCTTCCGCGACGGCGCCGTTTCCTACCTCTACTACGCCGACCGGATCTACCAGCTGCCGCTGGGCGTGATCGGCATCGCCTTCGGCGTCGTCCTGCTGCCCGAGCTGTCGCGCAAGCTGCGCGCCGGCGACCATGACCAGGCCCTGGCCAGCCTCAACCGCGGCATCGAGTTCGCCATGCTGCTGACCCTGCCGGCGGCGATCGCCATCGCCACCATCGCCCGGCCGATCATCGTCGTGCTCTTTGAGCGCGGCGCCTTCGACCGCCTGGCCAGCGAGGCCACGGTGCCGGCCCTGGTCGCCTTCGCCCTTGGCCTGCCGGCCTACGTCCTGGTCAAGGTCTTCCAGCCGGCCTTCTTCGCCCGCGAGGACACGGTGACGCCGCTGCGCTTCGCCGCGGTCTCGGTCGCGGTCAACATCGCCCTCAGCCTGGCGCTCTTTCCCTGGCTGGCGCACGTCGGCATCGCCCTGGCGACGGCGGTCGCGGCCTGGAGCAACGTCGCCCTGCTCGGCCTGCGGCTCGCGCGGCGCGGCTTCTGGCGCGGCGATTCGCGTCTCGGCCGGCGCCTGCTGAGGATCCTTCTGGCCAGCGCGCTGATGGGCCTGGGCCTCTGGCTGGCCGCCGCTTGGCTCGATCCCTGGCTCGACGCCGGCCTCGGGCTCAAGGCCGCGGCCCTGCTGCTTCTGGTCTTCGGCGGCCTGGGCGCCTTCGCCGCCCTGGCCCTGGCGACCGGGGCCAGCAGCCTGGCCGAGCTGAAGGACCTGCTGCGCCGCCGCCGCGGCCGCCCGGCCGATCCCGCGGAAGCCTGATCCTCAAACCTCGCCCCTCAACCTTGACCGGGACCGCCGCAGCGGCGATAACCCGGCCGCTTCCGCCGCTGGGGGCGGGCTTCCGGAGAGTCTCGTGATGAAGCGCATCTTCTCGGGCGTGCAGCCGACCGGCAACCTGCACCTCGGCAACTACCTGGGCGCGATCCGCAACTTCGTGCGCCTGCAGGACGACTACGACTGCATCTTCTGCGTCGTCGACATGCACGCCATCACGGTCTGGCAGGACCCGGTCGAGCTGCAGCGCAACACCCGCGAGGTCACCGCCGCCTACCTGGCCGCCGGCATCGACCCCAAGCGCAACATCGTCTTCAACCAGAGCCAGGCGCCGCAGCACGCCGAGCTGGCCTGGATCTTCAACTGCGTGGCGCGCCTGGGCTGGCTGAACCGCATGACCCAGTTCAAGGAGAAGGCGGGCAAGCACCGCGAGAACGCCAGCGTCGGGCTCTACGTCTATCCCAACCTCATGGCGGCCGACATCCTGGCCTACAGGGCGACCCACGTGCCCGTCGGCGAGGACCAGAAGCAGCACCTGGAGCTGACCCGGGACATCGCCCAGAAGTTCAACCACGACTTCGGAGTCGACTACTTCCCGATCGTCGAGCCGCTGATCCAGGGCGAGGCGACCCGGATCATGAGCCTGCGCGACGGCAGCAAGAAGATGAGCAAGTCGGACCCCTCGGACATGAGCCGGATCACCATGTCCGACGATGCCGAGGCGGTGGCGCAGAAGATCCGCCGGGCCAAGACCGACCCCGACGCCCTGCCCGGGCCGGAGGTCCTGGACGACCGGGGCCGCGTGGCGGCGGCGGCGGAGGCCGCGCGCCCCGAGGCCTTCAACCTGCTGCGGATCTACGCCGCGCTGGCGGACAAGAGCCTGGCCGAGACCCTGACCGAGTTCGAGGGCAGCCAGTTCTCCCACTTCAAGACGGTACTGACCGACCTGGCGGTCGCCACGCTGGGGCCCGTGGGCGCGGAGATGAAGCGCCTGATGGCCGATCCGGGGCAGGTCGACGCCGTCCTGGCCGAGGGCGCGGCGCGGGCACGGGCCATCGCCGAGCCGATCCTGGCCGAGGTGCAGGACATCGTCGGCTTCCTGCGGCCCAAGCCCTAGTTCCGATATAACGCCTGAACTTCAGAGCCTTGACGCAAGGCTCCCGGCCCCTCGCGGGGGCGCTGCAGCAAGAAGCGGTGCAACGAGGCCACAGTTCAGGTATTTCTCGGCATTGCAGCGCGGAATCCGCCCGCCGGCCATTGGCGGCGCGGGGCTTCGTCGCTAGGCTCGGAATCGGGGACGGTCGTCTGCGGGGCGGCGTTCCAACCTTGACCCTAGCGCTCTTCAAGAGGCCCGGCGCGAGCCATGACGCTGCGGCGCGACCATAACTTTTCTTAGGGCGGGCGGCCGTGCAGATCTACCTGCCCATTGCCGAGTTGTCCGTGAACGTCTTCCTGCTGCTCGGCCTGGGCGGGGTGATCGGGTTCCTTTCCGGCATGTTCGGGGTCGGCGGCGGCTTCCTCATGACCCCGGCGCTGATCTTCATCGGCGTCCCGGCGCCGGTCGCCGTGGGCACCGAGGCCAATCAGATCGTCGCCTCTTCGGTCTCCGGCGTGCTGGCGCATTGGCGCCGCGGCAACGTCGACTTCAAGATGGGCTTCGTCCTGATGATCGGCGGCTTCCTGGGCTCGGGCCTGGGCGTCGCGCTCTTCGCCCTGCTGCGGGAGATCGGCCAGATCGACCTGGTGATCCGGCTCTGCTACGTGGTCTTCCTGGGGATCATCGGCAGCCTGATGCTGGTCGAGGGCGTCCGCGCCCTGATGCGGCGGCGGAACCCCACGGCCGAGCGGCGCAAGCTGCACCAGCACACCTGGATCCACGGCCTGCCGCTGAAGACCCGCTTCCGCAAGTCGCGGCTCTACATCAGCGCCCTGCTGCCGATCGGGGTCGGCTTCGTGGTCGGCGTGCTGGCGGCGATCATGGGCGTCGGCGGCGGCTTCATCATGGTGCCGGCGATGATCTACCTGCTGGGCATGCCGACCGCGGTGGTGGTCGGCACCTCGCTGTTCCAGATCATCTTCGTCACCGCGAACGTCACCGTGCTGCAGGCGACCGCGAACCAGACCGTCGACGTGGTCCTGGCCCTGCTGCTGCTGACCGGCGCGGTGATCGGGGCCCAGGTCGGCGTCCGGGTCGGCACCCGCCTGCACGGCGAACAGCTCCGCGTCCTCCTGGCGGTGATGGTGCTCATGGTCTGCGCCAAGCTGGTCTACGACCTGACCATTCCGCCCAGCGACTTCTACGCGATCGGAACGATCAAATGACCCGTCCGGTCCCCTTCTTCGTCCTGGTCGCGGCCCTCCTGTTCACCGAGGCGGCCCGCGCCTCCTGCATCTTCGACATCTCCGACCACCGGATACCGATCACCACCGGCTTCGCCGGCAGCGAGGTCCTGCTCTTCGGCACGGTCGACGAGCCCAGCGACGTGGTGGTCACCCTGCGCGGCCCGCTGTCCTCGGTGGTCATGTTCCGCAAGGCCCGGGTCGCCGGCATCTGGGTGAACGCCGCCAGCATGACCTTCGAGGAGGCGCCCAGCTTCTTCTCGATCGTCGCCAACCGGCCCCTGGAGGAGATCGCCGCCGAGACGGAGCTCAGGCTGCACCAGCTCGGCGTCAGCTACGTCGTCGACCTGCCGCGCAGCCTCGGCTCGCCGGACGTGCGCGACGACTGGAAGCGGGCCATGCTGCGCAACATGGCCGGCACCGGCCTCTATCCCAGCGACATCGGCAGCGTGACCTTTCTCGGCGACACCCTGTTCCGGGCGCGGATGCAGCTGCCGTCGAACGTTCCGACCGGACAGTACCTGGCCAGCGCCTACTGTCTGGTCGACGGCAAGGTGCAGAGCGCCCAGACCATCCCGCTCTTCGTCGAGAAGACCGGCGTCGAGGCCTGGATCTTCGACTTCGCGCACGACTATC
The DNA here is from genome assembly GCA_028282935.1 of Kiloniellales bacterium. GTDB lineage: Bacteria > Pseudomonadota > Alphaproteobacteria > Kiloniellales > JAKSBE01 > JAKSBE01. Next base: position 12,980 of record JANQGU010000299.1, read on the forward strand.
CCCTGGTCTACGGCCTGATTGCGGTGGTGCTCGCCTTGATGGCAGGATGGTCGGCCCATCTTGCCTTCGGAAGGTCCTGAGTCTCCCCTCGATGCCCGACAACGCGGACAGCCTGGAACAGCGCGTCTTCCTCGTGGTCGTCGACCAGTCCGAGGAGATGGAGGTCGCCTTGCGCTTCGCTGCCCGGCGCGCGCAGCATACCGGCGGCCGGGTCGCCATGCTCTACGTGATCGAGCCGGCCGACTTCCAGCACTGGATGACGGTGGGCGACCTGATGCGCGAGGAAGCCCGCAACGAGGCGGAACAGCTTCTGCAGCGGCTGGCGACCCGGGTCAACGAGCTGACCGGCCAGCTGCCGATTCTCTACCTGCGCGAGGGCGACCGGCGGGACGAGCTGCTGAAGCTGATCGACGAGGAGCCCAGCATCCAGATCCTGGTGCTGGCCGCCAACGTCGGCCAGAGCGGCCCCGGCCCCCTGGTCTCGGCGCTGACCGGGCGTTTCCTCAGCCGCCTGAGGATCCCCATGACCATCGTCCCCGGCAGCCTCTCGGACGAGGACATCGATTCGATCGCCTGAGGCCGGCCCTTCCCCCTTGTTCCCCGGGGAGTCCTTGCCGGACAAGGGCTCGGGCCCGCCTTGAACTCGGCCGGCAACTACGCCACATTCACGGGGTAGATTGCGGCTCCCAGCCAGGAAAACAGCCATGTTCATCCAGACCGAGCAGACCCCGAATCCCGCCACCCTCAAGTTCCTTCCCGGACGGGAGGTCATGGGCGCGGGGACGGCGAACTTCACCGATCCCGGCGACGCCGCGCGTTCGCCCCTGGCGGAGCGCCTGTTCCAGATCGAGGGCGTGACCGGCGTCTTCCTCGGCGGCGACTTCATCTCGATCACCAAGGCCGACGACCGCGAGTGGTACCTGCTGAAGCCGGCGATCCTCGGGGTGGTCATGGAGCACTTCACCGCCGGCCGTCCGATCCTGCTGGAGTCCGCGGAGACGCCCGACGAGGAGGTGCGCGAGGAGGACAGCGAGATCGTCGCCCAGATCAAGGAGCTACTCGACACCCGGGTGCGCCCGGCGGTCGCGCAGGACGGCGGCGACATCATCTTCCAAGGCTACGACCGGGGCGTCGTCTATCTGCACATGATGGGCGCCTGCCAGGGTTGCCCCTCTTCGACGGCGACCCTGAAGATGGGCATCGAGAACATGCTCCGTCACTACATCCCGGAAGTCATCGAGGTGCGCCCGGTCATGTGAGCCGGGCGGCCCGGGCGGTGCGGGGGCACTCTGGCCCGGTCCTTGTGCACGACGGCTGGAGGAAAGCGGCGTGAGCGACATCCTGAACGATGCCGGCCTCGATCTCCTGTTCCGGGAAGCCCGGACCCACAACGGCTGGACCGACGGCGAGGTCAGCGACGTGCTGCTGCAGGCGGTCTTCGACCTCGCCAAGATGGGGCCGACCTCGGCCAACTGCTCGCCGCTGCGCGTCGTCTACGTCAAGAGCGAGGCCGCCAAGGAGAAGCTGAGGCCGGCACTGATCGAAGGCAACGTCGAGAAGACCATGGCGGCGCCGGCGACTGCGATCCTCGGCCACGACCTGGAGTTCTACGAGCGGCTGCCGAAGCTCTTTCCGCACACCGACGCCCGGTCCTGGTTCCTCGGCAACGACGCCCTGATCGAGACCACCGCCTTCCGCAACGGCAGCCTCCAGGGCGCTTACTTCATCCTGGCCGCACGGGCTCTGGGGCTGGATTGCGGCCCGATGTCGGGCTTCGACAACGCGGCGGTGGACCGGGCCTTCTTTCCGGAGGGCAAGGTCAAGTCCAACTTCCTCTGCAACCTCGGCTACGGCGACCCCTCGAAGCTCTTCCCGCGCTCGCCGCGCTTCGACTTCGACGAGGTCTGCAGTATCGTCTAGCCCGCCGCGGCCCGGAGATTCTGCCCGCGACCCCGTCATGACCCACGCGAATCGCCTGCTCGCCTTCGACAGCGCCGGCGCCGCCTGCTCGGCGGCGGTCTGGGAGGCCGGCCTGGTCGTCGCGTCGCGCTTCGAGGCCATGGCCCGCGGCCAGTCCGAGCGCCTGATCCCGATGATCGAGGAGGTCATGGCCGAGGCCGGCCTCGACTACGCCGAGCTCGACGCGCTGGCGGTCACCCTCGGCCCCGGCGGCTTCACCGGCGTGCGAATCGGCCTGGCGGCCGCGCGCGGCCTGGCGCTGGCGACCGGCCGGCCGCTGCTGGGCCTGACCAGCTTCGAGGCGGTGGCGGCGGCGGTCGAGGAGGCCCGAGACCGGGACTTGCCCCTGGCCGTCGTTCTCGACGCCAAGCGGGCCGAGGTCTACCTGCAGGTCTTCGGGCCCGATCTGGAAGCGCTCGCGCCGCCCCTTTCGCTGCTGCCCGCCGATCTACCGCCGGCGCTGCCCTCCGGCCCGCTGGTGGTCGCCGGCGACGGCGTGGCGCGGGCCGTGGCCGCGCTGAAGCGGCCCGGCCTGGTGGTCGCCGCCGGCGCCGGACATGCCGAGGCGGCGCGCTTCGCCGCCTTGGCCGCCGCCCGCCCGCTGCCGCCTCCCGGCGCGCCGCCGCCGCGGCCGCTCTATCTGCGCGGGCCGGACGTGACCTTGCCGCGGCCCCGGCGGACACCGTGACCGGCCCCAGCCCCGAGACCGAGCCCGATCCCGGCGTCGCGCCGCGGCTGCGCCGGGCGGGCGCCTTCGATCTCCAGGTCCTGGCCGGCCTGCACCGCGCCGCCTTCGAGGACCAGCCGGGCGCCGAGCTTTGGGATGCCGCCGCGCTGGCCGAACTGCTCGCCATGCCCGGCGCGCTGGCGCTGCTGGCCGAGGCCGGCGGGGCGCCTCTGGGCTTCGCGCTGGGTCGGGTCGCGGCGGACGAGGCGGAGCTTCTGAGCCTGGGCGTCCATCCGGCGGCCCGGCGGCTGGGCCTCGGCCGCGCCCTGATCGACGCCCTGGTCGCCCGGACGGCGGCGCTGGGGGCCGTCAAGGTCTTACTGGAAGTGGCCGAGGACAATAAAACCGCCCGGAGTCTCTACCGGACGGCCGGATTCGAGGAGGTCGGGCGCCGCCGCGGCTACTACCAGCGCTCTAGACAGGCTGTCGACGCCGTGATAATGCAGCTGCCTGCAAGGTAAAGAGAAAGCTATTAGCGCGTTGATACTGAAGGATTTTGGCGACGGCTCTGTGCGATTTTTGTGAAGTTCTTTGGTTAATTTCGCTCTGGGGGCGCTGGCGCCCGATTCGGCACTACTGCGGAGAGACGCAAATGCTTGCTTTTCCAAGCTTCCCAGTAGAATCCCTTGCTTTTGCGGGTATTGCCAGGGGTATACTTGCTCAATAGCCCAGCTTGATTTAACGGTTTTTATACTTTAGATTAAAAAGCACATAGCAGGGGACAAGCGAGAAGGCCATGACCGAACAAGCGAAGCCAAGCGAGATCTTAACCCTAACGAGTAATGTCGTTGCCGCGCATGTGTCCAACAACTCCGTGGCGGTGGCGGACCTGCCGAAGCTTATCCGCGATGTCTACGAGACGCTTGCGTCCGTCGGTGGCACCGGCGTGCCGGTCCAGGAGCGGCCGACCCCGGCGGTTCCGATCAAGAAGTCGGTGACCCCGGATTACATCGTGTGCCTGGAGGACGGCAAGAAGCTCAAGATGCTGAAGCGCCATCTCAAGACGGCCTACAACATGACGCCGGAAGAGTATCGCGACCGCTGGGGGCTGACGCCGGACTATCCGATGGTGGCGCCGAACTACGCCAAGCAGCGGAGCAAGCTTGCGAAGCAGATCGGTCTGGGCACCCGGGCGCGTCGCAAGAAAGCCTGAGTCCCCCGATCCCTCCGGAACGTTCCAGAAGCCGGCATCCTTGGGCATTGGGTGCCGGCGGTGCTTTGCGTTATGATTGACAGCAGTCTTCTGGAGGGGCTTGCTGGCAGTGATGACTTCGCGCGTGGAACAACTCTGTATCGACAAGGGCCTGAAGATGACCGAGCAGCGGCGGGTCATCGCCAAGGTCCTGTCCGACTCCGACGATCATCCCGACGTCGAGCAGCTCTATCAGCGAGCCAGCAAGATCGATTCGCGGATATCCATCGCCACCGTGTACCGCACGGTGAAGCTCTTCGAGGAGGCCAACATCCTCGATCGGCACGACTTCGGCGATGGCCGGGCCCGTTACGAGGAGCGGCCGGAAGAGCACCACGATCACCTGATCGACATGAACAGCGGCGAGGTGATCGAGTTCCGCGACGACGAGATCGAGCGTCTGCAGGCCTATGTCGCGGAGACTCTGGGGTATAAGCTTGTCGGACACAGACTGGAGCTTTACGGCGTCCGGCTGAAGGGGGCTGGCGGGGAATTCAAGAAAGGGTAACACGCCCTCGGCGAGCGAGGTGATAAGAGGTCGGAGACCGTCGGGTCCCACGACCTTCCGACGCCTTTGCGGTTTACCCTTCCGGGCGGCGGATCCCAGCGAGATCCTCCCTGCACCCCGAACCCGGAGCCTTACGGGCTGGAGCAAAGCTGAAAGGGCGAGAACGCAAGATGCGGGCGACAGAGGCGGAAGCGGACAAGCCGGTCAACGTGCGTGCAGGCAATCTTCTGATCAGGATGGCGGAATCGCCTGCGGAGGTGCGCGCCGCGCAGGCGCTGCGGTATCGCGTCTTCTGCGAGGAGATGGGCTCCAAGTCGACCGCGGAGATGACCGCGGCGCGGCGCGAGTTCGATTCCTTCGATGCGCACTGCGAGCACCTCCTGGTCTTCGACCTGAAGCGGGCCGGCAGCTCCGAATCGGTGGTCGCCACCTACCGCATGATGCGCCGCGAGGCCGCGGCGCAGCGGGGCCAGTTCTATTCTTCCGGCGAGTACGACGTCTCCAGCATCCTCGACTATCCGGGCGAGGTGCTCGAGGTCGGCCGGTCCTGCGTCCATCCGGACTTCCGCCGCGGCTCGACCATGCAGCTCCTGTGGCGCGGCATCGCCGAGTACGTCTTCCACTACGACATCCGAATCCTCTTCGGCTGCGCCAGCCTGCCGGGCATCGACCTCGAGGCCAACGCCCTGCCGCTGACCTACCTCTATCACCATCACCTGGCGCCGCCCGAGCTCAGGGCCACGGCCCTGCCGGAGCTCTACGTCGACATGCGCCGGGTCGCGCCCGAGGCCGTGGACGAGCAGGCGGCCAAGGCGATGCTGCCGCCGCTCATCAAGGGCTACCTGCGGCTGGGCGGCTATGTCGGCGACGGCGCGGTGATCGACCGGGAGTTCAACACCACCGACGTCTGCGTCATGGTCAAGACCGACTGGGTGACCGAGAAGTACTTCAAGCACTACGCCCGCAAGTCCACCGCCAAGCCGCAGTCCTGAAGGGTCTGCGCAGGCCGCCGGTCGCCATGCTCACGCCGTCCATCGGTTCGCCCGTCAGAGCCACGGTCAGGTTGACGCTCTACGCCCTGTGGAGCCTGGTCAGCATCACAGTCTTCCTGATCTGCCGGCCGCTGGGACAGGGGCCGCAGCGGGCGCTGATCCTCTGGCACCACGGGACCAACTGCCGGATCGCCGGCTTCCGGGTCGAGGTGCGCGGCGCGGCGCGGCGCGAGCATCCGACGCTCTTCGTCTGCAACCACATGTCCTACTTCGACATCCCGATCATCGGCGCGCTGGTCGACGGCTGCTTCGTCGCCAAGTCGGAGGTCAGGACCTGGCCGGTGATCGGCATCATGGCCAAGCTGCAGCGCTCGGTCTTCATCGAGCGGGTCGCGCGGCGGGCGGCCGACCACCGCAACGAGCTCCTCGACCGGCTGGAGGGCGGCGACAACCTGATCCTCTTCCCCGAGGGCACCAGCAGCGACGGCAACGGGGTCCTGCCCTACAAGTCCTCCCTCTTCGCCATCGCCCAGTCCGAGGTCAAGGGCCGGCCGGTGGTGGTCCAGCCGGTGTCGATCGCCTACACGAAGCTCGACGGCATGCCCCTGGGGCGCTATCTAAGGCCGTTTTTCGCCTGGTACGGCGACATGGACCTGGCCAGCCATTTGTGGCAGGCCTTGGCGCTGGGTCGCTGTACGGTGGTGGTGGAGTTCCACCCCCCGGTCACGATCGCCGACTTCGGCTCGCGCAAGGCCCTGAGCGAACATTGCCAGAGGGCGGCGACGGAAGGTGTCGCCGCGGCGATCTCCGACCGGCCGAGCCGGCGGCCGGAGGTCCTGGAGACGGCCGCCGCGTGATCCGCCGAGCGATGGCTCAGGGTTGCGCGCCGGCCAGAGGAGAAACCACAGAGGTGAGCAAGAAGCTCTACATCAAGACCTACGGCTGCCAGATGAACGTCTACGACTCCCTGCGGATGGCGGACGTCCTGGCGCCGCTCGGCTATCGCGCGGCGGAGACGCCGGAGGCGGCGGACCTCGTGGTCCTGAACACCTGCCATATCCGCGAGAAGGCCAGCGAGAAGGTCTTTTCCGAGCTTGGCCGCCTGCGCCAGCTCAAGGCGGCCCGGGCCGAAAGCGGCGGCCGGATGATGATCGCCGTGGCCGGCTGTGTCGCCCAGGCCGAAGGCGAGGAGATCCTCCGCCGTGCGCCCCAGGTCGATCTGGTCTTCGGTCCGCAGACCTATCACCGCCTGGCCGCGCTGGTGACCGAGGCGGCGCGCAGCGAGGCCGGCGTCATCGACACCAGCTTCCCCTCGGAATCGAAGTTCGACCACCTGCCCGAGGAGGCCCGGCCGCAGGGCGCCGCCGCCTATCTCTCGATCCAGGAGGGCTGCGACAAGTTCTGCACCTTCTGCGTCGTGCCCTATACCCGGGGCGCCGAGCAGTCACGGCCGGCCGCAGCGGTCCTGGCCGAGGCCCGGCGCCTGGTCGCGGCGGGGACGCGCGAGATCACCCTCCTGGGCCAGAACGTCAACGCCTATCACGGCGAGGGGCCAGGGGGCGCGGGCCCCGGGGGCGAAGTCTGGGGCCTCGGCCGGCTGCTGTTCGCCCTGGCCGAGATCGACGGCCTGGCGCGGCTGCGCTACACCACCTCGCATCCGCGCGACATGGACGACGAGCTGATTGCCGCTCACCGTGACCTGGCCCAGGTCATGCCCTACCTGCACCTGCCGGTGCAGTCGGGCTCGGACAAGATCCTGGCGGCGATGAACCGGCGCCATGCCGCCGCGGACTACCTGCGCGTCGTCGAGCGCCTGCGCGGTGTGCGGCCCGACCTGGCCCTGTCCTCCGACTTCATCGTCGGCTTCCCGGGCGAGAGCGACCAGGACTTCGCCGAGACCCTGCGTCTTGTGACCGAGGTCGGCTACGCCCAGGCCTATTCCTTCAAGTACAGCCCGCGGCCCGGCACGCCGGCCGCCGATGTGGCGGACCAGGTGCCGGAGCCGGTCAAGGCCGAGCGCCTGGCGATGCTGCAGAGCCTGCTGGCCGAGCAGCAGATCGCCTTCAACCAGGGCTGTGTCGGGCAGGAGCTCGAGGTGCTCTTCGAGGCCGAGGGACGCCGGGGCGGACAGCTCCTCGGCCGCAGCCCCTTCATGCAGGCGGTCCACGTCGCCGCGCCGGCGCGGCTCAAGGGCCGGCTGCTGCCGGTGCGGATCGAAAGCGCCCATCCCAACAGCCTGGCCGGCCGGCTTTCGGAGGCCGCCGGCGAGATCGGCGGCGCCTGGAGGGACGCGCGGGACGCCGGCGTCATGGAGGTCGCATCGTGAGCCGGGCGCAGGACGCCGATTCGCTGACGCTCCAGTTCGACGACAACAGCCTGTTGCCTCAGCTCTTCGGACAGCACGACGAGAATCTGTCGCGTCTCGAGGCCCAGCTCGGGGTCTCCGTCGCCACCCGTGGCAACCGCCTGGCCATTTCCGGGCCGCCGGATTCGGTGCGGGCCGCACAGCACGCCCTCAAGGCGCTCTACGCCCGGCTGGAGAAGGGCATGGAGGTCGGCCAGGGCGAGGTCGACGCGGTGGTGCGGCTGAGCCGCGACACCCCGGAGGGCCAGGCCGGTGCCGAGGCGGTGCATGAGGACGCCCTGACCGTCAAGACGCGGAAACGCCAGGTGACGCCGCGCTCCACGAACCAGGCCGGCTACATCGAGGCCCTGCTGCAGCACGAGCTGGTCTTCGGCACCGGGCCGGCCGGCACCGGCAAGACCTACCTGGCGGTCGCGGTGGCGGTCAGCATGATGCTGGAAGGGCGGGTCGACCGGATCATCCTGTCGCGTCCGGCGGTCGAGGCCGGCGAGCGCCTGGGCTTCCTGCCCGGCGACCTGCGCGAGAAGGTCGACCCCTACCTCCGGCCGCTCTACGACGCGCTCTACGACATGCTGCCGGCCGACCAGGTGGCCAACCGCCTGGCCAGCGGCGAGATCGAGGTCGCGCCCCTGGCCTTCATGCGCGGGCGCACCCTGGCGAATTCCTTCATCATCCTGGACGAGGCGCAGAACGCCACCCCGGTGCAGATGAAGATGTTCTTAACCCGTCTGGGGGAAAACTCGCGGATGGCGGTGACCGGCGACCTCTCGCAGGTGGACCTGCCCCGGGGCCAGCTCTCCGGGCTGCGCGACGCCGTCGACATTCTGACGGGGATGGACTCCGTCGCCCTGGTGCAGTTCACTGATGTCGACGTCGTACGGCACAATCTGGTGACCCGAATCGTCCGTGCCTACGAAGCGCGGGACAAGGCCGACGAGACTGCCGGGCGGGGCAGGGATGCGAAGCGATGAGGCGCCGCGGCGCCGCCGTCCTTGAGACGGGCCTGGTGGAAGAGGACTGAAGGCCCCCGGCAGAGATGAGCGACGAGCCTGGAAGTAGATGCTACCAGATCCCGGTCAGCCGCAGCGGCGGCGACTGGGATGCGTCGCTGCCCGGCGCCGCGGCCCTGGCCGAACGCGCCGCCGTCGCGACCCTGACCGCCGCCGCGGACGACCCGGCGGCCCTCGAGGGGGCCGAGGTCTCGATCCTCCTGGCCGACGACGCCACCTTGAGGCGGCTCAACCGCGACTACCGCGGCCGGGACCGCGCGACCAACGTCCTGGCCTTTCCCAACATGGCGCCCGGCAGCGCCCCGCCGCCCGGCCTGGCCCTGGCCCTCGGCGATCTGGCGCTGGCCTGGGAGACGCTGTGTCGCGAGGCCGCGGCGCAGGGCAAGCCCCTGGCGGCCCATTTCAGCCATCTGGTGGTTCACGGCACCCTGCATCTGCTGGGCCATGACCACGAAGCCGAGGCCGAGGCCCGGGTCATGGAGGACCTGGAACGAGGAATCCTTGGCAGTCTGGGCCTACCCGACCCATATCACATCATGGAGGACGATGGGCCGCCGTCGAAGCGGGAGGCGATCGACGCCGGCTGAATGCGGATGAGCGCGACCAGCGGTACTTCTGATCTCTCGAAGTCCAAGGGCGAGGCCCGCGGCGGCGAATCGGCGCTGTCGGGCTTCTGGTCGCGGCTGCGCGGTCGCCTGCGGGGCCGCAACGGCGACAGCCGCCTGCGCGACACCATCGAGGAGATCATCGAGGAGACCGAGCGCGAGGAGCAGGCCGATGTCGCCATCGGCAGCCACGAGCGGGTCATGCTCGGCAACATCCTCAAGCTGCGCCACCTGACCGCCTACGACGTCATGGTGCCGCGGGCCGATATCGCCGGCGTCGACGTCTCGGCGCCGCTGGACGAGGTCATCGCGGTGACCAGCGGCAAGGGCCATTCCAGGGTGCCGGTCTACCGCGGCAACCTGGACGACGTGGTCGGCTTCGTCCACATCAAGGACGTCCTCGCGGCGGTCAAGAGCGAGCGCAAGTTCAGCCTCGCCGGCCTGACCCGCGGGGTGCTCTTCGTCGCGCCCTCGATGCGGGTCCTGGACCTGCTGCTGCAGATGCGCCTGTCGCGGGTCCACCTGGCCCTGGTCGTCGACGAGTTCGGCGGCACCGACGGCCTGATCACCATCGAGGACCTGGTCGAGGAGATCGTCGGCGAGATCGAGGACGAGCACGACGCCGAGGCCGGCCCGCGCCTGGTCCGCTGGCCGGACGGCTCCCTGGTCGCGGACGCCCGGGTCGACGTCGACGAGTTCGAGGAGGCCTTCGGCGGCGTCCTGACCAAGGAGGAGCGCGAGGAGGACATCGACACCCTGGGCGGCCTGGTCGCCACCATCGCCGGCCGGGTGCCGACCCGGGGCGAGCTGATCCTGCATTCCTCGGGCGTCAGCTTCGAGGTGATGGAGGCCGATCCGCGGCGGATCAAGCGGCTCCGTGTGCGCCGCACGCCGAGCGACGCCGAGGTGGCCGACGGCAAGGTCGCCGAGCGCCCGCCCGCGACGGGGCCGGAGGCCGGAACCCGGGCGGAAGCCGGGCCTGCGGCCGAGGCGGAAGCCGAGATGGAAGCCGAGACGGGGGTCGAAACGGGCCCCGCGGCCGAAGAAGGGGCGCCGGAGCGGTGACGACCGAGGCCCTGGGCGCGCCGCGCCGCGCGGCGTTGCCGCGTCTGGCCGAGCGTATCGCGGGCCTTTCGGCAGGGCGGGCCGCGCTGGCGGCCTTCGGACTCGGCCTGCTCGCGGCCCTGGCGCTGCCGCCGCTCTATCTGGTCCCGCTGCTCTGGCCCGCCTTCACCGGCCTGGTCTGGCTGCTCGACGCGGCGGGGCGGGGCCGGCGGGCGCTCGCCATCGGCTGGTGCTTCGGCTTCGGCTACTATCTGGCCGGTCTGTTCTGGGTCGGCAGCGCCGTCCTGGTCGTCGCCGAGCAGTTCTGGTGGTTCCTGCCCTTCGCGGTGCTCGGCCTGCCGGCGCTCCTGGCCGTCTTCACGGCCGCCGCGGCGGCGGCGGCCCGGCGCGTCCTGTGGCGGGGTCCGGCACGGATCCTCGGCTTGGCGACCGCCTGGCTGGCCCTGGAATGGCTGCGTAGCTGGATCTTCACCGGCTTTCCCTGGAACCAGCCGGGCACCGTCTGGGCCTTTTCGGACTCCCTGCTTCAACTCGCCGCCCTGGGCGGCGTCTGGGCGCTGACCTTCCTGACGGTCATCGCCGCGGCGGCGCCAGCGACCCTAGCGGACGCCGGGAGCAAGCGGGGGCGTGGCTGGGCGGCCCGTGGCTGGGCAGTTTGGGGCCTGCCGGCGGTCAGCCTGGCGCTGCTGGCGCTGGCCTGGGCCGGCGGCGCGGCGCGCTTGGCGCTGGCGCCGGCGCCGGGCAGCGACCTGGTGCCCGGGGTGACCCTGCGCCTGGTGCAGCCGGCGGTCGACCAGAAGCTGAAGTGGCGGCCGGACTTGCGCATGAGCCACCTTCGGGACCTCGTGACCCTGAGCCGGCAGGCGCCGGCTCCCGAGGCCGCCGAGGCGGGCCTCGGCCCGGTCACCCATGTCGTCTGGCCGGAAATGGCCTACACCTATGCCCTCGGCGAGAACGCCCAGGCCATGGAAGGCCTAGTCGCCGCGGTGCCGCGGGACGGCCTGGTGATCACCGGCCTGCCCCGCTGGAACCGCGATCCGCAGGGCCAGCCCAGGGTCTGGAACAGCCTGGCCGGGGTGTCGGGCCGCGGCGTGGCGACGGCCGTCTACGACAAGGAGCACCTGGTACCCTTCGGCGAGTACGTCCCGGAGCTGATCACGCGGATCCTGGGCATGGCGAAGCTGACCCACGGGCGGGTCGACTTCAGCCGCGGCCCCGGCCGCCGGACCCTCGCGTTCGACGGTCTGCCGCCGGTCTCGCCCCTGATCTGCTACGAGGTGATCTTCCCCGGCGCGGTGACCGACGGCGGGGGACGCGCGGCCTGGCTCCTGAACCTGACCAACGACGCCTGGTTCGGCGAAAGCTCGGGTCCCCATCAACACTTCGTCAGCGCCCGCCTGCGGGCTGTCGAGGAAGGCCTGCCACTGGTACGTGTAGCCAATTCGGGCATCTCCGCTGTGGTGGACGGATATGGGCGCGTGCGACGCTTTCTACCCTTGGGGGCTCGCGGGGTGATCGACGCAGGATTGCCACAACCGGTGGCCGAGCGTACCGCCTTCGCGGAATTGGGCAATCTGACCCTAGGGTTTCTCCTTGGGTTTGGCGGACTTTTAACCATAGTTATAGGCCAAAGATCCTAAATCGCTCCGCGTGTGTGAAATACCTCACTCTTTGGTTGACCCGAGTGGTCCTGCCGTACTAAAAAAAATTCTCCTAAATGTTGAACCATGACAGGTGAGGTCAGCATGGCTCGCGGCCGCTCATCAGGTAGTGTGGACCGCCTGGGAAGTCCAAATCCGATCGACGTCCATGTCGGCAGCCGGGTGCGCTTGCGCCGTACGCTGCTCGGCATGAGCCAAGAGAAGCTCGGAGAGGCGATCGGGCTAACCTTCCAGCAGGTCCAGAAATACGAACGTGGGGCAAACCGCGTCGGCGCCAGCCGGCTCTATGATTTGTCGCGCGTCCTCGACGTGCCGGTCGGCTTCTTCTTCGACGAGATGACGGAAGAGGTCGCCGGAAGCTCGCCGGGGCAGATACGAGGCATCACGGAACCGGTGCTTGAGGCGATCGGCCCCGAGCTCGATCCCATGGCCAAGCGCGAGACGCTTGAGCTCGTCCGCGCCTACTACCGGATCTCGAGTCCGAAGGTCCGCAAGCGGATCTTCGAACTGACCAAGGCGCTCGCCGCGTCGGAAGGTCAGGACGAAAGAAACGGCAAGGGCTCCTGAGCCCTGACGCGAGAGTTTTGCGCCCCGGGGTTTCGACCCCCGGGTGCGCGGAACCTCCTTCCCTTGGTATAAGCGCCTCCCCAGCAGCATTGTGACGCGTCTTTCCGGCGCGAGACCGTTTGTCTCTTGACGGGGGTTTTCCTTCGGCGGCACAGTCCCGCCGCCGGGACCGCCGTCGATGTCCCTCAGCGAGGACGTCGTCGCGCCGGCTCCCGGGCCGGAGCCCATAGATCCCCTTTGGCCTCCGCAATCCGCTGATCGCACTGAACTCGAGGAGAACGCGGCGTGCGCCAAGGCAACTATCTTTTCACCAGCGAATCGGTGTCCGAAGGCCATCCGGACAAGGTCTGCGACCGGATTTCCGACGCCGTCGTGGACACCTTCCTGGCCCACGATCCGCTGTCCCGCGTCGCCGTCGAGACCATGACCACCACCAACCGGGTGGTTCTGGCGGGCGAGGTGCGCGGCCCGAAGGAGGTCACGCCGGAGCTGCTGCAAGAGGTCGTCCGTGCGGCGGTGCGCGACATCGGCTACGAGCAGAAGGGCTTTCACTGGCGCAACGCCGTGATCGAGAACTACATCCACGAGCAGTCGGGCGACATCGCGATGGGCGTCGACGCCCTCGGCAACAAGGACGAAGGCGCCGGCGACCAGGGCATCATGTTCGGCTACGCCTGCCAGGAGACCTCCGACTACATGCCGGCGCCGATCTATCTGGCCCACAACATCTTGAAGTCGCTGGCCGAGGCCCGCCACTCCGGCGCCGAGCCCAAGCTGGGCCCCGACGCCAAGAGCCAGGTCACCCTGGAGTACCGCGATGGCAAGCCCTGCCGCGCGACCTCGGTCGTGGTCTCGACCCAGCACAGCGAGGACCTCGATCAGGACGAGATCCGCGAGATCGTCCGGCCCCACGTCGTCAACGTCCTGCCCGAGGGCTGGATGTGCGACGAGCAGGAGTTCTACGTCAATCCGACCGGCCGCTTCGTGATCGGCGGCCCGGACGGCGACTGCGGCCTGACCGGCCGCAAGATCATCGTCGACACCTACGGCGGCGCGGCACCGCACGGCGGCGGCGCCTTCTCGGGCAAGGACCCGACCAAGGTCGACCGCTCGGCGGCCTACGCCTGCCGCTACCTGGCCAAGAACGTCGTCGCCGCCGGCCTGGCCGAACGCTGCATCATCCAGCTCGCCTATGCGATCGGCGTCTCGAAGCCGCTCTCGATCTACGTCGATACCCAGGGCACCGGCCGGGTCGACGAGGAGAAGCTGGCCGACAAGCTGGGCGAGATCGTCGATCTCTCGCCGCGCGGAATCCGCGAGCAGCTGAAGCTCAGCCGGCCGATCTACGCCCGTACCGCCGCCTATGGCCACTTCGGCCGGGCGGCCGAGGCCGACGGCGGCTTCTCCTGGGAGCAGCTCGACCTGGTCGACGAGCTGACCTCGGCCTTCGACGCCTGACCGGCGCCGCCCAGCGCGGCGATCAGGCTCCAACCCGATCCAGGGGGCGATCCAGGGGGTCATGACCGACCGCCGCCAAGAGGACAAGCCGCCCGGGCCGCCCGGGCCGCCCAGACACCAGCTCTACGGCCGCCGCTACGGCCGCCCTCTGCGGCCGGCGAGAGCCCGCCTGGTCGAGACGCTGCTGCCGCGGCTTTCGTTCGACCTGAAGGCCGCCGGCAGCCTGCCGGCCCTGGCCGGGCTCTTCGAGGCCGAGCCCGACGCGCTCTGGCTGGAGATCGGCTTCGGCGCCGGCGAGCACCTGGCGGCCCAGGCCGCGGCCCGCCCCGAGGTCGGATTCCTGGGCGCCGAGGTCTTCGTCAACGGCATCGCCAGCCTGCTGGCCCGCATCGACGAGGCCGGGCTGCGCAACGTCCGGATCTATCAGGGCGACGGCCGCGACCTGCTGGAAGCCTTGCCGGAGGCCGCCTTTGCGCGGGTCGCGGTGCTGTTTCCGGATCCCTGGCCGAAGACCCGCCACCAGCGGCGGCGCATCATCCAGCCGGCGACCCTCGATCATCTGGCCCGCGTCCTGGGCGACGGCGGCGAGCTGCGCCTGGCCACCGACGACCCGGACTACCTGACCTGGATGCTGGAGAAGACCACGGCGCACCCCGCCTTCGAGTGGCTCGCCCGCCGCGCGGCCGACTGGCGCCAAAGGCCGCCGGACTGGCCGCCGAGCCGCTACGAGCGGAAGGCCCTGGCGAAGGGCGCGCGGCCGACCTATCTGAGATTCAGGCGGCGCGACCGAACAGGCTCCCAGGCCGGCGAAGCGCGCTGAATCTCTGGTCCGGAATCCCTAGAAAGGTCTTGCGGGTTCTGCCGTATCGGGAGTAAGTTCCCGCCGAACCATAGGGTTTGACGAGATGCTCTGCTTGCGGTTGTGATGGAGCGCTTGTCGGCTACCGAAGGGGTGGGCCTGAGGCCCACTTTTTTTATTCAGCGGATCGCCTTTCTGCGAAGTGGCAGGCGTCATGGGCGGTTCGGAGGGAGCGCCAGCTCTGCGATCGAAGACCAGCGAAGGCAAGGCTGCCGAGGTCGAGCGCCTGATCGGCCCGACCTTGACGGCGATGGGCTACGACATCGTGCGGGTCCAGTTAAGCGGAGACCAGCGGCCGCGGCTGCAGATCATGGCCGAGCACAGCGACGGCTCGGAGATGATCGTCGACAACTGCGCCGAGATCAGCCGCACCGTGTCCGCCTTGCTCGACGTCGAGGATCCGATCCGGGGCAGCTACCACCTGGAGGTCAGCTCGCCCGGGATCGACCGGCCGCTGACCCGCCTGGCGGACTTCGATCGCTTCGCCGGCTTCGAGGCGCGGCTGGAGCTTACGGTCCCGCAGGACGGCCGCCGCCGGTTTCGCGGCCGGCTGAAGGGGACCAACGAGGAAGAGGTTTGCGTGGAGCTGCCGGAGGGCGAGATCTGGCTGGGCTTCGATCAGATCCAGCGGGCGAAGCTGGTCCTGACCGACGAGCTGCTCGCGGCGAGCGCAAACAAGGCAAGGGACGGACAGCGGAGTTCGGATTGAACCATGGAAACGGCAACGGCACTTAAAACCGAACTGCTGCAGGTGGCGGACGCCGTCGCCCGCGAGAAGAGCATCGACCGCGAGGAGGTGCTCGAGGCGATGGAGCAGGCGATCACCAAGGCTGGCCGGGCCAAGTACGGCCACGAGCACGACATCCGCGCCGAGATCGATCGGACCAGCGGCGAGATCAAGCTCAAGCGCTACCAGGAAGTGGTCGAGGAGATCGAGAACGAGTTCACCCAGATCCTGACCAAGGACGCGCAGGTCCGCGATTCCAAGCTCAAGTCCGGGGACTTCATCATCGAGGAGCTGCCGCCGATCGACCTGGGCCGGATCGCCGCCCAGACCGCGAAGCAGGTGATCGTCCAGAAGGTCCGGGAAGCCGAGCGCCAGCGCCAGTACGAGGAATACAAGGACCGGGTCGGCGAGATCGTCAACGGCATCGTCAAGCGCAACGAGTTCGGCAACGTCAGCGTCGATCTCGGCCGGGCCGAGGCGATGATGCGCCGCGACGAAAGCCTGCCGCGGGAGTCCTTCCGCACCGGCGACCGGGTGCGCGCCTACATCTACGACGTCCGCCAGGAGCTGCGCGGCCCGCAGATCTTCCTGTCCCGGACCCATCCGCAGTTCATGGCCAAGCTCTTCGCGCAGGAAGTGCCGGAGATCTACGACAGCATCATCGAGATCAAGGCGGTCGCCCGCGACCCCGGCAGCCGGGCGAAGATCGCGGTCCTGTCGAACGACTCCTCGATCGATCCGGTCGGCGCCTGCGTCGGCATGCGCGGCAGCCGGGTCCAGGCGGTGGTCAGCGAGCTTCAGGGCGAGAAGATCGACATCATTCCCTGGTCCCACGACATCGCGACCTTCGTGGTCAACGCCCTGGCGCCGGCCGAGGTCAGCAAGGTCGTGCTCGACGAGGAGCAGGGCCGCATCGAGGTGGTGGTTCCCGACGACCAGCTGTCGCAGGCGATCGGCCGCCGTGGCCAGAACGTCCGGCTCGCGTCCCAGCTTTCCGGCTGGGACATCGATATCCTGACCGAGGACGAGGAGTCGGAGCGCCGGCAAGAGGAGTTCCGGTCCCGCTCGCAGGCCTTCATCGACGCCCTGGACGTCGAGGACGTCATCGCCCACCTGCTGGTCACCGAGGGCTTCAGCACCATCGAGCAGGTCGCCTTCGTTCCCGTCGACGAGCTGGCCCAGATCGAGGGCTTCGACGAGGAGGTCGCCGAGGAGCTGAGGGCGCGGGCGCGCGGCCACCTCGAGGAGCAGGACCGGCTGATGGACGAGCGTCGGCGCGAGCTCGGCGTCGAAGACGCCCTGGCCGAGATCGAAGGCCTGAACGCGGCGATGCTGGTCAAGCTGGGCGAAGCCGAGGTCAAGACCCTCGACGACCTGGGCGACCTCGCCAGCGACGAGCTGATCGAGTACCTGGGACCCCTGGCGCCGAAGGCCGAGCAGGCCGACGCCATCATCATGGCGGCGCGGGCCCATTGGTTCGACGACGAGCCGGC
>JANQGU010000050.1 GCA_028282935.1 Kiloniellales bacterium
CTTCACCGGCGGCGGCAAGGGCACGCACCAGGTCTACATCAGCGGCGTCCCCCACCACCGCCTGCAGGACGAGGACATCGTCGACCACCTGGTCAAGCTCGTCGAGGACAAGGCCGCGGAGATCGAGGCGGAAAAGGCCGCCGAGGAGCAGGGCGAGGCCCCGCAGCAGGCCGCCGCCTCTTAGTCCAAGGGGGTCTTCCGCTTTGCGCGCTTTGCAGCCCGTCAAGGGCACGCACGACATATTGCCCGAGGACATGCGCCGCTTCCGCGCCGTCTTCGACCAGGCACGGGAGATCGCGGCGCGCTATGGCTATCGCGAGATGGCGACGCCGATCTTCGAGTTCACCGAGGTCTTCAAACGGACACTGGGCGACACCTCGGACGTCGTCACCAAGGAGATGTACACCTTCGACACCAAGGGCGGCGAGCAGGTCACCCTGCGCCCGGAGGCGACCGCGGGTGTGGCCCGCGCCTTCATCTCGGGCGGCCTGGCCCAGCAGCTGCCGCTGAAGTTCTTCTTCGCCGGGCCGATGTTCCGCCACGAGCGGCCGCAGGCCGGCCGCCAGCGCCAGTTCCACCAGATCGACATCGAGCTGCTCGGCGTCGCCCAGCCGCTGGGCGACGTCGAGATCATCGCCGCCGGCGCGGCGATCCTCGACGGCTTGGGCGTGCGCGACAAGACGACCCTGGAGCTCAACACCCTGGGCGACCCGGAGAGCCGCAAGGCCTATCGCGAGGCCCTGGTCGCCTACTTCCGCGACCACGAGGCCAAGCTCTCGGAGGACAGCCGCATGCGGCTGACCCGCAATCCCCTGCGGATCCTGGATTCCAAGGACGAGGGCGACCGCGCCCTGGTCGCCGACGCGCCGCTCTTCGCCGACTACCTCAACCCGGCCAGCGTCGCGTTCTTCGACGAGGTGAAGGCCGGCCTGGACGCGCTGGGGATCGCCTACCAGCTCAGCCCGCGCCTGGTCCGCGGCCTGGACTACTACACCCACACCGCCTTCGAGTTCACCACCACGGCGCTCGGCGCCCAGGGCGCGGTGCTGGCCGGCGGCCGCTACGACTATCTGATCGAGCAACTCGGCGGCCCGCCGACGGCCGGCACCGGCTGGGCCGCCGGGGTCGAGCGTCTGGTCCTGCTGATGGCCGCCGAGCTTCCCGAGCTGCGGCCCCTGGCGGTGGTGCCGCTGGGCGCGGAGGCCGAGCGCGAGGCCCTGATCCTGGCCGAGCGCCTGCGCCGCGAGGGCTTCACCGTCGAGCTCGGCTTCTCCGGCAACATGAAGAAGCGCCTGTCCCGGGCCAACAAGATGAAGGCCCGCGCCGCCCTGATCCTGGGCGAGGAGGAGCTCGCGGAGGATTCCGTGACCCTGCGCGACCTGGACTCCGGCGAGCAGGACCTCGTGCCCCGCGCTGCGCTGAGCGAACGGCTCGCGCGCTTTAGCTAACGGGGAGTATCATGGCCGAGGATGCCATGGAGTCCCTTGTCGAAACCGATGCCCTGATCTTCGGGGTCAACCAGAGGACGGCGGGCCCGCTGCTGCGCCAGCGGCTGCTGGAGGTCGACGGAGATCCCGGCCGCCGTCTCGCCGATCTGCGCGCCGCCGGCCTGACCCAGGCGGTGCTGCTGGACACCTGCGAACGCCTCGACGTCGTGGCCGCCGGCAGCGAGGCGGCGGTTTTGCGCGAGCGCCTGCCCGCCCTCCTGGCCGCCTGGGGCCAGGTCGAGGCGGAGGAGGTGTCCGCCCAGGCCTACCTGCTGGAGGGCGAGGCGGCGGTCCGGCACCTCTTCGCGGTGGCCTCCTCGCTGGACAGCGAGATCCTCGGCGAGCCCCAGGTCCTCGGGCAGGTCAAGGAGAGCCATCGGGCCGCCTCGGCGGCCGGCATGACCGGGCCCTTCATCGACCGGCTCTTCGAGGCGGCCTACGCCACCGCCAAGCGGGTCCGCAGCGAGACCGGGCTGGCCGCGCAGCCGGTAACCATCGCCGCCGCGGCGCTGCAGGTCGCGCGCCGGATCCACGGCGCCCTCGACCGCTCGACGGCCCTGATCGCGGGCCTGGGCGAGATGGCCGAGGTCCTGGGCTGGCAGCTCAAGGACGCCGAGATCGGCGACCTGGTCTTCGCCCATCCCTCCGAGGCCCGCGCCGGTCAGGTCGCCCGGCGCCTGGCCTGCCACTACCGGCCCTGGGAAGAGCTGCCGGAGGCCCTGAAGGACGCCGACATCCTGGTCGCGGCCCGGGGCAGCGGCCGCTACACGGTCAGCGAGGCCATGGTCCGCAAGGCGTTGAAGCGGCGGCGCTGGCGCCCGATATTCATCATCGACGCGGCCGTGCCGGGCGATGTCGAGCCGGCGGTCGACAAGCTGGACGAAGCCTTCGTCTACAATCTGGACGACCTGGAACGGGTCGCGCAGGAAGGCCGCGCCAGCCGCGACAAGGCCTCCGGGTCCGCCTGGGCGCTGATCGAGGAAGAGATCGGGAACTTCTTCCGGACCCGTGCCGAGCGCGCGGCGACGCCCACGGTCGCGGCGCTGCGGGACCATTTCGAAAGCGAGCGGCGCAAGGTGCTGTCGCAGAGCGGCCTCGACGCCGACGCGGCGACCCGGCTTCTGATCAAGCGCTTGCTCCACGACCCCTCCCGCCGCCTCCGCGACGCCGCGGCGGCCGGCGAGGCCTCCCGCCTGGAAGAGGGCTTGCGGCGGCTGTTCGGACTGGGCCGGGCGCCGGCCAGGGACAAGACCAGGAAAGAGCAGGACGAAGAGTGACACTGGACGACAAGTTGGAGCGCGTGGTGCAGCACCACGAGAAGCTCGGCGAGGACCTGGCCGGGCATCCCGACCCGGGCTCGGCCGACTATACGCGCATGGCGAAGGAGTACGCGGACCTCGGCCCGGTGGTCGAGGCGGTCGGCGGCCTCCAGGCCGCGCGCAAGGAGGCCGCCGACCTTCGGGCGCTGCTCGCCGAGGACGGCAGCGACGAGGAGATGCGGGAGCTGGCGGCGGCCGAGCTCGAGGAGGTCGAGGCCCGGCTTCCCGAGCTGGAGCAGGGCGTCAAGATCATGCTCCTGCCCAAGGACGTCGACGACGAGCGCAACGCGATCCTCGAGGTGCGCGCCGGCACGGGCGGCGACGAGGCGGCGCTCTTCGCGGCCGAGCTCTACCGGATGTATCACCGCTTCGCCGAGCACAACAGCTGGCGGATGGAGAGCCTCTCCGAATCCGAGACCGGCCTGGGCGGCCTCAAGGAGGCCTCGGTCCTGATCTCGGGGCCGGGGGCCTATGCGCGGCTGAAGTTCGAGTCCGGCGTGCATCGCGTGCAGCGCGTGCCCTCGACGGAGTCGAGCGGGCGGATTCACACCTCGGCGGCGACGGTGGCGGTGCTGCCCGAGGCCGAGGAGGTCGACGTCAGCGTCGACGAGAAGGACCTACGCGTCGACACCTACCGCTCTCAGGGGGCCGGCGGCCAGCACGTCAACACGACCGACTCGGCGGTCCGGATCACCCACATCCCCAGCGGCATCGTGGTCACCTGCCAGGACGAGAAGTCGCAACACAAGAACAAGGCCAAGGCGATGAAGGTCCTGCGGGCCCGGCTCTACGATGCCGAGCGCCAGGCGCAGGAAACGGCGCGGGCCGAGAGCCGCCGGGTGCAGATCGGCAGCGGCGACCGCTCCGAGAAGATCCGCACCTACAACTTCCCGCAGGGCCGGGTCACCGACCATCGGATCAACCTGACCCTCTACAAGCTCGACCGGATCCTCTCGGGCGACGCCCTGGACGAGGTGGTCGAGGCCCTGATCGCCGAGGACCAGGCGGCCCGGCTGGCGCAGGACCCGGAGGCGGCCGCGTGAGCGTCCCGGCGCTGGAGGCGCCGAGCATCGGCGCTGCGCTGCGGCGCGGCGCCGCCCGCTTGCGCCACGCCGGCGTCGAGGCGGCGGCGCGCGACGCCAGGCTCCTGCTCGCCGAGGCCAGCGGCCAGGACCGCGCCCGCCTGATCGCCTTTCCGGAGCGGGCCCTGTCCGCGCGCGAGCTCGCCGCCTACGAGGCTTTCCTGACCCGCCGCGCGCGCCGCGAGCCGGTTTCCCGGATCCTCGGCCGGCGCGAGTTCTGGAGCCTGGACTTCGCGGTAACCGCCGACACCCTGGATCCCCGGCCCGAGACCGAGGTCCTGGTCGAGGCCGTGCTGGCGCGCCTGCCAGCGCCGGGCGCGGATCTGCGGATCCTCGATCTCGGGTGCGGCAGCGGCTGCATCCTCCTCGCCCTGCTGACGGCCTTGAGCGGCGCCCAGGGCCTGGGCATCGACAGCAGCGCCGCCGCGGTCGAGGTCGCCAGGGGCAACGCCGGGGCCCTCGGCCTCGAGCGCCGCGCCGCCTTCCGGGTCGGCGACTGGGCCGCCGGCCTCGTGGGGACCTGGCAAGCAATTGT
Source organism: Kiloniellales bacterium (assembly GCA_028282935.1). Classification (GTDB taxonomy): domain Bacteria; phylum Pseudomonadota; class Alphaproteobacteria; order Kiloniellales; family JAKSBE01; genus JAKSBE01. The sequence goes on from JANQGU010000050.1 coordinate 4,424, forward strand.
TAGCAATCCGCCCTATATAAAGGAGTCGGAGATCGAAGATCTCGCGCCAGAGGTGAGGGGCTACGACCCGCATCCGGCGCTCTCCGGCGGCCCCGACGGCCTGGACGCCTACCGCGTCCTTCTGCCTCAGGCCGTCAGGTTGCTGGCCCCGGAGGGGCTGCTCGCACTCGAGTTCGGCGCCGGCCAGGCGGATGCGGTCCAGGGGCTCGCCGAGGCGGCCGGTCTCAAGGTTGAGGACCGGATCCTCGATCTCGCGGGGCGCGAGCGGTGCTTGATTGCCACACCCTTTTCAAGAGGTTGAGATCAGGGAAAAAAGGGTTGGAAACATAGGGAATCCCGACTAGGGTGACTCATCCGAACGGGGCTTCCCCCTCGGACTCAGCGCCAGGTAGAGGCGCCCGCGATCCCACAGCGTAGGTACTGAAGCGAGCCAACCCTCTTAGTGGCTTGGCCCGAAGCGGATCGGGGATGCGAGCAAACAGGGTTTTGCAGAAGAACTTCAGGAACGATGAGACAACCGCACAACGCAAGGCGGTCGCGCGGCCGCTCAAACCGTAAGCACAACGTCCCTCTCAAGCATCAGAGCTTCGAGAGCAACGGTCCGGACGTTCGGATCAGGGGCAATGCTCACCAGGTCTACGAAAAATACCTGGCCATGGCCCGCGACGCCCATTCCACCGGCAACCGGATCTCGGCCGAGGGCTACTATCAGCACGCCGAGCACTATTTCCGGATCATGAACGACAGCACCGACCCGCAAAGCGGGCAACGACCGCAGCAGCAACAGCAACAGCGCCAGCGCGAGAACGGCCACGACCGCGAGGGCCAGGATGGCGAGCAGCGGGCCGAGCCGGCCCAGGCCGCGGATCAGGCAAAGCCCGCCGAGGGCGCGGATGCGGTCAAGGCGGCGGACGCGGCGGCCCCGGCCCAAGCCCCGGCCCAGGCTGGGGACGGTGCCGAAGCGCCCCAGGATCCGGCCCCCCAGGATCCGGCCCCCCAGGATCCGGCCCAGGATCCAGGCGCCGAGCCGGCGCCGTCGGCTGCTCCGGCGGCCGCCGAGGCGGCCGTCAACGGGGCCGAGGTCAATGGCGGGGCCGAGCCGCGGCCGGCGCCGAAGCGCCGCAGGCGGGCGCCGAAGGCGGCCAAGCCGGACGACGGCGAGAGCGCCAAGGACGACAAGGACACGCCCTCGCTGCCGGGCGTATAGGGCGGCGACGGCAGGCACGCGCCTGCCCGGGCAGATTTCAGGCAGTTTGCCGGTTTCTCCAAGCGGCGGTCTTCGGGCCGCCGCTTGTTGCCTTCAGGCGACCACCTCCAGCGGATCTCCCGCAGCGACCTCACCCGCCTCGATCACCCGGAGGTAGAGACCCATCTGGCAGTGGCCGAAGCCGCGCTGCAGGGCGAGCGGCAGGTTGAGGTCGCGCTCCGCCGTCTCGGGGTCGACGTTGGTCGCGGCACAGCGCTCGATGGCGTCCACGACCTTGAAGGTGGCGCCACCGATCTTGAGGCGGCCGCCGATCCACTTGAACTCCTCCCAGGCCGGCGCGCCCTCGAAGTAGAGGTTGGCGCGGAACCGCAGCGGCTCGACCGGGCGTCCGACGATCCGCTCCAGGTCCGAGATGCTGGCAAGGTTGGCGAGGGAGATCAGTGGATCGGGAACGTCGCTGTAGGCGAAGCCCCTGGCTTCCACGAGCCGCGGGGCGCCCTGGCCTGCGGTCGCCAGGAAGGCGGTCAGGAACTGGGTGAGCAGGGTCCGGCCGAGGGGGTCGCTGGCCTTCCCCTGTGCGACCTGCCGGCCGTGACGGAACAGAACCAGCTGCTCCGACGCGTCGTCGAAGGTCACCCGCAGCTGGGCCAGGCGCTCGTCGCGCTCGAGCTGGTAGAAGGCGGATTTCGGCTGCCAGCCATCCGCCACCGGGTCGCCCGGCCTGACCGCCGCGCGGGCGATGGCGAAGCGCCGGTCCTGGGGCAGGGCCTGGTCCGCGGCCAGGGCGACCCGGGGCAGGCGTTCCGGCGACAGGCCCTTGACCGGATAGCGATAGATCTCCCGGATCGACTTGGACATGGCGTTTCCTTGCGTTGAGGCGCCATGATCCTTTGCCGCCGCCTGGGAATCAACGCCCCCTGAGTCGCGTCTCTGGGCCCTGTCTCTGGGCCCTGTCCCCGGACCCCATTCTCGGACCCTGTTCCCAGGCCGAAGTCTCAGGCTGTGACAAGACTGAGATGCGAGTGATTTGCATTTGCAATCAGAACCAAGGTGGCGTACACAGTCCTCGATGTTCGGCGCCGCGCCCGATTCCGGTCGGGTCCTTTCAGTCCAAGGATCCCGGTCCGATCTTCCCACGGCTCGTCCGTCGGCATCGATCTCTCCTGATACGACACTTTGGCCCCCGCCGATCCGGCGGGGGCCTTTTCTTTGCGGCGGCGCCGGAAGCGCTTGAGTCGGGCGGCGCCCTCTCCCATATATCTCTTGGCGAGATCGCCCAAAGGATCTTAAGGGGATCAACGCTTTAGGGGCCGCGCGCCGCCTGGACGGGCGCGAGCCATCAGACCGCAATCCTTGGCCGCACGCCGCTGACGGGTGCCGCCGGAGAGGGGACAGCATGGATTTCGAGACCTACAGCGACCGTTCGCGCGGCTTCATCCAGGCCGCGCAAAGCCTTGCCCTGCGCAGCGGCCATCAACGCCTGACGCCCGAGCACTTGCTCAAGACTCTTCTCGACGACAAGGAAGGCCTGGCGGCCGGCCTGATCCGCGCGGCGGGCGGCGAGCCGGCGCAGGCGCTGCGGGCGATCGAGGCCGAGCTGGCCAAGGTGCCCAAGGTCGAGGGCGCGGGCGCCGGGCAGCTCTACCTGACGCCGGAGCTGGCGCGGCTTCTGGAGCAGGCCCAGACCCTGGCGGAGAAGGCCGGCGACAGCTTCGTCACCGTCGAGCGCCTCCTGCTCGCCCTGGCCATGGCCGCCGGCACGCCCGCCGCCAAGGCCCTGGCCGACGCCGGGGCGACGCCCCAGGGCCTGAACCAGGCGATCAACGACCTGCGCAAGGGCCGCACCGCGGATTCGGCCAGCGCGGAGGAGGGCTACGACGCCCTGAAGAAGTACGCCCGCGACCTGACCGCCGACGCGCGGGCCGGCAAGATCGACCCGGTGATCGGCCGCGACGAGGAGATCCGCCGCACGATCCAGGTGCTGTCCCGCCGGACCAAGAACAACCCGGTGCTGATCGGCGAGCCCGGGGTCGGCAAGACCGCGATCATCGAGGGCCTGGCCCAGCGCATCGTCAACGGCGACGTCCCCGAATCCCTGAATGACAAGCGTCTGATGGCGCTCGACCTGGGCGCCATGGTGGCCGGCGCCAAGTTCCGCGGCGAGTTCGAGGAGCGGCTCAAGGCCGTGCTGCAGGAGGTCTCGGCCGCCGAGGGCGAGATCATCGTCTTCATCGACGAGCTGCACACCCTGGTCGGCGCCGGCAAGGCCGAGGGCGCGATGGACGCCTCCAACATGCTGAAGCCGGCCCTGGCGCGCGGCGAGCTGCACTGCGTCGGCGCCACCACCCTGGACGAGTTCCGCAAGCACGTCGAGAAGGACGCCGCCCTGGCGCGGCGCTTCCAGCCCGTCTTCGTGGCCGAGCCCAGCGTCGAGGAGACCATCTCGATCCTGCGCGGCCTGAAGGAGAAGTACGAGCTGCACCACGGCGTGCGCATCACCGACGGCGCCATCGTTTCGGCCGCCACCCTGTCGAACCGCTACATCACCGACCGCTTCCTGCCGGACAAGGCGATCGACCTGGTCGATGAGGCGGCGAGCCGGCTGCGCATGGTGGTCGACTCCAAGCCGGAGG
>JANQGU010000056.1 GCA_028282935.1 Kiloniellales bacterium
ACAAACGGCTCCTGATCGTGGCCCACGCGCCCTCGCCCAACACCCGGCGGCTGCTGGACGCGGTGGTGGCCGGCGCCCGGCATCCGGACATCGCCGGGGTCGAGGTGGTCGCCCAGAGCCCCTTCGACACCCAACCCGACCATGTACTGGCGGCGCAGGCCATCGTCCTCGGCACGACCGAGAACCTCGGCTACATGAGCGGCGCTCTGAAGGACTTCTTCGACCGCTGCTACTACCCCTGCCTGGACAAGACCCAGGGCCTGCCCTACGCGCTCTACATCCGCGCCGGCCACGACGGCACCGGCACTCGGCGCGGCGTCGAGACCATCGTCACCGGCCTGCGCTGGCGCGCCGTCCAGGAGCCCCTGCTCTGCCGCGGCGACTTCCAGGAGGACTTCATCCCCGCCTGCGAGGAACTCGGCACCCTTATGGCGGCGGGTTTGGAGGCGGGGGTGTTTTAGACTAGACCCCGTTCAATTGGACTCGATTGAACGGAAATAATTTGATCTATTTCAAATAGATAGAACCGCTCCACCCGAGCAAGCGGCGGGCGCAGAAACTTCAGCACCTCTCGCCGCAGCCCTTAAAAAGAGCGAACGTTCGCATTATATGTCTCTGGATCGATATCAGAGCGAAGGCGATGCTTGCGCTTCTTTATCTGCTGCTGGCCGTCGTCGCATTGGTCGCGGCCTTTGCGGCCCTGGAGTACTGGACCTTTCGAACGCCCGATTTCGGGGCGCCGCGCGGCGGCGCCGCCGAAGCGAGGATCGAGGCCATCGACCGCTGGCTCGACGCCCTGGAGCGGCAGGAGAAGTTCAACGGGACGATCCTCTTCGCCCGGAAAGGCTCGGTCGTCTTCCAGCGCAACATCGGCTTTGCCGAGGCCTCGGGGCGGCGGATCGGCGACAGGACCGCCTTCAACCTGGCGTCGGTGTCGAAGCACATGACGGCCTTCGCCGTCCTGCTGCTGGAGCGGGAGGGCGAGCTGTCGCGCGCCGATCCGCTGGCCGCGTACCTGCCGGAGCTTTCGCGCTACCAGGGCGTCACCCTCGACCACCTGCTCTACCACACCTCCGGCATTCCGGAGTATATCCGGCTGTCGCGGAAGAAGCGGGGCCGGCACGAGTTGCTCACGCCGGAGCTGCTGCTGTCCTGGCTCCGCGAGGCGGACGCAGGCCCGCGCTTTCCACCGGGCGGGAAGGCGGCGTACTGCAACACCAACTACGTCCTGCTGGCGGAGATCGTCGCCCGCCGTTCGGGCCTTTCCTTCGCGGACTTCATGGAGCAGCGGATCTTCGCCCCGCTCGGCATGGCCGACACGGCGGTGGTCAACCGGATCGAGAACGTCGGGCGCCTGACGGACCGCGCCTACGGCTTCCGCAAGCGCTTCTGGTACGGCGGCGAGGCCGTCCCCTACGACCTGAACCACCTCGACGGCGCCGCGGGCGACGGCAACATCTACGCCACCGCGCGGGACCTGGTGACCTGGGACGCCGCGCTGCGGGAGGGCCGGCTGCTGCCCGCCGAGCTCTACGCCGAGGCCTATGCGCCGCGACGGGCGAAGGACGGCGCGGTCCTGGGCGAGAGGCATTGGGGCAGCGAGTTCCACGCCGGCCTCGGCTGGAACGTCCAGGACCTGCCCGTGGTCAGCGCCTACGGCGCCTGGCGCGGCTTCTCGAACCTCTACTGGCGCGATCTCGAAAAGGAGAGCGTCCTCGCCGTCCTCAGCAACGCCGGCTTCCTGCTCCGCACCGCGTCCATCGGCGGCAAGCTCACCAAGGTCCTGGGCGACCTGTAAGGACGGGCGGTGTGGATCAATCGGGGGCTCTTTCGGCCCGGGCGGACCTGCGGTCCCGCGCCAGCGCGCCGAAGCTCACCAGGCGCCGCCGCTCCTCGTCCCAGAGGGTCAGGGGCACGCACTTGAAGCTCTCGAGCAGGGTGACGCGGTTGATCCGGCGCAGCTCCGGCACGCGCTTCAGGCAGTCCTGCAGGCGGTAGTTGGGGATCCGGCTGCAGAGATGGTGCACGTGGTGGACGCCGATGTTGGCGGTGAACCAGCGCAGGACCGCCGGCAGATCGTAATAGGAGCTGCCGGCCACCGCGGCCCGGTGGAAGTCCCAGTCCGCCGCCTTGTCCCAGGAGGTCGCCTCGAACTGGTGCTGGACGAAGAACAGCCAGACGCCGATCGAGGCGGCGATCATGGTGATCGGCACCTGGATCATCGCGAACTCGGCGTAGCCGACGACGAAGCCGACCAGCGCGATCACGGCGACGATCGCCAGGTTGGTCAGCAGGACCCCGGGCAGAAGGCGCCAGCGCCGGCGCAGCATGTCCAGCGGCAGGCGGAACTTGACGACGAAGACATAGACGGGGCCGAGCCCGAAGAACACCAGGGGGTTCCGATAGAGCCGGTAGGCCAGCCGGCGCCAGCGCGGCAACGCCTGGTACTCCCGCACCGTCAGCACGACGATGTCGCCGATACCCCGGTTGTCCAGGTCGCCCGAGGTCGCGTGATGGATCGCATGGGCGTCGCGCCAGTAGCCGTGCGGCGTCAGGGTGAAGACGCCGATCAGCGCGCCGAGCAGGTCGTTGGCCCGCCGCGACTTGAAGAAGGCGTGGTGGCCGCAGTCGTGCTGGATCATGAAGAGGCGCACCACCAGCCCCGCCGCCGGCAGCGAGAGCAGGAGCGCGATCCAGTAGCCGTAGTCCAGGCTCAAGGCCATGACCGCCCAGATGGCGATCAGCGGCACCACGGTGACGAGGAGCTCGAAGAGGCTGCGCCGGGTGCTCGGCCGGGCGTAGAGCTTCAGCCGCCGGGCCCAGTCGCGCGCCTGGGCGCGGTCGGGGTGCGGCCCGGAGGCCGCCTGAGCGCAGGCCGGCTCGCGGCCCGGCTGGGGTCGATGGGCTTCTGAGATGACGCGGAACCTGTCTTGGAGGGGACGAAGGGGCGAGACCTCCGCCTAAGTGACAGGGCATTGCGGCAAGAGCAAGGCGATTTCCCCGGTATCAGCCGCCGCAGGCCCCCATCTCGCTCGGTGCCGCCGGCCGGACCGCGATCGCGGTCCGCCCGCGGGCGGCGGAGACCACGGCCACCACCTCGTAGCCGGTCCCGGTCGGGCGCAGCACCGGCGCGCCCGAGGTCCCCGGGGCGACGGCGCAGTCCAGGGTGACCTGCCGCCCTGCGCTGGCCAGCACCGGACAGTCGCGGCGCGACAGGGCGTGGATGCGCGGGCGGCCGTAGCCCCAGACGACCAGGGTCTCGCCGGGACGGGGCGCGGCCTCGGCCCAGGGAAAGGC
>JANQGU010000075.1 GCA_028282935.1 Kiloniellales bacterium
CCTGACCAAGACCGGCAAGCGGCGCAAGACGGCGATCGACCGACGAACCCTGCGGCACGCCGGCTATGAGGTCAGCCAGCGCTGCCGCAAGCGGATCGAGGAGGTCTTCGGCTGGATCAAGGGCGCAGCCGGCCTAGCCAAGGTAAAGCTGCGCGGGCGCGCCCGGGTCGATGCCGCCTTCACCCTGGCCTTGGCGGCCTACAACCTGGTCCGCCTGCCCAAGCTCCTGGCGGCGCCGACATGAGCCTGAAGGGCAAGTGGCGGATCGTCGAGATGGAGCTGTGGGACGCCAGCTACCTGGACATGGTGGAGCCGGCCTACATCCTCTTCGACGACAAGGCTGGCGGCGAGTTCGCCTTCGGCTGCGTCACCGGCCATATCCACAACCGCGCCGCCGAAAAGAGCGCCGACTTCACCTGGCAGGGAAACGACGAGATGGATGAAGCCTCCGGCGACGGATGGGCCGAGCTTCAAGAGGACGGATCGCTCAAAGGTGAGATCCGATTCCACAACGGCGACGACTCCGCCTTCATCGCCAGGCCCTGGCCGACTTCTTCAACAGCCTGCTAGGGCAAACCCCGTTCTATTGGAAGCGATTGGACGGGGATAACTCGATCTCGTTCATGTAGATAAAGCAGCCATAACCGGAAGCCCCAGGAGTTCTTGAAGCCGGAGGCGGATCGCAAGAGCGTTCGCCTGCCGCCCGCGAACACCCTTTGTACTTGCACGATAACGAAGAAGCCGAAGTCGCCGGCCGATTGCGCTTCGATGTTCCCTCTGGGGACTCAAGTCGTCGTGGGTCCCGCCGGCACGTGACGGCTGGAGCTGGCCAGGAGGAGACAACAACAGCTTCTGGCTTGACTTCCTCAAACCGGACGTGACCATGTGTCGCAGATAAGGTGTTCGTCCATTTGGTTGTCGGCCCGCAGGAGATGAGCAAGTTCTCAGCAAGAATTGTTGACGGTCCCGTCTCGATCGAACAGTAGGCGTCGAGTACCGAGCCTGACATCCCGACTGAGGAGGAGCGCCTTTGGTTCGTGATGCAAACAACTTGAACGTTTGGCGGACCGACACGTGACCGACATCGGACTGGCCCTCGGCGGAGGCGGAGCCAAGGGGCTGGCCCATATCTGCATGCTCGAGGTGATCGATGAGTTCGGAATCAAGCCGAGCTGCATCGCCGGCACAAGCATCGGCGCGATCGTCGGCGCGCTCTACGCATCGGGCGTGAGCGCGAGGACGTTGAGGGAGGAGATCCAGAGCGTTTCACACCTGGAGAAGGACAGCTTCGCCGACGCCGTCAAGAACGTCTTCAACTGGTTGCTGCTCGTGGAAGTCAACTGGAAGGGCGGCAGCCTGCTGAAGGCCGACGCCTTTCTCGATGACGTGATGGCGTATGTGAGAGTCAGCGACTTCGAGGAGCTGCGTCTGCCGCTCAAGGTGGTTGCGGCGGACTTCTGGCATCGCGACGAGGTGGTGCTTGAGACCGGCGACCTCCGAACAGCGGTACACGCGAGCATGGCGCTGCCGGGAATCTTCGAGCCCGTGATCGTCGACGGGCGGGCTCTGGTCGATGGGGGGGTCATCAATCCCGTTCCCTATGATCTGATCATGGACGAGTGCGACGTCACGATCGCGATCGACGTGATGGGGCACAGAACGGAGAGTGCCGGTCTGGTTCCTTCGCTTCCGGAGTCGATATTCAACACCTTTCAGATCATGCAGAAATCCATCCTGCGCCAGAAGATCGCGGCGCAGCCGCCGGACATCTACATTTGCCCGGAGATTGTGGATGTTCTGATGCTCGAGTTCCACGAGGCGGCGAAGATCTTCGCGCAGGCCGGGGGGGCTGCTGACCAACTGCGGAGAGAGCTCGAACGGCACCTTCAAGGGGCAAGTCGCCAGCTTTGAGAATCACGCCCACCAACGTCGTTTGGTCACTCTCTCCGCCGAGCGCAGCGGGCGACTGACGTGTTTCTCCTGGATTTCGAGAGCGGCTTGCTTCGGTGGGGTCTCTCCGCGCTTGCGATACTGCTTTCCGTCGCCTGCGCGGGCCATGCCCTGCTGTGGAAGCGCGACCCACGTGCCGCGCTCGGCTGGATCGCCGTCTGTCTGCTGCTGCCGGGACTCGGCGCGCTGCTGTACCTGCTGTTCGGCGTGAACCGCATCAAGGCAAAGGCGCGGCATCTCCGGAGGCGGTGGCCAATGCCGGACAACAGCGATCTGGACGATCCTGCCTTGACCGCGGGCTGGCCGTCGGAACACTTCGGTTTCACCCGGCTTTCACGCAAGGTGACACGGCGGCGCTTCGTGCAGGGAAACCGGATCGAGCTGCTGGTCAACGGCGAGGAAGCCTACCCTGCCATGCTCGAGGAAATCGAGGGCGCACGTGAGTCCGTCGGGTTGTGCACCTACATCTTCGACAGTGACCAAGTCGGTCTCCAGTTCGTCGACGCTCTTGCCGACGCCGTGGCGCGGGGCGTGGACGTCAAGGTGCTCGTCGACGGCGTGGGCGAGATTTACTCTCGACCTCGTATCTCCGGATTGCTGAGGGAGAGGGGCATCCCAACGGCGAGATTCCTGCCTTGGGACCGCTGGCCGCGGGTCCTCCATTTGAACCTGAGGAATCACCGCAAGATTCTCGTCGTGGACGGCAAGCTCGCCTTCACCGGAGGGATGAACATCGGCGCTCGGCACCTTGCCGACGCGAAGGACAACCCCAAGAAGGCGCTCGACCTCCACTTCAAGGTCCGCGGGCCGGTCGTCGCCGACATCGAGCAGGCATTCCTGGAAGACTGGTCCTTCGCGACGGGAGCCAACCACCTGCGCGCGAAGCCCTTGGAGTTGCCGTGGGCGGGAGATCTCTGGGCCCGGGTGATCATCGACGGGCCCAACGAGGACTTCGAGAAACTGCAATGGATGTACCTGGGCGCAACCAATGCCGCGAGGGAGAGCGTGCGTATCATGACGCCCTACTTCGTGCCCGACCGCGAGCTCGTGGCCAGCCTGAGCGCAGCCGCATTGCGCGGCGTGAAGGTGGAAATCGTCCTACCCGAGGAAAGCAACCTTCCATTCGTGAGTTGGGCGACCGATGCCATGCTCTGGCAGGTGCTCGAACACGGCGTGCGGGTTTATCGTCAACCTCCGCCGTTCGCGCATTCCAAGCTCTTCGTCGTCGATGGTCACTATGCGATCGTGGGATCCGGCAACTTCGACGCCCGGAGCCTGCGCCTCAACTTCGAGTTCAACCTGGAGATATACGACGAGGAGTTCGTTTCCCTGCTCGCGCGGCATGTTGACCAAGCCAAGGCCCGTTCGGCCCTGATCACGCTTTCCGAAATGGACGGCCGCCCTTTGGTCATCAAGCTTCGTGACGGCTTCGCGCGTTTGTTCACGCCCTACTTGTAGAGATGCGGCCCGGGTCGGGCCGGTTGAACATCCGCTTACTGGTCCCCCCGCCAGAGTTGCCCAACAGGCAACCCGCCGCCGGCAGAGGCTCTGTCGGAACCCGAATACATGGCCCGCTCGACGACGTCCGCCACGAAGCTGCTCTTGCCCTCGGTGTAGGCCTTCCAAGCGCCGCCCGACTCGACCACGAGTCTTCGTTTCAAGGCGCCGTAGGCTGCGGCGACCTCGGGGTTGGCGCGAAGATGGTCCCGGAACAAGATGCGCTTCAGGTGAGCCGCTGTATCCGGAGCGCAAAGATAGATGCGATGCCCGGGAGAGAGGCCGCGACGGCTGGTAAAGGTCCACATGCCGGCGTCATGGGGATCGCCGTGATAGTCACGGTCGGTCTTCTTCATAAGATCGATGGCCCTGGCGATGTCGTCGCCCGAAGGCAGGACGACATCGACATCGATCCTGGGCTTCGCACAGAGGCCCGGAACGGCCGTGCTTCCGATATGCTCGACCTCGGATGCGATCTTGCCGAGACTGTTCTCGATCGCGTCCCGCAGATCCTCGAAGGCCGCCGGCCAAGAGGGATCGTAGGGAACGACGGCGATGGGACCCGACCTGACGGCGGTCGGCACCTCTTCGATGAGCATCCAAACCTCCTGAAGCCCGATCACCCTGCCGCGGGGGCCTCGTCCAAGGCAAGGTCGGTCCGGGGCCGGTCCGGGGCCGGTCCGGGAAAGGCCGTCACGCCGCCGGCGGCCGCCAGGCGATCACGCCTTCGGTTCGCGCCCGCACCTCGGGCGAGGCGAGGCAGGTGGCGACGGCCTCGTAGCCCGGGGCCCCGGGGTAGGGTTCGACGAGGAAGGGCGGGCTGTGATTGGCGGGACAGAGCAGGATCGCCTCCTCGGCGCCGAGGGACGCCAGGTCCAGAACCTCGCGGGAGCGGGTCATCAGGAACAGCGGTCCCGCCTCCGGCCCACGGCGGCGCAGATAGGCGATGAGGGCGCGTTGAGAGGCCCCGTCGAGGCCCTGCTCGATCATGTCGACGACCAGGGTGCCCGGTGCCTCGGCTTCCAGGCCGGCCAGAAGGGCGACGAGGGCCTCCGACCGGGTCGCGCCGTTTTCGACCAGCCAAGCCAGCGCCCGCTCGACCCGGGACCCGAGGGCCGGGTTGGCGTCCAGGCGCGCCCGCGCCGCCGCGCCGCCGTCCTCCAGGCGCTCCAGGCCCAGGAAGGCCGCGTCGGGCAGCCGCTCGGCGAGGCGCCGCGCCAGCTTCGTCTTGCCGCTGAAGAGCGGGCCGATGATGTAGGTCAGCGGCCGGAGGCCGCGCAGCTCGAAGCGCTCGCCGCCCCAGGGCCAAGGCAGGTCGAAGGCGACCGTGGGCGGCTCGCTCGGCGCCGGCGGGCGCAGCCAGTTCCCGGTGGCGGGCGCAGGGCCGCTGGCGAGGTCGTCGCGAAGGCCCTGCACCTTCTCGACCGTGGCGGAGAGCCGGCGCAACTGGCCTTCGAGCATCGCCTGGTGGGCGGCGAGGGTCCGGTCCAGACCCTGCAGGTCCGCGTCGAGCACCCGGGCGATCTGCGCTAGGCTGAAGCCGAGCGAACGCAGGGCCGCGATCTTGCCCGCGCGGCGCATCGCCTCGGGACCGTAGGCCCGCCAGCCGGCGGCGCTGCGGGCCGGGGCGAGCAGCCCGCGGCGCTCGTAGAGCCGCAGGGCCTTGACGGAGACGCCAAGCCTCCGGGCGGCTTCGGAGGGACTCAGGAACTCGGTGGGAGGGGTCATGACTCGCCTCGCTGTCGCTAGACCTACCGCCCTTGTAGAGGCGGCCTCAGGGGACGGGTCAACGGGATTTTCGCGAGACCTGCCGCCGAGACCGCCCCCGCCCTCAGTCCTGTCCCGCGTCGCCCTCCGGCCGCTGCAGGGCGAGGCTGGCGTTGTAGTAGCGGCGGTCGTCGGTGACCTCGGGGCCGAGCCAGTCCGGGCGTTCGAAGGGCGTGTCCTCGGCCGGCAGCTCGATCTCGGCGAGGACCAGGCCGGCGTGGGCGCCCTCGAAGACGTCGACCTCCCAGGTCAGGCCGTCCAGGGGCACGAGGTGGCGGCGCTTCTCGATCACCAGGCCCGTCGCCAGCTCTAGCAGGGCGCGGGCGTCGGCCAGGGGGATCGGGTATTCGAACTCCGCACGGGTGGTGCCGGGTTCCGCGCTCTTGATGGTCAGGACGGCCTCGGCGTCGTCGAGGATGCGGACCCGGGCTGCCAGCTTGCCGGTCTGCGCGAGGTAGCCCTGGCGGAGGCCGCGGCTGCGCGCGACCCGCTCCCGCCAGCCCTCGCCGGCGACCAGGAACTTGCGCTCGATCTCCTTGGCCATGGCCCGTCCCTTCGCTTCGATCCCGCGGTTTCGAAGCCTAGAGGGTTTCCCACGCCTTTGGAATCGGGACCGGCCCTTTCGACGCTCCTAACGGCCGCCTTCGGCCTTGCCCGCCGCGCGGTAGCTGAAGAGGAAGAGGGCGATCAGGACGACGCCCAGCAGGGTCGTCGGCAGGATGCGCGCGACGGGAAAGATGCCGGTCGCGACCGCGGCGACGCCCGCGGCCAGGAGCCCGAGGATGACGGCGACGGTGGGCAGGAGGACGCCCCGGCGCGCCAGCGGCTCGCGGTCCGCCCAGATCAGGAGGCCCGCCCAGGCGAACATCACGCTGGCGGCCAGGCCCATGGGATACCTGAACTCGGTCTCGCCCATCCTGGCGGGGATCAGGGTCAGCACGCCGATCAGGACATCGGCGGCGGCCCCGGCCCAGTAGCTGATCCGCAACAAGGTGACGGCCCTCATGGGTGCTGCCCTCCCGCCGGCTGCGGCAAGCGATCCGGCTAGCCCGCTTCGCCCGGCCGGACCCTGCCGCCGGAGCGGGCCGCTTCGATGATCGCCTCGATCACCTGCAGCGACCTCAGGGCCTCGCGGCCCGAGACCAGGGGTTCGGCCCGGCCGGCGATGACCTCGCAGAACTGCGCGATCTGCAGGTCCCAGGGGTCCCGGGGCGCGACCTCGTAGGCGCTCCGCTCGATCGGCCGCCACCAGTTGCGCTCGCCCTCCTGGGACCAGAGCTTGCCGCCGGGGATCTCCAGGGCGCCGCGGGTGCCGCCGATGAAGCAGCAGGTCTCGCCGGTCGCCGGGAAGTCCGGGTTCTCCTCGGCGGTCAGCTCCCAGCTCCAGGGCGCGACGATCGTGTCCGAGAGGGTCATGGTCGCCAGCGCGCCCTGCGCGAAACGGAGGATGATCGCCGCGCTGTCCTCGACCTCGTGCCCGCGCCTGCGGTTGGAGGCCGCCGCCTGGACCTCCTCGACCTCGCCGATCAGGTACCGCAGCAGGTCGACGTCGTGGATGAGGTTGACCAGGATCGGGCCCGCGCCCTTGCGGCTGCGCCAGGCGACCTCGAAGTAGCCGTCCGGCTTGTAGAGCCAGCAGGCGACGTGGGCCGAGACGACCTCGCCGATGGCGCCGCCGTCGATCCTGGCCTTGGCGGCCTGGACGATGGGGTTGTGCCGCCGGTGGTGCCCGACCAGGACCGGCAGGCCGAGGGCCTCGGCCGCCTCGACCAGGCGCAGGGCAGCGCGGGCGTCGTCGGCGATGGGCTTCTCGACCAGCACCGGAAGCCCGGCGCGCAGGCATTCCAGCCCGTGCTCGACGTGCAGCCGGTTGGGCGTGGCGATGATGACGCCGTCGGGCGGGTCCGCGGCCAGCATCTCGGCGATGCTCGCCTGCCATGCCAGGCCGCGCGCGTCGGCCAGCGCCGCCGCCGCCGGCTCCGGGTCGACGACGCTGGAGACGCGGGCGCCCGGCGACCTCTGCACGGCGTCGAGGTGGCGCTTGCCGATCAGGCCGGCGCCGACGACGGCGATACGAAGCGGGTTTTCTGGAATCGTCCTGTCCTGTCGAGATGAGGCTGGGCCGGGCGACACTCTGGCACGATCGCCGGGCGGCGGCGACGGCTTTTGGCGGCGACCGACCGGGGCAGTCGATAAGGGCCTTTGCGGGGGTTCCGATCCGGGCGGAACCCGGCCCTGCATCACGCCTTTGCCGGGCCTTCGCCCTTGGTGAGGCTATCGAGGTTGGCAAGCAGGTTCTTCGTCTGGTCGGCGGCGATGCCCCAGGCAAAGAGCGCGAGGTACTCCTTCCAGGATCCTGCAACGGCGGTGTCGAAGACATCGGACTGCAAGCCGGTGACCAGCGCCAGGATCAAGGCGATCGCGATCCCGATCAGCTCGGGGGTGGGGGTCGGCCAAAGGTGCTTGAACGCGCTGGTCGGGGCGGTCTTGAAGGTTTTTGACCCCTCGACGAAAGCCACCTTGCCGGATGCGTCCTGATCGTGAGCCAGCCCGATGGAGAAGGACTCCCGTCCGCGGCGCACGATCACGCCGACCTTCACTTCGGCCTCCTGGGGAACGAACTGCGTCACGACCGTGGAGCGCGTGATCGGCTTCAGTTGCCGCTCGCCATCCCAGTCGATCGTCCATTCGTACTCCAGCCCGTGCTTGAAGAGGAAGGTGTTGGCCTTGGGATCGGTACATTCAAGCTTGAAGTCGATGGGCTGGTATTCCTCGATGCGCTGCTGCGCATCCGGCGGCACGATCCTGACGGTGCCCTCCGCCTTGAGGCGTTCCCAGACATCGTCGTCCAGGTCCTTCAGGATGGTCTCCACGGGCGTGTTGTTTCTCACCTTCTCGATCAGCGCGGGCCGCCTTTCGTCGTCGTTGCGCTGCTCCCAGATGAGCTTCAGCCGGGTGTAGGTCCGCTCCATCTGGATCATTTCGCTCAAGGGTCCCGGGCTGGTCGTAAGGTCAAGCGCCTGACAGAGCCTTCGCACAACCTCCCGTTCGCAGGCTTCCAGGGCCTGAAGGTCGCTTTCGGTCGCGTCCGCGTCCGCGATCCCGGCCGGCAAGGGGCTCTCGCGAAGCGCGGCGACTCCCTCCTGCGCCGCCGTCTTGGCGGCCTTCAGCGCGGCCTCCAGCGCTTGTTTCTCCGCGGGCTTGGTCGTGGCGCCCAGCGCGGTCCGCAGCAGGCCCTCCAGGTGGAGCCGGGTATCGCCGTCGAAGTCGAAGTGATCCAGGTCGACAGCATCCAGGAGCAACTGGATGTCGCCGCTGAGGCTCGCCCAGTAACCCTCTGTCAGTTTCTGGCGAGCTTCCCAGGCTTCCAGTGCCGCGATCTCGTCCATGATCTCGGTTCCGACGTCTTCTCCCTCCTGAACCTGCCCGAGGCGATCGACGATCCCGCGCAGGATCTTCTGCGCCCGGTTGACGACCCTTTCATCGAAGTCGGTCACCATGGCACCGGAGGCCGAGGGTGCGGCATTCCAATAGATCGCCAAGGCGTTCAAGCGCTTGAGGACCTCCATGCGGTCTTCCACCTCCTTGACTTCGTCAACGAGGAGCTGGGGCGTGGTGACGAAGCGACTCAGCCATGTCAGCAAGTTCCATCTGAGGCGCAGGCTGAGGGCCAGGTCCGCCATCTTGGCCCGCCCGAAGGCCCGTACGACCGGGAGCGCCCCCCAGCGGTCGCTGCGCAGCCAGGACTTCTTCTGGATCTCGGTGATCCGTCGGCGCAGATCGCGCCGTTGGATCATCGCCGAGAGCCCCTTGGTCGTCGCATAGGAGAGGAGGACGGCGACGACCAGGACGCCGATCGGCCAGGCCAAGTGCCGGCGCTTGACCAGAGTCACCTTCACGTCCTGCCAGTTCTCGGGCTCGACGTTCGAGGCGCCGAACCTGAGCGCGACATCGTAGCTTCCGGGCGGCAGCGCTTCTTTGGCGGCGACGACGATCTCCTTTATCTCCCCGGGCTCGAGGGTACGGCGCCGGACCTGCTCCGGATTCCTCGGGTCGAGTGGCTCGAGCGGCTCGCCGTCCAGGGTGATCTCGAGGTGCTCGCTTGGGAGGAAGTCGTCCGCCGCGCCGGTCAAGTTCGCGACCCAGAAGCCCCGGACCGTCTGGTCGCCGGCGGCGGACAGGGTCAGCCCGAGGGGCCCTGGCCCCTGGCGATCCGCGATCTCACTGAAGGCGGCGCCGGCCTGCCAATTCCGCCGCTTCACGACGAGCTTGGTGTCGATGAACCTGTGCTCGCCGATCGTGGTTCGCAGTGCGCCGGCGTAGTCCGTCTCGGCGCGAAGCGAGCGGGCGTCGATCTCGAGCGTGATTTCACGCCCGGTCTCGGGCAACTCGACCTCAAGCGATGTCGTGGCCGGGCCTTCTCCGGCCGGGTCCGGGAAGAGGATCTCGGCCGGCTGTCCCTGCGCGGAGAAGGGCGTCAGCTCGAACCGCGCCTTTTTGCCGAAGGCCCGGTGCCGGCTTATGTCCAGGGTCAGCTGCGCTTGCCCGTTTGGTGTGACGTCAAGGGAGTCCGCGTCCTCGACCGCGGGTCCGAAGGCGCCCAAGACCAAGGGCAGCCGCTTCGGATCGCCATCCTGTCGTGTCTCGAGAAGTCCCCATACGACCCGACCTTCAGGGATTCCCTCCGCCTTCAGCTGGATCGGCTGGCCGGTTTCGGTCGTGGCGGTCTTGCCGTCCGGCGCCGCGTCTGGCCCCTCCAGCCGGAAATCGAAGGTTCTCGCGTCCTCGTCCCAGAAGGGATGCAGCGTGACCGTGACCGGCACGCCCGGCGACTGGCCCGGTATGTCCAGCAGCATCAAGACCC
The DNA here is from genome assembly GCA_028282935.1 of Kiloniellales bacterium. GTDB lineage: Bacteria > Pseudomonadota > Alphaproteobacteria > Kiloniellales > JAKSBE01 > JAKSBE01. The sequence goes on from JANQGU010000075.1 coordinate 10,079, forward strand.
GGCCGTCCGGGCCGGGCGACAGGCGGGGCGCGTCTTCAGGGGGCGCGAGGGGACGCAGCTCCGCGCTCTCGATCTGCGGCGGTCCCGCGAGGCCGCCGAGCAGGAGCGCAAGCGCAGCGAAGACTGCGCGGATCCTGGTTTTGCCCCGGGTCACCGGACCGGCCATCCCTGAGCCCCCCGTCTCAAGGCGTCACTCTCCGAGCGATCGCCAGCCGCATCGGATCGATCTGGAGTCTATCATTTCGAGCGGTCGATCCGGTGGTTTATGTCACATCGGCGTCCTGCGCCTTTGCAGCAAGACGGCCTCCTTCCCCTTTCTCCCCCGCCCCCGCATGAGCTAGAGTCAGCCTCGCGCGGCGGGCCCGCCCCCTTCCCATGTGCGCGGGGGCGGCGGGCCCGGCGCGACGCAACCAAGGAAGAAACGCGACCACAACGGGCCGAAGGCTCGGGAAATAGGGAGGAAAGCGGATGAGGATCCGTCATGTCGCCGGCGTCCTGGCGCTCTGTGCGCCCCTGGGCAGCCTGCTGGCAACTGGGCCGGCTTCTGCCGAGGACGAGGTCAAGGTCGGCCTGCTGCTGCCGTTCTCCGGTGTCTACGCCGGGCTCGGCACCCACATCGAGAACGGCTTCAACCTGGGCCTCGAGCACTTCGGCGGCGAGCTCGAGGGCGTCACCATCACGGTCGAGCGGGCCGACACCGAGGCCAAGCCGGCCACCGGCCTGGCCAAGGCCAAGAAGATGGTCCTGCAGGACAAGGTCGACGTCCTGGCCGGCATCGTCTCCTCGGCGGTCCTGGGCGGCCTGCGCGATTTCGTCCACGGCGCCAAGATGCCGCTGATCGTCGCCAACGCCGGCAACGACGCCATGACCGGGCCCAAGTGCAGCCCCTACATCACCCGGGTGTCCTTCTCCAACGGCATGATCAACCGACCGATGGGACCGTGGCTGGCGGCCCAGGGCGTCAAGAAGGTCTACGCCATGGCCCCGGACTACGCGGCCGGGCACCAGATGATCGAGGCCTTCAAGGCGACCTTCACCGCGGCCGGCGGCGAGGTCATCGGCGAGGCCTTCCCGCCGCTCTCGGGCACCAAGGACTACGGCCCCTACATCTCGGCCGCCAAGGCGGCCGGGCCGGACGCCATCTACACCTTCTTCGCCGGCGGGGCTGCCATCACCTTCGTCAAGCAGTACAGCGACTTCGGCCTGAAGACGGAGATCCCGCTCTACGGCGCCGGCTTCCTGGCCTCGGCGGCCTACGTCCACGTCCAGGGCGAGGCGGCCGACGGCATCGTCGCGGCGCTGCACTACGTGCCGACCATCGACACCGCGGAGAACAAGCGCTTCCAGGAGGCCTACCAGGCCAAGCACGAGAAGGTCGGCTCGGAGTTCGCGGTCCAGGGCTACGACGCGGCGCGGATGATCGTCGAGGCCCTGAAGGCCTCGGGCGGCGACAAGTCCAAGCTGGCCGAGAACCTGCGCAAGGTCAGCTTCGACGGCCCGCGCGGGCCGCTGGAGATCGACCCCAAGACCAACAACGTGGTGCAGTCGATCTACATCTTCCGCAACGACTTCAAGGACGGCGCGGTGACCCAGACCGTGCTGGACAAGGTCGAAGGCGTGCGCGACGAGGTCAACGGCTGCGCGATGTAGCCCTTGCGGGCGTAAGTGGCGCGGGCGTCCGGGTGCGGGCGCCCGCTGCTGTTCGGGGTGGTGTGAGCGCGAAGGCTTCGGCGATTATGTCCAACGACTGGCTCGGCGCGGTTGCAGGCGTCAATTGGAGGCACCGGGTCCCTCGGCTGCCGGCGGTCCCCCCCACCCTAACCCTCCCCCTCCAGGGGGGAGGGGACTCGAAGGCGGCAGCTGCATTCCCTCCCCCCTGGAGGGGGAGGGCTAGGGTGGGGGGGATCAGCGGCAGCCAATTGAAGGCTGGCCGGCAGCTTGAGCGGCCCGCCGGCCGCCACCCCCTCCTCGGTCCTCCCCCATCGAGGGGGAGGAGGTCCGCGGGGCGCCGCTGATGCTCGCCGACCCAGGGTTCTGGCTGGTGCAGGGCTTGAACAGCCTGCAGCTCGCGATGCTGCTGTTCCTGCTGTCGGTCGGGCTGACCGTGATCTTCGGGCTGATGAACTTCGTCAACCTGGCGCACGGCTCGCTCTACGCCCTGGGGGCGCTGATCGGCTATTCCATCGGCCAGTGGAGCGGCTCCTTCTGGCTCGCCTTCGCCACGGCGCCGCTGGTGGTCGCGGCGATCGGGGCGCTGCTCTACGCGACCCTGATCGACCGCCTGCGCTTCGCCGGGCCGATGAACCAGGTGCTGGTCACCTTCGGCCTGATCTTCGTGCTGATCGACGTCCAGCGCTACCTCTGGGGCAGCGACCAGCTCGGCCTGACCTCGGGCCTGCCCTTCCCCGGTTCGGTCGAGGTCCTGGGCGAGCCCTATCCGGCCTACCGCCTCTTCATCATCGCGGTCGGCCTGGGGGTCTTCGCCCTGCTCTACTTCTGGCTGGAACGCACCCGCCTGGGCGCCGAGATCCGGGCCGGGGTCGACGACGCCGAGACCGCGCGCTGCCTGGGCATCGACGTCGACCGCACCTTCTTCCTGGTGTTCCTGGTCGGCTGTGCGCTGGCCGGCCTGGCCGGGGTCATCGCCCTGCCGGCCTTCCCAGTCGAGGCCGGGATGGGGGTCTCGATCCTGGTGCCGGCGCTGATCGTGGTGGTGATCGGCGGCCTGGGCAGCCTCAAGGGCGCCATGGTGGGCGCGCTGCTGATCGGCGCGACCATCACCTTCGGCCAGGTCCTGGTGCCGGCCTTCGCCGGGATCCTGATGCACCTGCTGCTGATCGCCGCCCTCCTGGTCAAGCCCGAGGGGCTGTTTCCGGTGCGGGAGTGACGGCGTGCTGACGCGACTCTCCTTCCGCGACGGCGTCGCCGGGCTGGTCTTCCTCGGCCTGCTGGCCTTCGCCGCCCAGGCCGAGTACTTCGGCCTGGAGCTGCTGGCCGAGATCGCGATCTTCGCGATCCTGGCGATGAGCCTGGACCTGCTGGCCGGGGTGACCGGGCTGGTCTCGCTGGGCCACGCCGCCTTCTTCGGCCTCGGCGCCTACGGCTTCGCCCTGCTGACCGTACTGCTGGGCTGGCCGCCGGGCCTGGCGCTGATGGTCGCGCCGCTCGCGACCGGGGTCCTGGCCCTGGTGGTCGGGGCCATCGTGACCCGGGTGCGCGGGATCTTCTTCATCATGATCACCCTCGCCTTCGGCGAGATGGGCCACGAGTTCGTGTTCCAGAACCGGGCCCTGGGCGGCGACGACGGCCTGGCCGGGATCCCGCGCCTGGACCTCTCCGCCCTGGGCCTCGACCTCGCCGACCCGCGGGTCTTCGCGGTAACCGCGCTGCTGCTCGCGCTCCTGGTCTACCTGGCGCTGGCCTGGCTCCTGGCGACGCCCTACGGCAAGGCCCTGGCCGGGATCCACAGCAACGAGCAGCGGATGCGCGCCCTGGGCCTGCCGGTGCGGGCCTACAAGACCAGCGCCTTCGCGCTCGCCGGCGCCATCGCCGGGCTGGCCGGGGTGCTGGCCGCCCAGCACACCCAGTTCATCACCCCGCAGCTGCTGCACTGGACGACCTCGGGCGAGATCCTGGTGATGGTCATCCTGGGCGGCCTGGCGACCCTGGTCGGGCCGGTGGTCGGGGCGATCCTGCTGACCCTGCTGCGCCACGAGCTGTCCAACTACACCGACTACTGGGGGCTCTGGCTGGGGCTCTTCCTGATCCTGGTGGTGGTCAGCGGGCGCAACGGCATCGTCGGGGTGGCGGGGCAGCTCTGGCGGCGCTGGGGCCCGCGGCGGGCGAGGGCGCGCGGCCATGCCTGAGGCGCTGCTGCGCACCGAGGGGCTGAGCAAGCACTTCCGCGGCCTGCAGGTGACCCGCGAGGTCGCGCTCGAGATCCCGGCCGGGCGGCGCCACGCCATCATCGGGCCGAACGGCGCCGGCAAGACCACGCTGTTCAACCTGCTGGCCGGGGAGCTCCAGCCCTCGGCCGGGCGGATCTTCCTGGAGGGCCGCGACATCACCGCGCTGCCGCCGGACCGCCGCGCGCGGCTCGGCCTGTCGCGCAGCTTCCAGAAGAACAACCTCTTCGAGAGCGAGAGCGTGCTCGACAACCTGCTGCTCGCCGACCTGGCGCGGCGCGGCAAGGGCCACGTCTTCTGGCGCCGCCTCGGCGCCGACCGGGCGGCGCGGGAGGCGGCCGAGCGCATCGCCACCGCGGTCGACCTGCTGGACCGGCTGGAGCAGCCGGTGCGCGCGCTGTCCTACGGCGCGCGGCGGCAGCTCGAGGTCGGCCTGGCCATGATGGCCGCGCCGCGGCTGCTGCTGCTCGACGAGCCGACCTCGGGCATGAGCCCGGAGGAGACCGGGATGATGATGCGGCTGATCGATTCCCTGCCGCGCGACCTGACCGTCCTGATCATCGAGCACGAGATGGAGGTGGTCTTCACCCACGCCGAGCGGATCACCGTCCTCAACTA
>JANQGU010000098.1 GCA_028282935.1 Kiloniellales bacterium
CCGACCTCAACAACCACAGCCGCAGGGCCGGCAGCGGGAAGCGCCGTGCCGGACCGCGCAGGATCTCCGGCAGCTCGGCCTCGGCAACGGGGTCAACGCCGCGCCCTGGACCGGCCGCGCCCTGGCCCGGCTGATCGCCGACGTGCCCGGCGCCGAGGCCGAGCTGCCGGAGATCCTGCGCGGTCCGGCACGGCGCTTCCCGCTGCCGGCCCTGCGGCTGTGGTTGTTGAGGTCGGCCAATCTCTACTATCGTCTGGTCAAGGACAGGTATTAGTGACCCTACGGACCTGTTTGATCTACTTTTCCTTGGCCTACTCTTCCGCTGTCATTGCCGGGCTTGACCCGGCAATCCATGGTGCCGGCGGCACGATGGATGCCCGGATCAAGTCCGGGCATGACAGAGAACAGAAACGAGATGCTAGGTTCATGACGCGACGAAGTCTCCCACCGCGAGAAAGGTGCGGCAAAGCCACAGCATGAAGAAGGCACGCCCCAAGACCACGCCCGCCGCCGAGTTCAAGGCCTTTCAGGCCGCCCACCCAAAGACCCGCTACGTCGACGCGATCCTGACCGACCTCTGCGGCATCGTGCGCGGCAAGCGCTATCCCATGGCCGAGGCGGAGAAGCTCTTCACCGGCGGCCTGCAGCTCTGCGAATCGGTCTTCCTGCTCGACGTCACCGGCGCCAACACCGATCCGGCCGGCCGGGGCTTCACCGACGGCGACCCGGACGGCACCCTGGTGCCGGTGCCCGGCACGCTGGTCCCGGTGCCCTGGGCCGAGGAGCCGCGCGGCCAGGTGCTGATGACCATGACCACGCCGGAGGGCGCCCCCTCGCCAATCGATCCGCGCAACGTCGCCATCCGGGTGCTGGAGCGCTTCGGCGCGCTCGGCCTGACCCCGGTGGTGGCCTTCGAGCTGGAGTTCTACCTGCTGGACAAGCAGCGCGACGCGGCAGGCCTGCCGCAGCCGCCGATCTCGCCCAGGACCGGCCGGCGCGAGTCCAGCCTGCAGGTCTACGGCATCCACGAGATCGACGGCTTCGCCGCCTTCCTGCGCGACGTCGAGGCCGCCGGCGAGGCGCAGAAGGTGCCGGCGAACATCGCCACCGCCGAGTTCGCCCCGGGCCAGTACGAGATCAACCTGCATCACGTCGACGACGCCCTGGCCGCCGCCGACCACGCGGCGCTGCTGCGCCATATCATCAAGTCGGTGGCGCAGCGCCACGGCGTCGAGGCCAGCTTCATGCCCAAGCCCTTCCTGGCGCAGACCGGCAACGGCATGCACGTCCACATAAGCCTGCTGGACAAGCAGGGCCGCAACGTCTTTGCCGCCGAAAGCCCGCTGGGCAGCGAGGCCCTGCAGCACGCCATCGGCGGCCTGATGGCGACCATGGCCGACGGCATGGCGATCTTCGCGCCCAACGTGAACGCCTTCCGGCGCTTCGGGCCCAACCTCTTCGTGCCGGTCAACCGTTCCTGGGGCGCCAACAACCGCTCGGTGGCCTTCCGCATCCCGAGCGGCCCGCCCGAGAGCCGGCGCATCGAGCACCGCTTCGCCGGCGCCGACGCCAACAGCTACCTGGTCCTGGCGGCGATCCTCGCAGGCATCCACCACGGCATCACCAACAAGATCGATCCGGGACCGGCGAGCGAAGGCAACGCCTGCGAGACGGTCGACCCCGACCTGCCGCTGGACGTGCCCTCCTCGCTGGATCGCCTGGAGGCCTCGAAGGTCCTGGGCAGCTACCTGGGACCGGAGTACCTTGGGGTCTATGCCGCGACCAAGCGAAACGAGTACCGGGACTTCATGAACGAGATCTCGCTCAGGGAGTACGCCTGGTACCTCTAGGTCGAACTGTGCTCAACTGAGCGCAAGTGATTTGATCTGTGCCCTGAAGTGGCGCAGCTTATCCCGGGGGGAATTGGGGAGGACGTCATGGCCGGCCAGGATCAGAGATTCGCCATCAGCCGGGGACAGGACGCGGCCTTCGAGAGCGGCGGGCTGAGGTCCTTCTTCGAGTACCGCGACCTGGGGCTCGCCGAGGCGACCGGCGGCCGCTACCACGCCCAGGTGATCCGGGCCAGCGCGCCGACCGAGGAGGGGACCGGCCCGCACCGCCACAGCCTCGACTTCCAGATGGTCTACGTGCTCAAGGGCTGGGCCCGCTTCAACTACGAAGGCCAGGGCGAAGTCACCCTGAAGCCTGGCGATTGCGTCCTGCAACCGCCGGAGATCCGGCACGAGCTGACCGCCTGCTCCGACGACATGGAGCTTCTGGAGGTCACCTCCCCCGCAGACTTCGGTACCGAACCCGCCTGAACGATCCAAGAGGGAGTCCGGCCATGGGCAGCAAGGATTGCGGTGCTCCGCCGACCAGCCAAGACCCGGGACGGCCCTGCGCCGCGACCCGGCGCGCCAGCGGCCTGGACGAGGACTACCTCGTCCAGTGGACCGCCTGCGGCGAGGCCAACTACCCCTATCCCGACCGCATGAAGCGCAAGCCCTACGAGCAGGAGAAGCGGGCCCTGCAGATCGAGCTGCTGAAGCTGCAGGACTGGGTCAAGGCCAACGGCGAGAGGATCGTCGTCGTCTTCGAGGGCCGCGACGCGGCGGGCAAGGGCGGCACCATCAAGACCCTGACCGAGCACCTCAACCCGCGCGGCGCGCGCATCGCCGCCCTGGCGAAGCCCAACGACCAGGAGCGCAGCCAGTGGTACTTCCAGCGCTATGTCGAGCACCTGCCCTCGGCCGGGGAGATCGTCCTCTTCGACCGTTCCTGGTACAACCGCGCCGGGGTCGAGCGGGTCATGGGCTTCTGCTCGCGGGAGGAGTCCCAGGCCTTCCTCGAGGAGGCGCCGGAGTTCGAGCACCTGCTGGTCAAGCACGGCATCCACCTGATCAAGTACTGGTTCGCGGTCACCCGCGAGGAGCAGGCCAAGCGCTTCACCAAGCGCCGGACCGACCCGCTGAAGCGCTGGAAGCTCAGCCCCATCGACCTGGCCTCCGTGGACAAGTGGCACGACTACACCGAGGCCCGCGAGGAGATGTTCTTCGCCACCAACAGCGACTGGGCCCCCTGGACCGTGATCAAGTCCGACGACAAGAAGCGGGCCCGGCTCAACTGCATGCGCCACCTGCTCTCGCACTTCGCCTATCCGCACAAGGACGAGGCGGCGGTCGCCGGGACCGATCCGCTGATCCTGGCCCGGGCCGACTCGATCTTCGACGGCTACCTGGCCCCGGAACAGGCCGCCCAAGGCGAGGAGCGGCCCCGCTAGGCACTTGATTTAATGACGTGATTCCGGAGCCGCGGTCCAAGCACGAGGCCTGAACAGCGCCGGCGGCACAGGCGCCCGCGACGGCGGGCCGGAGGGCGCCTCCCCGGCCCGAGGTCCCGTTCGGTCGACCGCCGGAAAGGCGGCCACGGCGGCCGGCGCGAAAAACCTTGCCGGCACCCCGGATGCCTCCCCACACCGCGCCCGCAAGGCATTGATCCAAAACGTCTTTTCCAGGCCTCCGAACATGAACAATTGTTAATGTGGCCGTAAGGTCGCGGCAAGGACTCGCTCCCCAAGTTCCACTATCAAGAGGGTGAAAGTCTTCGTGTCTTGGAACCTATGGTTTTTCGCCATGACACGATGGAGGAAAGGACAAATGGGGCAGATGTTCCCCCGAGCACACGAAAGGAAGCTGACGCAGGCCGTGACCGGCAAGGTCATGGTCGCCGGTCTCCTGGTGTTCGCGCTGGCCGGCAGCGAGGCGGCCCTGGCGCGCTCCGCGCCGGAAAGCTTCGCCGACCTGACCGAGAAGGTCGCGCCGGCCGTGGTCAACGTTTCGATCGTCAAGGCCGGCGGCCCGGTCGTTCGTTTCGAAGGTCCGGAGGGCGAGGACCTGCTGCCCTTCGGCGAGGACCATCCCCTGCGCGACTTCTTCGAGCGCTTTCTCGGTCCGGACGCGCCGGATCTGCCCCTCGGCCCGCGCGAGCAGCGCGGCCTGGGCTCCGGCTTCATCATCGATCCCGCGGGCTACGTCGTGACCAACCGTCACGTCATCGCCGGCGCGGACGAGATCTCGGTCACCCTGCATGACGGCCGGTCCCTGGTGGCCGACCTCGTTGGCCAGGACGAGAAGACCGACCTGGCCCTGCTCAAGGTCGAAGCGGACGAGGCCCTTCCCTCTGTTGCCTTCGGCGATTCTGAGGCGGTCCGGCCCGGTGATTGGGTCATCGCCGTCGGCAACCCCTTCGGCCTTGGCGGTTCCGTGACCGCCGGCATCGTCTCTGCCCGCGGGCGGGACCTGCCGGGCGGCAGCATCATCGACTTCCTGCAGATCGACGCGCCCATCAACAAGGGCAACTCGGGCGGGCCGACCTTCGACATGGACGGCAAGGTGATCGGCGTCAACACCGCGATCTACTCGCCCAACGGCGGCAGCGTCGGCATCGGTTTCGCGATCCCCTCCGAGGTCGCCAGCGAGGTCATCACCGAGCTGCGCGAGAAGGGCAAGGTCGATCGCGGCTGGCTGGGCGTCCGGATCCAGGCGATCACGCCGGAGTTCGCAGAGGGCTTCCGGCTCGAGAAGGCCGAAGGCGCGCTGATCTCCTCGGTCACGCCCGACAGCCCGGCGGCCGAGGCGGGCCTGCGCAGCGGCGACGTGATCCTGTCCTGGGACGGCAAGGCCGTCGAGGACCTGAAGGACCTGCCGCGGCTGGTCGCCTTCACGCCGGTCGGCAAGACCGTCGCGGTCGAGATCTGGCGCGACGGCGCCCGCGAGACCCTGCAGGTCGTGACCGGCCGCGCGCCCGGCGAGCAGGAGCTGGCCGCGACCGGCGGCGCCCGCCCGGACGACAGCGACACGCTGCGCCTTCCCGGCACCGGCCTGACCGTCGCGACCCTGACGGCCGAGCGCCGGGACCGCTTCGGCATCGCCGAGGAGATCGAAGGCGTCGTCATCCTGCGCGTCGAGCGCGGCAGCCTGGCGGCCCGCGAGGGCCTGCGCCGCGGCGACGTCATCCGCAGCCTGGCCTCGGCAAGCGTCGAGACGGCCGCCGAGGCCAAGCGCGAAATCGAAGAGATCAAGGCCGAGGGCCTGGACGTGGTCACGCTCCTGGTTTCCAGGGACGGCGTCGAGACCTTCTTCGCCCTGCGGCTGAGGAACGCATAGAACCGGATCTACCCTCCTCTCCTAACCAGAACCAGAGGGTTTCCGCGTCGGACTGCCAGGAAGGCACGTCCGACGCGGCCGTTTTTGGGGCCGTTTTTGGAGGCCGCTTCGCGACCCGAAGGGCGCGCCAGCCCGGAATGACATGCTAGACTGGGCTTGGCCCATACCAAGGAAGAGCCCCGGAAGCGCCGAGGAAGATGCGGGTACTGATCGTCGAGGACGACAAGGAGACGGCCGGCTACATCGCCAAGGGCCTGAAGGAATCCGGCTACAGCCCCACCGTGGCGACGGACGGCAAGGAAGGCCTGCTGATGGCCGCCAGCGAGGACTTCGACCTGGCCATCGTCGACCGCATGCTGCCGGGCCTCGACGGCCTGTCCCTGGTCGAGACCCTGCGCGGCACCGGCAAGGAGCTGCCCATCGTCTTCCTCAGCGCCATGGGCAGCGTCGAGGAGCGGGTCAAGGGCCTGCGCGGCGGCGCCGACGACTACCTGGTCAAGCCCTTCGCCTTCTCGGAGCTGCTGGCCAGGATCGAGGTGCTGCTCCGCCGCGGCAGCGCCAGCGGCGCGGAGACCCACCTGCGCGTCGGCGACCTGGAGCTGGACCTGCTGTCCCGCAGCGTGCGCCGCGGCGACAAGCCCATCGACCTGCAGCCCCGGGAGTTCAAGATCCTGGAGTACCTCATGCGCAACACGGGGCGGGTGGTCACCCGCGTCATGCTGCTCGAGAACGTCTGGGACTACCACTTCGATCCGCAGACCAACGTGGTCGACGTCCATATCTCCCGGCTGCGGCAGAAGATCGACAAGGACTTCGACAAGCCGCTGCTGCACACCGTGCGCGGCGCAGGGTACCGTCTCCGTGAGCCCGACTAGCCTGTTCCGATCGCGAATCTTCCAGTTCGCGCTGATCTACCTCTGCCTCTTCGGCGTGACCGTGGGGCTGATCGGGTGGATCGTCTTCGACGTGGCGAAGGAATCGGTCTCGCGCCAAATCGAGGCCACCATCGACGCCGAGATCACCGGCCTGGTGGAGCAGTACAACCAGCGCGGCCTGCCCGGCCTGGTCGAGGCGATCCGGCGCCGCGCGACCTCGGCCGACGGCTCCCGCGGGCTCTACCTGCTCGCCGACAAGCGCAACCGGGTGCTGGCCGGAAACCTCGACCGCTGGCCCGACGAGCGGACGGACGCCGCGGGCTGGGTGACCTTCCGCCTGGAGTTCCCGGAGTCCGAGGGCGGCGGCACCAACTTCGGCCGGGCCCGGGTCCTATCGGGCGACGGCTTCAACCTGCTGGTCGGCCATGACGAACGCGAGCGGACCTGGGTGCAGTCGACCATCCTCTGGACCCTGGTCGGCAGCCTGGCCGCCACGGTGACGGTGGCGCTCTTCGGCGCGGTCTTCATGAGCCGGGCCCTGTCGCGGCGGATCGACGCGATCACCGCGACCAGCCGCGAGATCATGGCCGGCGACCTGAGCCAGCGGGTGCCGGCCAGCGGCCGCGGCGACGAGTTCGACCGCCTGGCCGCGAACCTCAACGCCATGCTCGACCGGATCGAGGCGCTGATCGCCGGCATCAAGCAGGTCTCGGACAACATCGCCCACGACCTGCGCAGCCCCCTGGCGCGCCTGCGCAGCCGCCTGGAGGTCGCCCTGATGGAGCCACCCGATGCCGAGAGCTATCGGGTCGCGCTGGAGAAGACCATCAGCGAGGCCGACCACCTGCTCCAGACCTTCAACGCCCTGCTCAGCATCGCCCAGGCGGAAGCCGGGGCGCCCAGGCGCAACTTCACGCAGGTCGACCTCTCGGCGGGCGCCCGCGACGCCGCCGAGCTCTACGAGCCCCTGGCCGAGGAGAAGGGCCTGAGCCTGATCGTCGAGGTCGCCGAGGGGATCCGCCTCCAGGGCGATCAGCACCTGCTGTTCCAGGCGCTGGTCAACCTGCTGGACAACGCCATCAAGTTCTCGCCCGAAGGCGGCAGCATCACCCTGACCCTGCGCCGCCAGGGCGCGCGCGCGGCCCTGGCGGTCGCAGACCAGGGCCCCGGCATCCCCGAGGCGCTGCGCGAGCGGGCGCTGGAGCGCTTCTTCCGCCTGGAGGAGAGCCGCAGCACGCCGGGCAGCGGCCTGGGCCTCAGCCTGGTCGCCGCCGTGGCCCGCCTGCACGACGGCCGGATCGCCCTGGAGGACAACCGTCCGGGGCTGCGCGCCGTGCTCGACCTGCCGCTGAACGACCGGCAGCCGAAGGCGGCGCGCACCCGCAGAGCGTCGACGGCCGCCGACGCTCAGCCAGCGGCCGGCCTCAAGCCTTCTTCCGAAGCAGCATCGTGAAGCTCATCGGCGGCCGCAGGGCCGCCTTGCCGAGCTCGGAGAAAAGCCCGGAGATCTCGTCGGGCCGCTCCTCGAAATGGGTCAGCTCCAGGCCCTGGCCAAGCGCCGCGGTGATCAGGTCCGACAGCTTGTGCGGGAACCAGTAGTTCGGTCTGGCGCCATAGTCGCTGCCGCCGTAGTAGTCGAGGCCGTCCTTGTCCTCGTAGACCTCCTGGTTGAAATAGCTGTAGTGCAGCCGCGGCGGGTCGACCGGATCGCCGGGCTCGAACATGTAGAGCGCCGGATGATGCTCGTGGATGAAGAACAGGCCGCCGGGCCGCAGCAGGCGGGCCGGCACCGCGAAGAAGGCCGCGAGATCCGGCATCCAGCCCAGGACCCCGATGGTGATCAGCACCCGGTCGAAGGCCGCGTCGTAGTCGCGCGGGACCCGGGTGATCTCGGTCTCGACGAAGTCGCAGTCTATGCCGCCGGCCGCGGCCAGGGCCCGCGCCTGCTCCAGAAAGCGGGCGGAGAAGTCGAAGCCGACGCAGCGCCCGGCGCCCAGGTTCTTGACCGAGAGGATCTCTCGACCGTTGTTGCAGCAGAGCTGCGCTACGTCCCTGCCCTCGATCCCGATCTCGCGCAGCAGTTCGGTCTCGACCGGCTCCAGGCAGCTGTAGCCGGGCCGGCGGAAGGCGGCCAGCAGGCGCTCCTGGTTCTGGCGCGCATGGACCGGCGCGACCTCGTCCCAGGCCGCCCGGTTCGCCGCGACGTAGTCCTTCGGTTCCTTGGTCATGTCCCGCGCCCTTGCCGAGCCGCCGATCGCCGCGGCGCAAGGCTTGCGTCCGCCGGAAAGTCGCTGTCTGATACCCCCGGTGTTCTCGCAAGTCCATGGATAAAAAAGAAAAGCTCGATCAGGAGGAAGGCCCGCGATGAGTCGCGACCCGCGCTACGACCTGCTCTTCGAGCCGGTCCGGATCGGCCCGGTGACGGCCCGCAACCGCTTCTACCAGGTGCCCCACTGCGCCGGCATGGGCCATCGCGAGCCCAGCGCCTCGGCCGCCATGCGCGCCATGAAGGCGGAAGGCGGCTGGGCGGTGGTCTGCACCGAGGAGTGCGACATCCACCCGACCTCGGAGTTCTCGCCCTACGCCGAGGCCCGGCTCTGGGACGACCGGGACATCCCGGCCCTGGCGCGCATGGCCGAGGCCGTCCAGGGCCAGGGCGCCCTGGCCGGCATCGAGCTGGCCTACAACGGCGCGGCGGCGCCGAACCGCCTCAGCCGGGAGATCCCCCTGGCGCCCTCGGACACGGTGGTCGAGCCCTACGACCCGGTGCAGGCCAGGGCCATGGACAAGAGCGACATCCGCGACCTGCGGCGCTGGCACCGGGAGGCCGCGCTCAGGGCCCGCAAGGCCGGCTTCGACATCGTCTACGTCTACGCCGGGCACGATCTGGGGCTGCCGATGCACTTCCTGTCGCGGCGCCACAACCGGCGCGGCGACGAGTACGGCGGCAGCCTGGAGAACCGCGCCCGCCTGCTGCGCGAGCTGATCGAGGACACCAAGGAAGCCGTCGGCGACCGCTGCGCGGTCGCGGTCCGCCTGGCGGTCGACGAGCTGCTGGGCGAGGCCGGGCTGACCGCGGAGGCCGAGGGCCGCGAGGTCATCGAGCTGCTGGCCGAGCTGCCCGACCTCTGGGACGTCAACGTCAGCGGCTGGGAGAACGATTCCCTGACCGCCCGCTTCGGCCCCGAGGGCGCGCAGGAGGCCTACGTGGCCTTCGTCAAGCAGGTGACCAGCAAGCCGGTGGTCGGGGTCGGCCGCTTCACCTCGCCCGACGCCATGGTCTCCCAGGTCAAGAGAGGCGTGCTGGACATGATCGGGGCGGCCCGGCCGTCGATCGCCGACCCTTTCCTGCCGCGCAAGATCGAGGAGGGCCGGCTGGACGAGATCCGGGAGTGCATCGGCTGCAACATCTGCGTCTCGGGCGACAACAACATCGTGCCGCTGCGCTGCACCCAGAACCCGACCATGGGCGAGGAATGGCGGCGCGGCTGGCATCCGGAGATCGTGCCGCCCAAGGCCTCGGACGACCGCGTCCTGGTGGTCGGCGGCGGCCCGGCCGGCCTGGAGTGCGCCCGCGCCGCCGGCCAGCGCGGCTATGCCGTGACCCTGGCCGAGCCCGGGCGCGAGCTGGGCGGCCGCGTGAGCCTGGAAAGCCGCCTGCCCGGCCTGGCGACCTGGGCCCGGGTCCGCGACTACCGCCTGGCCCGCCTGGCGGCCCTGCCCGGGGTCGAGATCTACCGGGAGAGCCGGCTGGACGCCGCCCAGATCCTGGAGTTCGGCTTCGAGCGGGTGATCCTGGCCACGGGATCGGCCTGGCGGCGGGACGGGATCGGCCGGGCCCTGCGCCAGCCGCTCCCGGGCCGCGACCGGCCGGGGGTCCTGACTCCAGACGACCTGCTGGCCGGGACCCGGCCGGCCGGGCCGGTGCTGATCTACGACGACGACCACTATTACTTGGGCGGGATCCTGGCCGAGAAGCTGCGCCGCGACGGCCTGGAGGTGACCTTGGCGACGCCCGCGCCCGACGTCTCGCACTGGACCCATAACACCTTGGAGCAGAACAACATTCAGAAGCGGCTTCTGGAGCTGGAGGTGACCCTGCTGGCGCAGCGGAAGCTCGCGGCGGTCCACGAGGGCGAGGCCGAGCTGGCCTGCGTCTTCACCGGGCGCCGGGCGCGGCTGCCGGCGGCGAGCGTCGTCCTGGTGACCGCGAGGACACCGGCGGACGAGGTCTATCGGGACCTGGCCGAGCGGCCCGAGGCGCTGGCCGAGGCGGGCATCAAGTCGCTGCGGAGAATCGGCGACTGCCTAGCCCCGGGCACGATCGCCGCGGCGGTCTACAGCGGACACCGCGCGGCCAGGGAGTTAGATCAAAAGGCGTATTATGAATTCCAACGGGAGGTTGTGGCCCTGAGCGGCGAGGGATCACCTTTTGTTCGCGCTAATCTTGGTTAACATTTTAATACTCAGTGTCACGGCCGGGGCATTTCTGAATCCAATAAGGTTTACGAGACCTTAACAATTGACAGGGCATAGTACGACCATATTCTAGACCCAGCGCGTGGCTCGGACCGCGTGGTTCAGAATTTGTGTGCGGATAGCAGCAGGCACAGGCAGGACCTTGAAAATCCACCTCGGACCACGCTGGCGAAAAATCGGTCTTTACCGAACTGCAATAGTTTCCGGACTCTTACTCGGCGTGGTTGTCGCTCTGTTCGACACCGGTCCGCAATCGCAGGTCGACCGTATCGCATCCTTCCAGATTCCCGAGGTTTCCCGGATCGACACCGCCGTCGCGGCGGCGGTCGTGCCGCACCGCCTGTCTCCGGATCCCTCCAGCGGCGCGATCCCGGCCCTGTCCTTCATCACCACCCACGAGGCCAACGAGTGGTCCGTGGACGCGGCCGAGGACGGTCCCTCGCCGATGCAGCTCGCCGCCCTGCCGATGGCGCGCGCCGAGGTGATCCGGGTCGAGCGCGGCGACACCCTGCTCGGCCTGCTCTCGGACATGGGCGTTGAGCGCGAGGAAGCCCGGGCCGCGGTCGGCAGCCTCTCCGACGTCTTCAATCCCAAGCACCTGCAGCCGGGCCAGGAGATCCACCTGGCGCTGCACAAGGAGCGGGGCGAGGACAACGTGCTGGTCACCGGCTTCTCCTTCCAGCCGAACGTCGAGACCCGGGTGGTCGTCCAGCGCAACGACGGCGGCAGCTTCCAGGCGCGCAGCATCGACCGCCATCTCTACAGGACCTATGCCGTCGCCGAGGGGACCATCGACACCAGCCTCTTCGACGCCGCGACCGATGCCGACGTGCCGCCGATCGTCCTGTCCGAGATGGTCCGGGCGCTGAGCTTCGACATCGACTTCCAGCGCGACCTCCATCAGGGCGACACCTTCGAGCTGCTCTACGAGCGCTATCTCGACGAAACCGGCCTCGACGTCCGCTCGGGCAACGTGCTCTACGCGCAGATCGTGCTGAAGGGCAAGCCGGTGCGCTTCTACCGGCACGAGACCGCCGAGGGTACCGGTGACTTCTTCAACGAGAACGGCGTCTCGATCCGCAAGTCTCTGATGCGGACGCCGATCGACGGCGCCCGGCTCAGCTCCGGCTTCGGCATGCGCAAGCACCCGATCCTGGGCTACAACAAGATGCATCGCGGCACCGACTTCGCGGCACCGACCGGCACACCGATCTACGCCGCCGGCGACGGCGTCGTCGAGGTGGCCAAGTGGAACGGCGGCTACGGCAAGTATATGCGCATCCGCCACAACTCGACCTACAAGACCGCCTACGCCCACATGAAGCGCTTCGCCCGGGGCGTCACCAAGGGCAGCCGGGTGGAGCAGGGCCAGGTGATCGGCTACGTCGGCAGCACCGGCCGCTCGACCGGGCCGCATCTGCACTACGAGGTGCTGCTCAACGGCAAGCAGGTCGACCCGCGCAAGGTGAAGATGCCCACGGGTCAGATCCTGAAGGGCGAGGAACTGGTCGCCTTCCGGGCCTCGCGGGAGCAGATCGACGAGCTGCGCCTGCGCTACAAGTCCTCGTTGATCGCCGGCTTCGACTGCAAGGGCCAGCCCCAGGAAGAGCA
>JANQGU010000149.1 GCA_028282935.1 Kiloniellales bacterium
CTTGCGCCGGAACGGCGTGAGGCGTGAATCACGCTCTAACTTGTTAAGACAGATCAAGATCGGCTCAGATCGATTCGATCTGAGCCGATCTTGATCTAGTCCTGGGAGGGCGACGGCACCTTGCCCTCCGCCAGCCAGTCGCGCACCACGGAGGTCTGCGCCTCGTCCATCAGCGCCGGGGCGTGGCCGCAGTCGGGGAACTCCACCAGGCTCGCCCGAGGACCGCGGCGGGTCATCTCCTGGGCGATCTCGGCGGGCAGGAGGTCGGACTCGGCGCCGCGCAGCACCAGCACCGGACAGGCGATCCGCTCCCAGAGGCCCCAGAGGTCGACGTCTTCCGGCGGCGCATCGGTGAAGACCTTGCCGATGCCGGGGTCGTAGCGCAGGCGGAAGCCGCCCTCCCCGCTCTCGTCTCGGCTGACGCCCTGCCGGGTCAGGTGCTGCCATTGGGCATCGCTGAGCCGGCCGAAGGGCGCGTGGACCTCGCGGAAGTAGGCCTCGGCCGCCGCCAGGTCGGGAAAGCGCGGGTCCTTGCCGACGTAGCCGGCGATGCGCTCCAGAGCCGCCTTGGGGATGAAGGGGCCGACGTCGTTGACGATCAGCCGCCGGACCGGGGTCCCCGGCTGGGCCGCCAGCATCATGCCGATCAGGCCGCCCATGGAGGTGCCCAGCCAGTCGACCTCCTCGACCCCCAGGCGCGCGATCAGGGCGTTCATGTCCGAGAGGTACTGCGGATAGCCGTAGCCGTCGGGATCCTTCAGCCAGTCGCTGCCGCCGCGCCCGACCATGTCCGGGCAGGCGATGCGGAACGCCGCCGAGAGCCCGCGGCAGAGCGGGTCGAAGTCGTGCCGGTTGCGGGTCAGGCCGTGGACGCAGATCAGCGTCCGGGGCGCTTCCGGGTCGCCCCACTCGCTGTAGGCGATCTTGTGGAAGCCCTGCGCCGAAAGGCCCAGGAGGGAGCGCTCGCGGAGGGCGGCCGCCAGGCCGCCGGCGGCTTGGGCCGGGCCGGGCGGGATCATCCGAGCCGGCTGGCGAGCCGGCTGGGCGGCGTGTCGTGGACGGTCACGAAGGTCTCCGGATGGAAGCCGTTGAAATGGGTGGCCAGGGCGTTGGAATAGGCGCCCATCTGATCGAACTCGATCCAGTCGCCCTCGCGCAGGTCCGCCGGCAGATCGAACTCGCCCGGCAGGACGTCGAGGGAGTCGCAGGTCGGGCCGTTGATCGTGAAGCGCTCCTGCGCCTCCGCCACCGCGCCGTCCAGACGCAGCAGGCGGGCCGGCGGCTTGATCTGGACCTGGCTCATCTCCGACAGCGAGCCGTAGATCCCGTCGTTGATGTAGAGCTGGTTGTCCTTGCGGAGCTGGACCTGGACCAGGAGCGAGCAGCCGGAGGCGACCAGGGCCCGGCCCGGCTCGGCCCAGAGCTCGACCGTCGGCTTCAGGCCGACCGCCTTGGCGCCGCTGCGGATCGCAGCCATGAAGTCCTCCAGCGGCGGCGTCTTGTGGCTGACGTAGGCGGCCGGGAAGCCGCCGCCGACATCGACGCAGACGGGATCGAAGCCGGCGCCCTCGATCACCTCGCCGACCATGCCCAGGGCCTGGGTGTAGGCCTGCGGCGTCATGCACTGGGAGCCGACGTGGAAGCAGATCCCACCTTGCATGCCCAGGCGCCGCGCCTCGGTGAGCAGCTCGACCGCCTCGGGGATCTCGCAGCCGAACTTCGCCGCCAGGTGATAGAGCGTGCCGTCGGCCGGCGGGGTCTTGAGCCGGACCACGGCGGCCACGCCCTCGCCGCCGGTCTCGTCGTAGAGCTTCTTCAATTCGCCGAGGTGATCGACCGAGAAGACCTTGATGCCGTAGACCTTGTGGGCCGAGCGGATCACCGCCCGGGCCTTCACCGGGTGCATGAAGTAGGAGCGCGCGTCCGACACCGTGTCGGCGACCAGGGCGATCTCGGGCAGCGAGGCGGTGTCGAAGTCGCGGATCCCGCCGCGATAGAGCGCGCCCAGGACCAGGGGATGCGGGTTGCACTTGATGGCGTAGAGCACGCGCCCCGGGAAAAGGGTCACGAAGCGGCGCGCCGACTCCTCCAGCACCTCGGGACGGACGCAGTGGACGGGATAGCTCGGCTGCAGCGCCTTGGCGACGGCCTGCACGCTTTCGAAACTGTGGGATTTCCTGACGGTACAGGCGCCTGCGAGCAAATCGTGCCTCCGCGCAGCGTGAGCATCCATGCTTGGCCCTTCTCAGGACTTTCGATGGCGGCGATTAATAATTGGTGAGCCGTTCGAGTCGCGCCAGCCGCGCAGCAGGCCCTGGACCGAAGCGCCCAAGGCCAGGCGGCCCTCGCTCATGAAGGCTTCGTGGTTCTTTTCCACTTCTTCGGGGAAATAGCAATAGTTGACCATCATGCCGCAGGCCTGGCGCAGGCCGTTGGCCGAGGTGTCGCCCAGCCAGTTGACCCGCTCCAGCCGGGCGCCGTTCTTGAGGTGGAAGCGGGCCACCGGATCGATCGGCTGGCCGCCGTCCCGGCGCTCCAGGAAGTAGCGCGCGCAGAGGCGCTGCAGCGGCGCCTCGAGGACGCGCGCCAGGCCCGGCTCGTCCGGCCAGTCCTCCTTGGAGACCAGGCCGACCAAGGCCTTGTCCAACGCCTGCTCGCCGGCGGCGATCCGGATTTCCAGCTTTTCCTCCTCGGTCAGGAGGTCCGGCACCACCTCGGCCCCGCCGCCCTGCAGCCAGGACCGGAAGCCCGGGACCGGCGACAGGGTGGCGAAGTTCTTGATCTGCGGGAACTCCTGGGAGAGCCAGGTGGTCGCCCGCTTGATCAGGAACTCGCCGAAGCTGATCCCGCGCAGGCCCTTCTGGGTGTTGGAGATCGAGTAGAAGATCGCGGTGTCGGCCTCGCCCGGGTCGCCGGTCGGCACCGTGACGTCGAGCAGGGCCTGCACGTTGCTGGCCAGGCCCCGGACCAGGGCGACCTCGACGAAGGCCAGGGGCTCCTCCGGCATGCGCGGGTGGAAGAGCGCGAAGAGGCAGCGGTCGGAGTCGAGCCGGTTGCGCAGGTCGTCCCAGGAGCGGATCTCGTGCACCGCCTCGTAGGCGATCAGCTTCTCCAGCAGGGACGCCGGCGAGTCCCAGGTGATCCGGCGCAGGTCGAGAAAGCCGAGATCGAACCAGGAGGTCAGCAGTTCGCGCAGGTCCCGGTCCAGGTCCCGCAGGTGCGGGTCCTCGGTGATCAGCGGCAGCAGGTCGGCGCGCAGATCGACCAGGAACTTGACGCCCTCCGGCAAGGCATTGAATTGCGTAAGCAGCTTGACCCGGGGCGGCTGCAAGGCCCGGCGCAGCTGATGGTGGCCGACCAGGCGGCTCTTGAGGTCGTCGGCGGCCCTGTAGGCGATGATCGCGTCCTCGACCGCGGGGTCGTCGGTCGCGAAGCGCCGGGCCAGGATCTCCAGGAACTGCCGGCGCCCGGCCGTGTCGCTCTCCAGGTAGGCCTTGCCCAGCTCGGCCGCGCGCAGGCGGGCGGAGACCTCGCCGCCGCGCGCCTGCAGGCAGTCGGTCATCAGCCGGGTCAGGGTCTCCGGATCGCCGCCGTCCGCCGGCGCCGCCAGGCCCAGGGTCCGCGCCGCGCCAACAGCGACGTCGCGCCAGGCGGTCTTGAGGTTGCCCAGGGCCCGGTCGAAGAAGTTGTCGCTGCCGATGTCACCCATGTTTGCCGCCTGGAGCCGGATCGCCTCACACTGACACGGAGTGAGGCGTGAATCAGCCTCTAACTTGTTAAATTAGATCGAGATTCGCGCCTCGGATCGATCCGGGCCGAGGCGATCTTGATCTAGAGCGCTGGCCCCATCAAGACCTCGGGAAGCCAAAGCGCGATACCGGGAAACAGACACAGCAGTATGATCCCCAGAACCATACAAAACATGAACGGCAGGGCGCCCCAAAGGATCGTCTGCAGCCTGACATCGGGCGCGATGCCGTTGATGACGTAGAGGTTGAGGCCGACCGGCGGCGTGATCAGGCCGATCTCCATGTTGATGGTCAGGACCACGGCGAACCAGATCGGATCGAAGCCGGCGGCCTCGACGATCGGCACCAGGGTCGGCGCGGTCATCAGGATCACCGCGACCGGCGGCAGGAAGAAGCCGGCGATCAGCAGGAAGACGTTGATCGACAGCATCAGCAGCCAGGGATTGACGTCCAGCCCGCCGATCCACTCGGCCAGGGACTGGGTGATGAAGAGCGAGGACATCATGTAGCTGAACAGGGCCGCGGCGGCGATGATCATCAGGATCATCACCGACTCCCGCATGGAGTCGCGCAGCACGCCCCAAAGCTCGCGCGGCTTGCGGAGCTTGTAGATCACCATGACCAGCAGGATGCAGAAGACCGCCCCCACCCCCGCCGCCTCGGAGGGCGTCGCGACGCCGCCGTAGAGCACCCAGAGGATGCCGCCGATCACCAGCAGGAAGGGTCCGATCTTGGGCAGCACCTCCAGGCGCTCGCGCCAGGAGAAGTGGCGGTCGCCGAGGGCGAAGCTGTGGCCCTGGATACGCGCGTTGATCAGCCCCCAGGCGATGAAGAGGCCGGTCAGCATGAGGCCCGGCAGCAGGCCGGCGAGGAACAGCCGGCCGATCGAGGTCTCGGTGGCGATGCCGTAGACGATCATGGTGATCGAGGGCGGGATCAGGATGCCCAGGGTGCCGCCGGCGGCGATGGAGCCGGTGGCCAGGCCGTCGGGGTAGCCGCGCCGGCGCATCTCCGGCACGCCCATCTTGCCGATCGCGGCGCAGGTCGCGGGCGAGGAGCCGGAGAGCGCGGCGAAGATCGCGCAGGCGCCGATGTTGGAGGCCATGAGCCCGCCCGGCACCCGGGTCAACCAGCGGTCCAGGGCCTCGTAGAGGTCGGCGCCGGCCCGCGAGGAGGCGATGGCCCCGCCCATGAGGATGAACATCGGGATCGACAGCAGGGCGAAGTTGTCGAGCCCGCCGTAGAAGATGTCGGGCACGACCGAGAGCGCGCCCAGGCCGTCGAAGATCACCAGGAAGACGATCGCGACGAAGCCCAGGGAAAAGGCCACCGGCGCGCCCGACAGCAGCACGACCACGGTGACGGCGGCGACGATGATGCCGAGGACCAGCGGGCTCATCGCGCGGCCTCCCCGCCGCCGAAGGGCAGCGCGCGGCCGGTCAGCAGGGCGGCGATGTCGGCCAGGTACTGCAGGCAGAGCAGGCCGATGCCCAGCGGCATGGCGGCCCAGGGGATCCAGAGCCGGGGCGCCCAGACCGTCTCGCCGCGCCAGTTATTGGCATAGGCGTCGTGCCACCAGGAGATCGAGGTCCAGCCGATGATCCCGCAGAAGGCGAGCGACAGGCCGGAGGCCAGCAGCGCCAGCGCCAGCCTGCCGCGCGGGCCCAGGTAGTGCGGCAGCAGGTCGACGTTCACGTGGCCGCGGGTCAGCAGCACGTAGGGGCTGCCGAGGAAGGTCGCGGCGACCAGAGAATAGGTGACGAACTCGTGCTGCCAGATCGCCGAGGTGCCGAGCACGTAGCGCACGAAGACCAACTGGCAGACCACCAGCACGGCGGCCAATAGAAGGCCGACGGCGGCGATCCCGCAGAGCGTGGACAAGCGCCGCACGCCTTGGACGAAGAGGTCCATGATGAGGAGTCCTTCCCCGGAAAGAATGGCCGGTAACTTGCGCGCGGCAACCCCTCACCCGCTCGCGGCTCGCGCCGCTCCCACCCTCTCCCGTGGGGAGAGGGTCGTGGAGGCTTGGCGAGGCCTAAGGCCGAGCCCTAGCCGGAGCGGGTGAGGGGCAAGAAGCGATCACGCTGCGTCAGCCGCCCCTACTCCACCGCCAGGGCCTTGTCGATCAGCGCCTTGCCGCCCGGCACCTTCTCGGCGAAGTTCTTGTAGGAGGACTGCTTGGCGATCTCGAGCCAGGCCGCGTGCTGCTCCTTGCTCATGGAGACCACCTCGACGCCGGCCTTCTTGTAGGCCTCGACCAGCTTGCTATCGAGGCCGCGGGCGGCGTCGAAGAAGAAGTCCTCGGCTTTCTGGCCGGCCGCCTCGAAGGCCGCCTTCTGCTTGTCGTCCAGCTTGTCCCAGGACTTCTTGGACATCAGGATCGGCTCGTACATGAACCACAGCGCGTAGTCGCCGGGCTCGGTCAGGCAGCTCACCTGCTCGTAGATCCGGTAGGACACGAAGCTGCCCGAGGAGGTGTTGGCGCCGTCCAGGACCCCGGTCTGCAGGGCCGGATAGATCTCCGACGACGGCATGGCGTTGATCGAGGCGCCCGCGGCCGAGAGCATCTGCTCGAAGGCCGGGCCGGCCGCCCGCAGCACCTGGCCCTCGGCATCCTTGGGATCCAGGATGCAGGTCTTCTTGGAGACGAAGCCGCCGGCCAGCCAGGCGTCGGAAAGCACAACGATCCCGGAGTCATCGATGATCTTCTTGATGTCGGCCATGAAGGGCGAGTCGTTCAGGCGCTTGGCGTGGTCGTGGTTCTTGACCAGGCCCGGCATCAGGGTCGCGCTGAACTGCGGATGCTTGCCGCTGGCGTAGTCCAGCGGGAAGGCCGAGATGTCGAGCTGGCCCTTGACCATGGCGTCCCACTGCTGCTTGGGCTTGAACAGGGACTTGCCCGGGTAGACCTGCACGGTCACGCCGACGTCCGCCGCCTCGACCTCCTTCTTGATGATCTGCACCATCTCGTCGCGGACGTCGCCCTTGCCGCCCGGCCACTGGTGCGACGCCTTGAGCTTGATGTCGCCGGCCCAGGCACCGCCCGACAGGCCGGCGCCGAGGCTCACGACCGCGGCGCTCAACAGAGCTCTCTTGAAAAACATCATGCGTTACCTCCCATGGGTCGGCCGCGACCGCGCGCAGGCGATACGGCTGCCTTGTCGTTCCTAGGATGGCCCGGTTCCTTGCCTGTCCGAGCCCGGCGGCTTCCGGCACCGCTCTTGCCCTTTCTGGAGAAAGCTTAACGGTCCGCGCTGCGCGAGTCCATCTTTGTATACAAGAATAGCGAAATTGCATCCTTGAGATGGACTTTGGCATGCGATAGGCTTGAGGCCGTCCAAAGACACGGGAGACAAGAGCTTGGCCGCAAAGGCAAAAACCCAGGCCACCCGGCGTGCCGACGCGCTCCGCGTCCGACTGGAAAGCGAGATCGCCTCGGGCCAGCTCGGGCCGGGGACGCGCCTGGACGAAAGCCGCCTGGCGGCGCGCTTCGGGGTTTCGCGGACCCCCGTGCGCGAGGCCCTGCAGCAGCTCTCGACCGCCGGGCTGGTCGAGCTGCGGCCGCGCCAGGGCGCGGTGGTCGCGGCCATGACCGTGCAGCAGCTCCTGCAGATGTTCGAGGTCATGGCCGAACTGGAGGCGCTCTGCGCCCGCCTGGCCGCGCGCCGGATCACGCCGGAGCAGCGCCAGGCCCTGGAGCGCAGCCACCAGACCTGCGTCTTCCTGGCCAAGACCGGCGACCCCGAGGCCTACTACGAGGAGAACCGGCGCTTCCACGAGGTGATCTACGCCGCCTCGCAGAACGCCTATCTGCAGGACTCGACCCGCAGCCTGCGCAACCGGCTGCAGCCCTACCGGCGCTTCCAGCTCAACCACCCCGGCCGCGTCGACCGCTCCCTGGCCGAGCACGGCGCGGTGGTCGAGGCGATCCTGGCCGGCGACGGCGAGGCCGCGGCCGAGCGCCTGCGCGCCCACGTCAGCATCCAGGGCGACGTCTTCACCGACCTGGTGACCTCCCTGCCCCCTTCCTACCTCCAGGCCAGCTCGGCCTGATCGCCGGGACCCAGCACGATGTCCGAGAACCTCTTCCAGACGCTGCAGGCGGGCTTCCCCGCCGACCGGCAAGGGGCCGCGATCGAGCTGCCCGACGGCCGCCGCCACAGCTACGCCGATCTCGAGGCCGCCTCGGGGCGGCTCGCCCGCCTGCTCCGAGACCTCGGCGTCGCGCCGGGCGACCGGGTCGCGGTCCAGGTCGAGAAGTCGGCCGAGGCCCTGTTCCTCTACCTCGCCTGCCTGCGCGCCGGGGCGATCTACCTGCCCCTCAACACCGCCTACACGCCCGCCGAGATCGCCTACTTCCTGGGCGACGCCGAGCCCCGGGTCTTCGTCTGCACCCCGGCGGCCGAGGCGGCGCTGCGCGGCACGGCCGCGGCGGCGGGCGTCGCCCATCTCCTCACGCTGGGCCAGGACGGCGACGGCAGCCTGATCGCGGCCGCGCGCGACCTGGACCCCGAGGCCGGCTGCGCTGAGGCCGCGGCCGACGACATCGCCGCGATCCTCTACACCTCGGGCACCACCGGACGCTCCAAGGGCGCCATGCTGAGCCACGGCAACCTGGCCTCCAACGCCGCGACCCTGCACCGGATCTGGGGCTTCCGGGCCGGCGACGTGCTGCTCCACGCCCTGCCCCTGTTCCACGTCCACGGCCTCTTCGTGGCCAGCAATACGGCGCTGCTCAACGGCTCCCGGATCGTCCTGCTGCCGCGCTTCGACGCGGCGGAGATCCTCCGCCGGCTGCCCGAGGCGACGGTCTTCATGGGCGTGCCGACCTTCTACACCCGGCTGCTGGCCGAGCCGGGCTTCGGCGCCGAGGCCTGCCGCAACGTCCGGCTCTTCGTCTCCGGCTCCGCCCCCCTGCTGGCCGAGACCTTCGAGGCCTTCCGGGCGCGCAGCGGCCACACGATCCTGGAGCGCTACGGCATGACCGAGGCCGGCATGATCACCTCCAACCCCCTGGAGGGCGAACGCCGCGCCGGCACCGTCGGCCTGCCCCTGCCGGAGGTCGCCGTCCGCATCCGCGCCGAGGACGGCGGCGATATAGCGGAGGGCGAGATCGGCGTGCTCGAACTGAAGGGGCCCAACGTTTTCAAAGGCTACTGGCGCAACCCTGAGAAGACGGCCGAAGAGTTCCGCGCCGACGGCTTCTTCGTCTCCGGCGACCTGGCGCGGATCGACGAGCGCGGCTACGTCCACATCGTCGGCCGCGCCAAGGACCTGATCATCTCCGGCGGCTACAACGTCTATCCCAAGGAGATCGAGCAGGCCATCGACGAGCTGGACGGGGTCCGGGAGTCGGCGGTCATCGGCCTGCCGCACCGGGACTTCGGCGAGGCGGTGGCCGCCGTCGTGGTTCCCGTCACCGACGGACTACCCCCCGAAGAAAGCGAGCTCATCGCGCGGCTGAAAGACCGGCTCGCCGGCTACAAGGTGCCGAAGCGGATCTTCACCGCCGAGTCCCTGCCCCGCAACGCCATGGGCAAGGTCCAGAAGAACCAGCTTCGGGACGCCCACAAGGACGCCTTCTCGTAGCAGCGCGCGGCTCTGTCGGAGACAGCCTGCCGCAGCGACCCAGCCTCGAGACCACGCTTCCTGCTGGCGGCGACAAGGAAGAACCTGCCGGGCATCGCAGTGCCCACTACCTTCCAGCTCGGGCAGGATGTCACTCGTCCCGGACGATCGGCACGCCGTGCTCGCCGGCGAAGCGGCTCATCACCATGAAGCAGGACAGGGCATAGGTCGCCAGGGCCTTGACCTCGTCCTCCGGGGGCGGCGGCTCGAGCCTTTGGCGCTTGGCCTTGTAGAGCTCGAACCAGCGGCGGCCGGTGCGGGCGAAGTCGAAGCCGAGCGACGGCGGCCCGGCCTCGGCAATCCGGGCGGCCGTCGCGGCCTTGAGGCGCAGGCTGGGCGCCACGGCCCGGATCGCCTGCCGCATGGTCGCGCTGGTGGTGACCGAGAGGGCGCGGCCGAGGGGATCGACCGCGGAGCTGATCTGCTCCGCCGCCCCGGGCACCACCATGTCGACCTCGAAGACCGCCATCGGCCCGGCGTAGTAGCCGCCTTCGACGGCGTCGGCGACCGCCCGCGCCTTCCAGGGATTGCCGGGCAGCCGCCTCGGCCGCGGCAGGTCGGGCCGGTAGAGATGCGCCGTCCAGAGCACCAGGGCGCCCAGCGCTTCGTCGGTCAGCTTCAGGGCCTTGTAGGGCAGTTCGGAGGACTCGTTCCAGAAGGGACCGTCGCTGAGCCGCAGCTTCGGCTGCAGGCGCATGGCGAAGTCGCGAATGCCGGCCTCGGCCGCGCGCCTGTCGAGCGAGAGCGGCTCCCCGCCCTTGCCCTGGCCCATCCGGTAGTCCAGGCCACGCGCCCGCGTCGCGGCCGCGTCCGGGGTCTCCCAGCGTCGCCTGTAGTATCGCTGCAAGGGGCCCGCGAAGAGATCGACTCCCACCGGCACGCTCTCCCTACCTGAGCTCCCGGCACGACCCCGGATCGAGGTCGGCCCGAGAGGAGCCGGACTACAAAATTCGAGCCATGGTAGCAAGTTGCAGCGCCATCGGCCTGGGTATTTCTTCTCGCGCCGGGGCGAAGGCTTGCGCCGCCCCGGGAGGCCGAGAGCCGCGGAGGCCGGCGCTCCCGGGCCGACCGCAGGCATTCTCGGCCGGCTCACGCGGGCGGCGCCATCTCTGCCCCCAGGATCAGATCCGGACCGAGGCCGGCCAAGTCCCTGACGCCGCACAAGCCCATGGCGCGGTCGATCTCGCGGCGGTAGATGTCCAGGACGTGCGCCACCCCGGCCTCGCCCGCGACCGCCAGGCCCCAGAGCTGCGGGCGGCCGATCAGGCAGGCCCGCGCGCCCAGGGCCAGGGCGCGGACGACGTCGCCGCCGCGCCGGAGGCCGCCGTCGATCAGCACCGGCACCCGCCCCTCGACCGCCGCGACGACGGCGGGCAGGGCCTCGATGCTGGCGGCAGCGCCGTCTAGCTGGCGGCCGCCGTGGTTGGAGACCACGAGGCCGTCGGCGCCGCGCTCCACGGCGCCCTTCGCCTCGGCCGGGTGCAGGATCCCCTTGACGATCAGGGGGCCCGTCCAGAGCCCGCGCAGCCAGTCGATGTCGCGCCACGACAGCGAGGGGTCCAGCATCCCGGTCATGCGCGCGGCCAGGGCCTTGATATCGCCGGCCTGGCCGGGGCGCCGGTAGTTGGCGAAGGTCAGGC
This sequence comes from Kiloniellales bacterium, assembly GCA_028282935.1. Taxonomy (GTDB): domain Bacteria; phylum Pseudomonadota; class Alphaproteobacteria; order Kiloniellales; family JAKSBE01; genus JAKSBE01. The sequence continues at coordinate 11,018 of JANQGU010000149.1, forward strand.
TGGGCAGGCGCGGCCCCAGGCGCAGCAGCCAGGGCAGCTTGATCGCCATGGCCGCCAGGTCCGCCGCCCGGAAGCGGGGCGGAATGGTGAAGCCGTTGCGGGTGTCGCGCTCGCGGTGGCCGATGATCTGGTTGTCGACGGTCACGACCAGGCCGTCGTAGCCGGCCGCCTGGGCGCGCTCGACGAACTCGCGGGTCAGGCCCCGGTCGCGGTAGACGAAGACCTGCATCCAGCGCGGCGAGACGCCGGTCGCGGCCAGCTCCTCCAGGGTGCAGACCGAGCCGTGGCTCAGGCAGAAGGCGGTCCCGGCCGCCGCGGCCGCCCGCGCGGCGGCGCGCTCGCCGTCGGGCCAGAACAGGCCCGAGAGGCCGGTCGGCCCGATGATCACCGGCAGGCTCAGCCGCTGGCCGAAGAGCTCCAGGGAGAGGTCGCGCTCGGCGGCGCCTTCCAGCGGCCGGGGCAGGAGCCGGATCTCCTCGAAGGCCGCCTCGTTGCGCCGCAGGGTCCGCTCGTCCTCGGCGCCGCCGTCGCCGAAGTCGAAGATCGCGCGCGGCAGGCGCCGGCGCGCCAGCGCCCGCAGCGCGGCGACGTTGTAGGCCCGGCGCTTCCAGGACGGCGGTCGCTCACTCATTGCGCAAAGTCCCCTGCGCCCTCATCCTTGCGGTCTGCCGCAAGAGGATCGCAACAACCCGCGCCGAAGGCAAAAGGGAAGAGCAGCATGATCGAGGATCCCCCGCTCCTGACCATCCGGCGGAACTTTCCGCGCCCGAGCCCCGAGCAGGTCGCGGCCCTGACCGGCATGCAGACCGGCTGGGTGGTCGACTGCCTGGACGGCCGCGGCGCGCTCGACGGCCGGATCAAGCCGATCGATCCGGACGCGGCCGGCTTCTGCGGCGTCGCCCTGCCCTGCCACGCCGGCCCGGCCGACAACCTCGCGGTCTTCGGCGCCCTCGACGCCGCGCGCGCGGGCGACGTCATCCTGATCGGCACCGACGGCTTCGCCGCCACCGCGGTCATCGGCGACCTGGTCCAGGGCATGGCCCGCAACCGCGGCGTCGCGGCCGTCGTCACCGACGGCTGCGTGCGCGACATCGCCGGTCTGCGCGCGGTCGGCCTGCCCTGCTTCGCGGCCGGCGTGACCCCGAACTCGCCGGCGCGCAACGGCCCGGGCACGGTCGGCTTGCCGGTCACCCTGGGCGGCGTCACGGTGGCGGCCGGCGACCTGGTCGTCGGCGACCTCGACGGCGTGGTGATCCTGCCCTTCGCCAGGATCGACGCCGTGATCGCCCGCCTCGCGGCGCTGCGCGCGGCCGAGGCGGAACTGGAAGCCAAGGTCAAGGCCGGGCTCGAAGTCCCTGATTTCGTTCAAGGCCTTCTGAGCAGCGATAAGGTGCGAGAGGTCGACTAGGCCGTCGATCTCGGCGAGCGGGAAAAAGAAATCCGACGCGAATGACCAGAGACTACGTCATCGCCGGCCGGACGTTTCGTCGCCGAAGCATTCTCAAGCTGCGCCCGGAGGACCGCGCTACGCTCGCCGAGACTGGCCGCGTCACCGCGCGCTTTCCCGTCGAATGGCCGATCCCCGAGTACCACCCGGACATGACCAAGGCCTTCGCCGACGAAGGCAAAACCGACATCTGGGGAGCCGGTCCCTACCTCAAGGTCCCGAACCGGCAGGGCGATAACGAGGTCGTCAATCGCGTGTTCTGCCCCTGGGGCTATCCGCCCGAGCGGCTGCGCCTTGCCCGCAGCAGGACCTATCTCAAGATCGTCGGCGTGGCGCTGGACCGGGTTGGCGAGGCCGCGTGGGAATGGCGCCTGGACCTGCGGCCCTGGCGCGAAGGCGAGCCCGATTGAGCGGACCGACCGCCGGAACTTAGGCTATCAGAACTCGGGCTACCAGAACTTGCGGCGGGCGCAGAGGTCCTCGACCCGCTTCCCCTGCCCGGCCAGCGTCCCGGGCGCCGCGAGATCGAGCGGGGCGGTCTCGTCGTCCGACCGGGGCGCGGCCGCCTCGGGGACCTCGATGGTGATCTCGACGACGCCCTCGGCGCCCAGACCGCCGCGCAGTTCCGCGGGCAGCTTCTTCACCGGGAAGGCTTGATAGGTCTTTTTCACGTGAGGCTCCGTGTCGGGAGGGCTGCTGCGGAAGGTGCGAAGCTGACCGCCTCGCCGTCGTCCGCCACGCTGGACACCAAAGTCGCTTCGACACGCTTTTCCATGGTGGGTGGCGGAGGCTATACCACGGGGATTAAGCCTTCGTCTAGGAACGACACGAATTTGTCGCAAATAGGAATACTGAGACTCCA
>JANQGU010000203.1 GCA_028282935.1 Kiloniellales bacterium
CCGCCGGCTGCGTTGCGCCCCTTGCCCGATGCGATGGCATCGCGCTGCGGGCCGCGCCTGCCCGGCGGGCCGCCGCGCGCCATCAAATGGGTCATTATCAGCGCTCCTTGGTATGAGGCGGTGCTGGCCTACTCCAGCATCAGGATGTAGCCGGCGCGGCCGAGGCGGCTGAGGGCGAAGCCGTAGAGGGCGCCGCCGCCGGCGTAGAGGCCGAGGGTGGTGCCGAAGCCCAGCGCGCTGCCGGCGAGGGCGACGACCAGCCCGGCGAGCAGGCCGAAGCCCAGGCCGAACCACAGGAAGACCGCAGCCTTGCCGCGGATCCGGCGGCTGATCCGGGCGGCCCGCTCGCGGTCGGCGAAGGCCTCGGCGAGGCTCGTCTTGGCGGTCTCCAGGTCCTTGCGGTCGCGCGAGAAGAGGAAGCGGAAGCCGGCGCCGATCAGGCCGCCGAAGACGCCGTGGACCAGCACCGCCTTGGTGTAGCTCGACCAGGCCGTGTAGCCGAGGCCGAGGGTCAGCAGCAGGGCGATGGCCCCGGCCGCGACCGCCAGGTCGGAGTCCGCGCCGGCGACCAGCGCCAGGACATAGCCCGTCCCCAGGGCGGCGAAGAACATGGCGGCGATGGCCCCGAAGCGGGCCCATTCGGAATGTCGGTCGAGCCAGTCGAGCTCTTCGCCGAGGGCTGGGTGTTCGGTCATGCTGGGCTCCTGGGCGAGGGACCGCTCCCGTCGCTCCAGGTCTAGCAGCGCCGGCTTAAGGAAGCCCTGAAAGGGCCGTCAGGCCGGGGGGTGGCAGCCGGCCAGGCGGGCGCGGTGGACGGTCAGGGCGCGGACCGCGTCGATCAGCGGGGTCTCGATGTCGAGCAAGTCGCCGATCTCGGCGACCGCGCTGACCAGGGCGTCGATCTCCATGCGCCGGCCGCGCTCCAGGTCCTGCAGCATCGAGGTCTTGAAGGGGCCGATCCGCTCCGCCGCCTGCAGCCGCTCCTCGATCTCCATGTCGAAGCGCACGCCCAGGGCCTCGCCGACGCGCATCGCCTCGACCATCATCTCGCGCATCACCGCGCGGGTGCCGGGGTCCTGGGCCAGGCCCGACATGGTGCCCTGGGTCAGGACCGAGATCGGGTTGAAGGTCAGGTTGCCCAGCAGCTTGACCCAGATCTCGTCGCGGATCCGCGCGCGCACCGGGGCGTCGAGGCCGCCGGCGGCCATGACCTCGGCCAGGACCTGGACCCGCTGAGAGCGGCTGCCGTCCGGCTCGCCCAGGGGGAAGCGATGCGCCAGGCTGACCGTGACCACGCCGGGCTCGGTGATCTCCGCCGCGGCGTAGAGCACGCAGCCCAGGCAGCGCTCGGGCGGCAGCCGCCGCCAGAGCGCGCCCTCGGGATCGAGGCTCTTCAGGCGATGGCCCTCCAGCGCGCCGCCGTGGCGGTGGAAGTACCACCAGGGCAGGCCGTTCTGGGCCGAGACGATGGCGGTCTCCGGGCCCAGCAGGGGCTGGATCGCCTCGGTGATCGCGGGCAGCGAGGTGACCTTCAGGGCCAGGATCACGTAGTCCTGCGGCCCGGCCGTTGCCGGGTCGTCGGTCGCCGCCAGGCGGAGGAGGCGCTCGCCCTCCGGCGCGATGACCTTGAGGCCCCGGGCGCGAATCGCCTCCAGGTGCGGGCCGCGGGCGATCAGGGTGACCTCGGCCCCGGCCTCGGCCAGGATGGCGCCCAGATGGCCGCCGATCGCGCCGGCGCCGTAGATGCAGATCCTCATGGCTCTCGCTCGCCCCCAAAGCCCGTCGAAGGCCGGGAGGTTAGCAGCGCCCCCGCTGGATTGCGATAGACCGTCGGGTCAGACGGAGAGATTGAAGAGCTGGGCCGGCTCGGGCTGCAGGGAGGGCTCGGCGCCGGCCTTGCGATAGGCCTCGCTGCCCTGGGCCAGGGCCTGGTTTCGGGCCTCCGGTCCGGCCTCGGGGCGGCCCTGGGCGTAGATCTGCGCCGCGAGACCGCTGTTGCCGCGCTGGACCGCCGCGCCGCGCCCGAAGTCGTCGCGCCCAAAGGCCTCGCGGGGCGCCAGGACGAAGCCGGTCTCGCCGCGGCGCTCCTCCAGCAGGGGGCCGCCGTCCCGGCCGAATCCGCGCCGGGCGTCGGCGCCTGCCCGCTGCACCTCGAAGCGATCGGCCAGGGGTCCCTGCGGCAGCGCCGGGCCGCGGTTCGGCTCCAGCGGCACCAGCGCGGTCGCGCCGGGCCGAAGCGGCGGCTTGACGCCGGAGCCGGGGACTATGGCGGGAAGCTGGTTCATGCGCTCCGCAGGACCGTCTCGATGTTTTGCTGGACCATTTCAGCCTCCCTAATATAAGCCCGATTTTCTTAAAATTGTAGATATTTTTGGGCTCTCCGGCGGCCGAGGTAAGGAAATCGCCAGCCGCTGTTTGGTGTATAACATGTTAACTTCTTGCGATCCACTCAAATCGGCGAGAATTAAACACTAAGTATAGAAATGTATTAACCATAACTGTTTCTGTTCAGGTATTTAATTCAAACTTTATTAAAGGTGACGGCGTATCTTGACCTCGCGGCACCAGAAGGTGTGCCGGACCGCATCAGGTAGAACGACGATGCTTCAGGTAGGAGCAGAGAGAGACGCCCGGCAGCCGGCCTCGGTCGAGGCCGCCGACGACCTGAGCCGTCGGCGGGCCGCCCTGGAGGCCTCGGGGGACGTCTTTTACGAGTGGGACCTGGCCAGCGACCGGCTGACCCTGGCCGGCCGCGCCGCGCAGCTCTTTTCCGCCGATCCGACGGCCCACCCGGCGCGGGGCGCCGAGCTCAACGCCTGGATCCATCCCGAGGACCTGCTGCGCCGCCTGGCCGCCCTGGCGCAGCACCTGGACGCCGGCCGGACCTACGACTGCCAGTACCGTCTCTGCGGCGCCGACGGCGGCTTCCGCTGGGTCCACGACTGCGGTGCCGCCTTCGCCGATCCGCGCGGCGGGGTGGTCCGGCTGGCCGGCTCCCTGCGCCTGGTCTCCGAGGGCGCGGCCCGTGGCACCGAGCTCGCCCAGCAGGGGCTCTACGACCCGGCCACCGGCGACGTCCAGCGCCAGCCCCTGCACCGGGCCCTCGACCGGGTCTTCGCCGCCGGCGAGCGTGCCGGCTGGTGCAGCGCCGTGGCGGTCCTGGGGATCGACTGGTCGGCGGGCGCGGTCGCGGAGGACCAGGTCGGCGACGCCGTGCTGCTGGAGATGGGCCGGCGCCTGGACCGGCACCTGCGCGGCGGCGACGTCATCGGCCGCCTGGCCGAAGACCGCTTCGGCCTGCTGCTCGGGCGCTGCGACGCCGAGGCGGCGCGGCTGACCCTGGAGCGGATCGTCGAGGTGCTGCAGCGGGACCCGGTGCGCCTGGCCGACGGCTCGGTCAGCGCCCGCCTCTCGGCCGGGGTGGTCCTGGTCCCGGCGCAGGCGCGCAGCGGCCTCGAGGCCCTGTGCCGGGCAGAGCAGGCGCTGATCCGGGCGCGCTCGCGGGGCGGCGGCGCGGTGGTGCTCTACCGGCCGGCGGCGGCGCAGCGGCAGAACCACGCCCGGGCGATGCAGGCGGCGCGCGAGGTCCGCGAGGCCCTGGACGAGCGGCGCCTGCGCCTGGCCTTCCAGCCGGTGGTCGATCCGCGCTCCGGCGCGGTCCGCTTCCACGAGGGCCTGCTGCGCCGCTGCGAGCCCGACGGCCGGGTCACCGCCGCCGGCGCCTTCGTCGCCCAGATCGAGCCCCTGGGCCTGATGGGCGGCATCGACCGCCGGGTCCTGGAGCTCAGCCTGATCGAGCTGGAGCGCGATCCCGGGATCACCCTGGCCTTCAACATCTCCGGCCTGACCGCCGCCGACCCCGAGTGGTGCGCCGCCCTGTCGCGCGCCCTGGCGGAGCGTCCCGAGCTGGGCCCGCGCCTGATCGTCGAGATCACCGAGACCGCGTCGCTGCACGACCTGGAGGAGGCGGCCGGCTTCGTGCGCCGGCTCCACGACCTGGGGGTCCGGGTCGCGATCGACGACTTCGGGGCCGGCTGCACCTCGGCCGAGCAGCTCGTCGCCCTGGACGCCGACCTGGTCAAGATCGACGCCGCCTTCTCGGCCGGGATCCGCAGCCATCCGCAGAAGCAGGTCTTCCTGCAGCGCCTGCTGGAGCTGGCCGGCGACCTGGGCCTGACCACGGTCGCGGAGGGGATCGAGAACGCCGCCGACGCGGCCTTCCTCGGCGCCCGGGGCGTCGACCTGCTGCAGGGCCACCACTTCGGCGCCCCGACCCTCGACCCGCCCTGGCAGGCGGCCGCGGCGGGGTGAGTTCCGGGGGCGAAACCCTCACCCGCTCGCGGCTCACGCCGCTCCCACCCTCTCCCGGGGGGAGAGGGTTGCGTAGGCTTGGCGAGGCGACCAGCCGAGCCCTAGCCGGAGCTG
>JANQGU010000238.1 GCA_028282935.1 Kiloniellales bacterium
GTCTCCAAGTAAAGTCGTGCTGGAAAATGGGGCCGACAAGAAGACCAGCTTCAGTTTTCAAACATATGTACTTTGCTCATCGTTTGCAATTAATTTATCCAGTCTGACCGCGGTTCTCTGGCCCCGGCTCTGGCCGCTGCTCGGCCTCGCCGGCGTGTTTCTCGCCCTGGCCCTGCTCGATCTCCTGCCGGCCCTGCCGGCCTGGGCCCACGCCCTGGTCCTGGCGGGCTTTCTGGGCGCGGCGGCCTACTTCCTCTGGCGCGCGCTTCTCGGACTCCGCTGGCCGGCCCTGGCCGCCGCCCGCCACCGCGTCGAGCGGGACAGCGGCCTCGATCACCGGCCCCTGACCGGGCTGGAGGATCACCTCGCCTCCGGCGGCCGCGACGCGGCCTCCTCCGCGCTTTGGGAGCTGCACCGCCGGCGCCTGCTGGCCCAGGTCGCCAAGCTGCGGCTGGGCCTGCCCCGCGCCTCCCTGGTCGGGGTCGATCCCCTGGGCCTCAGGACCCTGGTGATCCTGCTGCTGGTCGTCGCCGCGATCGACGGCCGGAACGATTGGCAGGACCGTCTGGCGCGGGCCTTCCTGCCGCAGGCCCAGGCCGCGGGGGTCCTGGCCAGCGGCCTCGACGTCTGGATCACCCCGCCGGAGTACACCGCCCTGCCGCCCCTGCTGCTCGACAAGGACCAGGAGCCCAAGGCCAGGGTGTCGGTGCCGATCGGCAGCCAGGTTCTGGCCCAGGTCCAAGGCGGCCGCAGCCAGCCCAGCCTGCGGATCGGCGAGGAGGAGACGGCCTTCGAGAGCTTCGGCGGCGACGCCTACCGGGTCAGCCGCGAGATCACGGCCGGCGACCGGCTCGAGATCCTGCAGGCCGGCCGGCAGCTCGCCGAGTGGCCGATCCAGATCCTGCCCGACACGGCGCCCGAGATCGAGTTCCTGAGCCCGCCGGGAAGCCGCGAGCGCAACGCCCTGCGCCTGGAGTTCGGCGCCGCCGACGACTACGGCCTGGCCTCGACCACGGCCGAGATCCGGCGCCTGGAGGCGGACCCGGAGAGCGAGCCCCTGGTGCTCGAGTTGCCGCTGCCCGGCCGCCATCTCAAGACCGCCGAGAGCGCCAGCTATCACGACCTGACGCCGCATCCCTGGGCCGGCCTGCAGGTCGAGATCACGCTCCTGGCCCGCGATGCCCTGGGCCAGGTCGGGCGCAGCGACCCGGTGCAGACCGTCCTGCCCGAGCGGATCTTCAACCATCCCGTGGCGCGCGCCCTGGTCGAGCTGCGCAAGCAGCTGACCCTGGAGCCCGAGCGCCGCTTCCCGGTGATCCAGGTGCTGCGCGAGCTCTTCGAGCGGCCGGAGCACTACTTCCATGACACGGTGGTCGCCCTGGCGATCCGCTCGGCCGAGCGGCGCCTGATGATCGACCCCTCGGACGACGCGGTGCCGGAAGTCCAGAAGCTGATGTGGGACACCGCCCTGCGGATCGAGGAAGGCGAGCTGGCCCTGGCCGAGGCGGACCTGCGCGAGATCCAGGAGGCGCTGCAGCAGGCCCTGGCCGAGGGCGCGCCCGACGAGGAGATCCAGGAGCTGCTGAACCAGCTCGAGCAGGCCATGGACCGCTTCCTCAGCGAGCTGAGCGAGCAGCTCATGCAGGACCTCGGCGAGCAGCGCGGCGAGCTGCCGGAGATGAACAGCGCGGACCAGCTGGTCAGCTCCGAGGACCTGCAGAAGCTGATCGAGGCCGCCAGGGAGCTGGCCCGCAGCGGCCAGATGGATGCCGCCCGCGAGATGCTGGCCCAGCTGCGCGAGCTGCTGGAGAACCTGCGCGCCAACCCCTTCGCCCAGCAGATGGACGACGCCAACCGCCAAGCCATGGAAATGATGCAGGAAATGGAGCGGATGATCGGCGAGCAGCAGGATCTGCTGGACCGGAGCTTCGACCGCGCCCAGCGCCAGGAGCAGTTCGACCAGCAGCGCATGGGCCGGGAGAACAGCGGCGACGCCCGGCGGCAGGAGGCCCTGCGCCGCGCCCTGGGCGAGATGATGCGCCAGCTCGGCGACGCGCTCGGCGAGATCCCCCAGCCCCTGGGCAACGCCGAGCAGTCCATGCGCGGCGCGGTGGAGTCCCTCGAGCGCGGCGAGCCCGGCGAGGCGACCGGCCCTCAGGGCGAAGCCCTCGACCAGATGCAGCAGGGCATGCAGTCCATGGTGGAGTCGATGATGCAGCAGATGGGCCAGGGCAGCGGCGGCCGTGCCGGCGCCTTCGGCTGGCAGCAGGGCACCGACCGGGACCCCCTGGGACGCAGCCCGGCCGGCCAGGGCCTGGACAACCTGGGCGGGGTCGAGATCCCGGACCAGATGGAGATGCGCCGGGTGCGGGAGATCATGCAGGAGCTGCAGCGCCGCGCCGGCCAGCCGAGCCGGCCGCGCTTCGAGCGCGACTACATCGACCGCCTGCTGCGGCGCTTCGAATAGCCCGGAGGCGCCGCCGTCAACTCCGCGAAGCGCTTCCGCCGAGGGTCTCGTCGACGACCCGGCAGATCTCGGCGAGGGTGAAGGGCTTGGGGATGACCCGGTGGATCAGCTCTTCCAGGTTGTGCGCCTTCTGACGCTCCGCCGAGAAGCCCGACATCATCAGGATCGGCATGTCCGGGTGATCGCGCGCCGCCTTGAGCGCCAGCGCGATGCCGTCCACCCCCGGCATGACGATATCGGTCAGGAGAAGATCGTAGACGCCTTCGCTCAGCGCCTCGAGCGCCGCGACCCCATCGTCGACCGCAATGACCTCATGGCCTCGATGGCTCAAGGCCCGGGCGACGAAGCGTCGCACCGCAGGGTCGTCTTCCGCGATCAGGATGCGCGGCATGGGCCTCCACACTTCACTTGGCTTGACTTGCGTTTCACGTCTTCTTCCGGACCCGCTCCGAAAGACGCCGGTATGGGCCGCGGGTCACCGCGGCCGACCAAGTCCCGAATATAAGTGATTTTCCTCCCAATTTTGCCGAGTATTCCGGCGGCTGAAGAATTGAGCAAATGTCTTAAGCCCACGTTAAACCGACCCTGGCGCGCGGGTCTCACATCCCCTACGACATCACACCGCCCCCGGATGAATTAGAATCTATAAAAAACTACTATTGCTTGTCTTGCGGGGCCTCGGCAACAAAATTGATCGTGAGCTCCGTCGCGCCGTCCGGCGGGCTCTGAGCCAAGGTGGAGAAGGTCGTCCGCTCGCCGGGCGAGAGACTCTTGACGTCGGTCGAGAAATACCAGGCGGCCAGCTCCTGCCCCGAGGCGTCGTGCAGGCTGGCGCGCAGGGTCGGCACCGGGCGGGCGTTTTCGGACACGTTGGCGACCACGCCCTCGATGATCAGCCGGCGCTGGCCGTCGAAGGTGCGCCGCACCGAGGTCACTTCCTGCAGGGCCAGGCCCTGCCCCGGCGCCTCGCCGCCGATCCCGAAAAGGTCGTAGAAGCGGGCCGCCTCCGGCATCGCGGTGACGATGGGCTCGCGGCCCAGCCACAGCGTGGCGATCAGCAGCACCACGACCGCGCCCAGGGCGCCCCAGGAGATCAGCCGGCCCCGGCCTTCGGCGCCGCGCCGGGCGCGGGTTCGCAGGGCGGCCGCGCTGCGCCGCCGCACGCTGCGAATAGCGTCGCGCTCGCTGTAATCCGGCTCGACCTCGATCGGCCCCTGCGGCGGGGGCTGGGCGTCGTTCTCCACCGTGGGAAGCTGACGCCACGTGTGGCCGCAGCTTCCACAGCGGACCTTGCGTCCCGCCTGGCCAATCAACTCGGTGTTGATCGTGAAACGGGCGCTGCAGCTAGGACAAGTCAGAATCATCCGGCCAGCCAGCCAAATTGGCCTAAATCCTTAATCTTATAGGATTCTTGGCCTTCATAGACAAGACGGCAAGCGCGCGGCAACTGTCCTTGCTTCGACTTTGATCCCGAAATGCCCCCCTCCACGTTTGTCCTCGGCCAAGCGCAGCCGCCAAGAGCAGCCAGCCGAGTCTTGCTTGAAAGCCCGGGCGGATGAAAGCGAATCCTGCGCCGGCCCGTCTTGAGCTTGACACAATTGACCGCGATTCTGAAAGCGGTGGTCCCATAGGAAGGCGCAGCAACTCGGAGTCCTTTGACCGGCTTTCCTCGATCGCCCGCCAGGCGCGCCCCGCCGAACGGGCCACCACCGGCGCTCCTCGCCATAGGGGTCGAATGTTGTCGCGTCGCGCTTTACGGCGGCGCGGGGGGTGTGCGATGCTGCGCCGCCCGCGTAAGGAGACGTCTCTTGGTCCGATTTGAAGACGCCGGTTTTCGCTACGGCTCCGGTCCTTTCGTCTTTCAGGACGCGACTTTTCATTTGGAGCCCGGCTCGTTTCACTTCGTTCTAGGGGCCAGCGGCGCCGGCAAGTCTTCCCTTCTCAAGCTGATGTATCTGGCCCTCTCCCCGACCCTGGGCCGGGTCAGCCTCTTCGGGCGCAGCGTGTCCGAGCTCAGCCGCAACGAGCTGGCCAACATGCGCCGGCGGATCGGCGTGATCTTCCAGGACTTCCGCCTGCTCGACCATCTCTCCGCGATGGAGAACGTCGCCCTGCCGCTGCGGGTCTCGGGGCAGCACGACGAGCGCGTCCAGCAGCACGTGATCGAGCTTCTGGCCTGGGTGGGCCTGGCCGAGCAGCTGCAGGCCCTGCCCCCGACCCTGTCCGGCGGCGAGCAGCAGCGCGTCGCCATCGCCCGCGCGGTGATCGGGCGGCCCAGCCTGCTGATCGCCGACGAGCCGACCGGCAACGTCGACGACCGCATCGCGGTGCGCCTGCTGTACCTCTTCGAGGAGCTCAACAAGATGGGCACGACCGTGGTCATCGCGACCCACAACGAGGGCCTCGCCGCGCGCTTCGCCCAGCCCATCCTGCGGCTCCAGGACGGTCAGGTCCGCTACGTGGCGCCCGGCTACCGTCGGAGCTTCAGCCTCGCCAGGGGGAGCGGAAGCTGAATGGCCTCGGCGCATCTGGATGTGCCCTTCGACCGTGACGGCTCGGCGCGCTTCCTGCCCTGGCTGATCGGCTTCATGGTCTACCTGGCCGCGCTGTCGCTGGCCAGCGCCCTGGCCATGAACAAGATCCTCGATCGCTGGGACAGCGGCCTGGCCGGCCAGCTGACCCTCCAGATCCCGCCGTCCCAGCCGACCGAGCCCCTGGACCAGCGCGAGCAGCGCCTGGACCGCGCGATCGAGATCCTGACCAGCACCGCCGGCGTCACCGGGGCGGTGGTCCTGGACCCGGCGGACATGAACAAGCTGCTGGTGCCCTGGCTCGGCGAAGGCGCGCTGGAGGAGGATCTGCCGCTGCCGGACCTGATCGCCGTGCAGCTCGATCCCTCGGCGCCGCCCGACCTCGACGAGCTCCAGTTCCGCCTGGCCGAGGCCGTGCCCGGGATCGAGAGCGACAGCCACCAGGCCTATCTGGCCCGGCTGCTGAGCCTGACCCGGTCGATCCAGATCGTCGCCGCGGTGGTCGTCCTGCTGGTCGGCCTCTCCGCGGTCCTGGCGGTGGTCTTCGTGACCAACACCGGCCTCTCCATCCATCGCCACGTGATCGAGGTGCTCCACATGATCGGCGCCCACGACGACTACGTGGCACAGCAGTTCCAGCGCTACGCCTTCAAGCTCGGCCTGCGCGGCGGATTCCTGGGCTTGGTCCTCGCGGTGCCGACGGTCCTGCTGGTCGGACGCCAGTTCGGCGCCAGCGACGTGACCCTGCTGCCGAACCTGGCGCTGTCGCCCGTGGACTGGGCTGCGGTCGCCCTGCTGCCGCTGATTGCGGCGGTGATCGCAATGATGACCGCGCGCTTCACCGTGCTTCGGACGCTGGTCCAGCTGCTCTAGAAGCCTGTCCGAGGACCCAGCGCCCACGACCATGTCCGGCGAAAGCGACTCCCCCAAGACCTGGACTCCGCGGCAGCGAGTGATCCGTGGCTTGGCCGTGCTCGGCCTGCTGGCGGTGATCTGGACCGCCGGGCTGTTCTGGTTCGCCGCGACCCTGGAGACCGAGCTCGAGGTCAGCGACCGCCACACCGACGCCATCGTCGTCCTGACCGGCGGCAGCCTCCGGGTCGACCAGGGGATCGAGCTGCTGTCGCGCGGCCTCGCGGACAAGCTCTTCGTCTCCGGCGTGGCGCAGGGCGTCGACCTGAAGCAGCTCCTGAAGATCTCCCGGGAGACCCCCGAGGACCTGTCCTGCTGCATCGCCCTGGGCTACGAGGCCGACGACACCGCCGGCAACGCGCGCGAGACCGCGGCCTGGATGGAAGACCAGGGCTACGCCTCCCTGCGCCTGGTCACCGCCGCCTATCACATGCCGCGCAGCCTGCTGGAGTTCCGCCGGACCATGCCGGACATCGAGATCCTGCCGCATCCGGTCTTCCCGGCCCACGTCAAGCAGGAGGACTGGTGGCGCTGGCCGGGCAGCACCAACCTGCTGGTCTCGGAATACAGCAAGTACCTCATCGCCAGGATGCGCGCCTTCATCGTGCCGGTCACGAGATGACGCGGCTCCGATCGCTGCTCTTCAACGCCGCCTTCCTGTCCTGGAGCGTGGTCATGCACCTGATCACCCTGCCGCTCCTGCTCGGCCCGCCCGGCGCGGTCTACCTGATGGGCTGGATCTGGGTCCGCGGCAGCCTGGTCCTGCTGCGCGTGATCTGCGGCCTCGGCTACCGGCTGGAAGGCCTGGAGAACCTGCCCGACCGCCCGGTCGTGATCGCCGCCAAGCATCAGTCGATCTGGGAGACCCTGGCCTTCTGCCACATCTTCCGGCGGCCGATCTTCGTGCTCAAGCAGGAGTTGCTGCGGATCCCCTTCTACGGCTGGTATCTCAAGCGCATGGGCATGATCGCCATCGACCGCGAGGGCGGCGCCAAGGCCCTGCGCCGGATGATGGCCGAGGCGCGGCAGCGGCTGGACGACGGCAAGCACATCGTCATCTTCCCCGAGGGCACGCGCACCCTGCCCGGACAACGGCGCTCCTATCATCCCGGGGTGGCGGCGCTCTACAAGCAGCTCGGGGTGCCGGTGCTGCCGGTCGCGCTGGACTCCGGGCTGTTCTGGCCGGCCCGGAGCTTCCGGCAGAAGCCGGGGCGGATCACGGTCAAGCTGCTGCCGCCGCTGCCGCCGGGCCTGGAGCGCCGCGCGTTCATCGCCAGGCTGGAGCGCGCGATCGAGGACGCCAGCCGCGCCCTCCTGCCGGACCAGGACCTCCGCGACGCGGCCGCAGAGCCTGTGGATAAATCTGTGGGCAAAGCCTAAGCCCCCGGGGCGCCAGGGCTTTCCGGCCGGCAGCGGGAGAACAAGAGCCGAACCTCGCGTTGACCCGCCACGCCCCGGCGCTTAACGTCGGGGGCGCGGAGGGGGACGGGGGCAAAACCGTGTAGTTCCCGGAAACCCTTGCCTCCAAGGGGGCCTCCTCGCTCGGGCGAGCGATATATTGCGGTGGAGCCAAGGTGACACCAGGGATCAGCGCCATCTCCCAGCGCATCTGGGACATGAAGTACCGCCTCAAGACCCCCGAGGGCCGCGCTGTGGATAAGACCCTCGAGGACAGCTGGCGGCGGGTGGCGACGGCCCTGGCACAGGCCGAGGCCGAGCCCGAGGCCTGGGCCGGGCGCTTCTACGAGGCCCTGGCCGACTTCCAGTTCATCCCGGCCGGCCGGATCCTGGCCGGCGCCGGAACCCGGCGCGACGTCACGCTGTTCAACTGCTTCGTCATGGGCAGCGTCCCCGACAACATGGCCGGCATCTTCGAGCACCTCAAGGAAGCCGCGCTGACCATGCAGCAGGGCGGCGGCATCGGCTACGACTTCTCGACCCTGCGGCCCAAGGGCGCGCCGGTGCGCGGCGCCGGCGCCGACGCCTCGGGCCCGCTCAGCTTCATGGACGTCTGGGACGCCATGTGCCGGCGCTCATGATCGTCCGGCACATGGCGTCCCAGACGTCCATGAAGCTGAGCGGGCCCGAG
>JANQGU010000242.1 GCA_028282935.1 Kiloniellales bacterium
CGCCGCCCTGGCCGCCGAGACCAAGCAGATGGCCGCGCCCTGCAGCGTCGACAGCCTGCCGACCTCGGCCAACCAGGAGGACCACGTCTCCATGGCGACCCACGGCGCCCGGCGCCTGGCCCGCATGGCCGAGAACCTGGGCAACATCGCCGCGATCGAGCTGCTGGCCGCGGCCCAGGGCATCGACTTCCGGCGGCCGCTGGAGACCAGCCCCAAGCTGCAGGCGGTCATGGCGGCCCTGCGCGCCCGGGTCGCCTTCCTCGACCAGGACCGCGCCCTGGCGCCGGATATCGCCCAGGCCCACGACCTGGTCACCGAAGGCTGGTTCTTCGACGCCCTCTGGTCGGCAGAGCCCTGCCCGGCTTTCGAGCCGGCGGGCTGAAGGCCATATTTCCGCCACCTCGGCGCCCGAGCCTGTCCCGATTGATCCGTTCTTCTGATCGAACCTTCGAGCGAGACTGGAGACCAGGACAGGGATGATCGGCGTCTTCGATTCCGGATCGGGCGGCTTGAGCGTGCTCAGGGCCCTGGTCGAAGAGCTGCCGGAGCAGCGCTTCGTCTACCTCGGCGACCACGGCAACGCCCCCTACGGACAGCGCAGCGCGGACGAGATCTATGGACTGACCTGCGCCGGCGTCGCCCGGCTCTTCGGGCTCGGCTGCTCGCTGGTGATCCTGGCCTGCAACACCGCGGCGGCGGTCGCGCTGCGCCGCCTGCAGCAGACCTGGCTGCCGGCGCGCTTTCCCGAGCACCGGGTGCTCGGCGTCCTGGTGCCCGTGGTCGAGTCGGTCACCCAGGTCTCCTGGGACGTCAAGACGGCGTCGCCCGCGGCCGGGAAGACGACCGGCCGGGTCGGAATCTTCGCCACGCCGCGCACCGTCGAGAGCGGTGCCTACCCGCGCGAGATCGGCCTGCGCGCGCCCTCGGTCGAGGTCTTCCAGCAGGCCTGTCCGGACCTGGTGCAGAGGATCGAAGCCGGCGCCACGGCCGAGTCTCTGGCGGACCAGGTGGCGGCCGAGGTCCGGGCCCTGCAGGCCCGCGCCGCGGGCGGCCGCCTGGATCAGGTGATCCTGGGCTGCACCCACTATCCGCTGGTGGAGTCCGCCTTCCGCGCCGCCCTGCCGCCGGAGGTCGCGATCCTCAGCCAGCCGAAGCTGGTGGCGGAGAGCCTGGCCGACTACCTGCGCCGCCATCCCCGGCACCGCGCGCCCAAGGCCCGGGGCCAGACCCGGATCGCCGCCTTCTCGACGGCCGAGGTCAAGACCGTCCGCGACCTCGGACGGCGCTTCTTCGGAGAGACCCTGGCCTTCTGCCAGATCGGCGAGACGTCGGCGCCGGCGGAGCGGCGCCCGGCGCTCGGCGCGGCTCAGGCGCCCACCACCCAGGTGTGACCGCTGTGCAGCAGCGCCTTCAGGTCGCCGGCGCCCCTTGACGCCTTGGCGGCCTCGCGCTGCGTCCGGACCTCGGCCTCGTAGCTGGCGCCCGGGTTGCAGTAGAGCACGCCCAGGGCGACGGGGAAGGCCGGGGGCTCCAAGGCGGCCAGCATCTGGGCCTGGATCCGGTTGGTCTCGTCATGGACCAGGAGGTCGGCCTCGGTCACCCCGCCCTCGCCGAGCGTGACCACCTCGAGGGCGACGCTGCCGGGCTTCAGGCGCAGGCCCTTGTCGCGCTCCTTGCCGAAGACCAGCGGCTTGCCGTGCTCCAGATGGATCTGGGTCTCGTCGGCGAGGCTGCGATCGGTGAAGTGGCTGAAGGCGCCGTCGTTGTAGACGATGCAGTTCTGGAAGATCTCGACCAGCGAGGCGCCCTTGTGCGCGTGGGCGCGGCTCAGGATCTCGGGCAGGACCTTCTGCTGGGTGTCGACGCCGCGGGCGACGAAGCGCGCGCCCGAGCCCAGCGCGAAGGACGCGGCCGAGACCGGCGTGTCGAGCGAGCCCTGCGGCGTCGAGGGCGAGCGGGTGCCGACCCGTGAGGTCGGCGAGTACTGACCCTTGGTCAGGCCGTAGATCTCGTTGTTGAACAGCAGGATCTGCATGTCGACGTTGCGGCGCAGGACGTGCATCAGGTGGTTGCCGCCGATCGACAGCATGTCGCCGTCGCCGCCGACCACCCAGACGTCGAGCTCGGGGTTGGCGAGCTTGACCCCGGTGGCCACCGCCGGCGCCCGGCCATGGATCGTGTGGAAGCCGTAGGTCGCCACGTAATAGGGGAAGCGGGCGGCGCAGCCGATGCCGGAGACGAAGACCGTGTTCTCGGGCTGGGCCTGCAGGTCCGCCAGGGTCTTGAGGACCGCCTTGAGGATGGCGTAGTCGCCGCAGCCCGGGCACCAGCGCACCTCCTGGTCGGTGGCGTAGTCCTTGGGCGTGAGCGCGGATGGGGACATCACGTTCATTGCACGGCCTCCAGCTTGGCGCGCACGGCGTCTTCGATCTCGCCGATCTTGAAGGGCCGGCCCGAGACCTTGTTGAGGCCCTCGAAGGGCCGGGCGTAGCGGCTGCGCAGCAGGGTCAGCAACTGGCCCATGTTCATCTCCGGCACCAGGACGTGGTCGAAGCCGTCGAGCAGCGCGTCCAGGTTGGCCGGCAGCGGCCAGATGTGGCGCAGGTGGATGTGCGAGACCTCGACGCCCTCGCCGAGCAGGTTGTTGACCGCGCGGCTGATCGGCCCGTAGGTCGAGCCCCAGCCGACCAGCGCCAGCCGCCCGCTCTCGGGACCCTGGTCCACGCCCTGGGGCGGGATGTCGCGGACCACGCCTTCGACCTTGTCGTGCCGGGCCTCGGTCATCCGCTGGTGGTTCTCGGGATCGTAGGAGATATGGCCGCTGCCGTAGGCGCGCTCCAGGCCGCCGATCCGGTGGATCAGGCCGGGGGTCCCGGGCTTGACCCAGGGCCGCGCCAGGGTCTCGGCATCGCGCATGAAGGGCTCGAAGCCTTCGGCCTGCTCGCGGAAGCGCACCGGGAAGCCCGGCACCGACCCGACGTCGGGGATCAGCCAGGGCTCGGAGGCGTTGGCGATGTAGCCGTCGGTGAGCACCATCACCGGGGTCATGTACTTGGTCGCCAGGTGCACCGCCTGGACCCCGACCTCGAAGCAGTCCGCCGGCGAGCTGGCCGCCAGCACCACCAGGGGGCTGTCGGCGTTGCGGCCGAAGACCGCCTGGTAGAGGTCCGACTGCTCGGTCTTGGTCGGCATGCCGGTCGAGGGGCCGGCCCGCTGCGAGTTCACGATGACCAGGGGCAGCTCGGCGGCGATCGCCAGGCCGATGGCCTCGGTCTTGAGGGCGATGCCCGGCCCCGAGCTGGAGGTGACGCCCAGCGAGCCGGCGTAGGAGGCGCCGATCGCGGCGCTGACCGCGGCGATCTCGTCCTCGGCCTGGAAGGTCGTGACGTCGAAGTCCTTCAGCCCGGCCAGGATGTGCAGCAGGGTCGAGGCCGGGGTGATCGGATAGGAGCAGAAGACCAGCGGTACCTCGGCGCTCTGGCTGCCGGCGACCAGGCCCCAGCCCATGGCCTCGACCCCGGTCACCGCCCGGTAGATGCCGGGCGCGATCTTCGCCGGCGGCACGCTGTAGGCGCCGCCGCCGTCGGGCATCTCGGCGGTCTCGCCGAAGGCGTGGCCGGCATCCAGGGCGGCGATGTTGGCCTTGGCGATCTCGGGCCGCTTGGCGAACTTCTTCTCCAGCCACTCCTGGCTCGCCGCCCGGTCGCGGCCGAACATCCAGTAGATCAGGCCCAGCGCCCACATGTTCTTGCAGCGCAGGCCTTCCTTCTTGTTCAGGCCGCTGTCCTTGACCGCCTCGAGGGTCTGGGCGGTCATGTCGATCTTCAGGAAGCGCGCCCGGTCCAGGCCGCCGTCCTCCAGGGGATCGCTGTCGTAGCCGGCCTTGCGCAGGTTCTTCTCGTTGAAGGCGCCGGTGTCGACGACGATCAGCCCGCCCCGCTTGACGTCCTCGTAGTTGACCTTCAGGGCGGCGGGATTCATCGCGACCAGGACGTCCGGCGCGTCGCCCGAGGTCTTGATGTCGCGGGCGCCGAAGTTGATCTGGAAGGCCGAGACGCCGTAGGTGGTGCCGACGGGCGCCCGGATCTCGGCGGGAAAGTCCGGGAAGGTGGCCAGGTCGTTGCCGGCCAGGGCCGTGGTCAGGGTGAACTGGCCGCCGGTAAGCTGCATGCCGTCGCCGGAGTCGCCGGCAAAGCGGACCACGGCGGACTCCAGCTCCTGACGCGGCCCGGCGGCGCGCAGGCTCCTGCTGCCCTCCATCGGGTCATTCCTCCATACTGCGCAGCGGAAAGCTTATGTCGAACCTTCGGTCCTGTCCTATCACGATGCCGTAAGTCCTTCAGCCACAGAGAGAATGTGGCTATTGCGACGCGGCAAAGGAACCGGCCCTCGCGACTCCCGGACAGGATCTCGCCCTTACTTAGAGATTAAGGGGAGGCTGTACCAGCCCGATTTTCGTCGAGCAGCGCCAGCATGTCGCCGATGGTCACCAGCTTGCGGCGCGGCGCACCCGGGGCGGCGGCGGCCTCCTCCGCCGCCTCGATCCGCTTCCACTCGGGATAGTCGATATAGCGGACGCCCCGCTCGGCGAGCAGCGCCTTGAGCCGGTCGCGGCCCGGCTTGCCGCCGCTGCCGGCGTCCTCGACGATCTGCTTGGCCGCCAGATCGCCGTCCGCCTTGTTGGTGCCGATCACGCCGGTCGGCCCGCGCTTGCACCAGCCGACCGCGTAGAGCCCCGGCGCGATCCGGCCGTCGTCGTGGACGAAGGTGCCGCGCCTGTCGTCGAAGGGCGCGCCTGGAATCGCCGGCCCGCGATAGCCGATGGCCGTGATGACCGCGCCGCAGGGCAGGTCCCAGGTCTCCCCGGTCCCGATGGCGCGGCCGGCCTCCATCCGGGTCCTTTCGACCCGCAGCGCCTCGACCTTGTCGCCGCCGAGGATCTCCCGGGGCTGGGCGCAGAAGTCGAAGACCACCCGCCGGGACTTGCCGCCGGGGTCGAGCTCGGCGAAGCCCTTGAGGGTCGCCAGGTTCTTCTCGGCCAGGCGCCGGTCGCGCTCCTCCAGGTCCGCCGGCACCCCGGCCTCCAGGTCCTTGGGATCGACGATGGGCGCGCAGTCCGAGAGCGCGCCCATCTCCTTGAGCTCCTTGTTGGTGAACTTGGCGTGCCCGGCGTCGCGGCGGCCGAGGATGTGGATCGCGCCGACCGGCGAGCCTTCGATCGCCGCGGCGGCGTAGTCGGTGATGTCGGAGCTGGCCATCTCCGCCCGGGTCTTGCCGAGCAGCCGGGCGATGTCGAGGGCGACGTTGCCGTTGCCGATCACGGCGACGGTCTCGGCCTGAAGGTCGGGCGCCAGGTCGACGAAGTCGGGATGGCCGTTGTACCAGCCGACGAAGGCCGCCGAGCCGATGATTCCGCGCTTCTCCGCGCCGGGGACCTCCAGCGGGCGGTCCTTCGGCGAGCCGACCGCCAGGATCACCGCGTCGTAGAGCTGGCGGAGCTCGTCCAGGGACAGGTCCCGGCCGAGGTGGACATTGCCGAAATAGCGCACCGGCTCGGCCTGGGCGGTGCGCTCGTAGGCCTTGGTGACCCTCTTGGTGCTCTGATGGTCGGGCGCGACGCCGCCGCGGATCAGGCCGAAAGGCGTCGGCAGGCGTTCGATCAGGTCGATCCGGCAGTCGAGCTCGAGCTTCAGCAGGGCGTCGGCGGCGTAGAAGCCGGCGGGCCCGGAACCCACGATCGCGACGCTTAGGGACATGCGCTCACCCGCTCAGCTATGGCCTCCGGCCAGCATATCCGCCTCGGGAGGCTATCAAAAACCGCAAGATCCACCCCGGAAGCTTATCGAAAACAACAAGCCTTATGGTTTGCTTAACCCGTCTTCGAAGGACAAGTCCCTAACATTTGTGTGATCTTAGCAGGAAGCTGCAACGCCCGATTTCGGCCGTCGTCGCGGCCGCGCCGCCGAAAGGCGCCGCGAGGCGCCGGAGGATCCTGCAATAAGCCTTTGAGTTCAGGGGCTTCGTCGCAGATTCACAAGGATTTGTCGCGCCGAAGGCAGCCGGCTTTTCCGTCGCCCCGTAAGCAAGGTCGAGACTTGATGATCTGCGGCCGGAGCCGCGCAGGCTTAGGGACTCGCCATGAGTGACAGCGACGACGACCTCGATCTCCGCTCGCTCGACGACGACGAACTGGTCAAGCAGATGCAGGACGACCTCTACGACGGCCTCAAGGAGGAGGTCGAAGAGGGCGTCAACATCCTGCTCGAGCGCGGCTGGCAGCCCTACCGGGTCCTGACCGAGGCCCTGGTCGAGGGCATGCGGATCGTCGGCATCGACTTCCGCGACGGCATCCTCTTCGTGCCCGAGGTCCTGCTGTCCGCCAACTCGATGAAGGGCGGCATGGCGATCCTGCGGCCGCTGCTGGCCGAGACCGGCGCGCCCAAGGTCGGCAAGATGGTCATCGGCACGGTCAAGGGCGACATCCACGACATCGGCAAGAACCTGGTCGCGATGATGATGGAGGGCGCCGGCTTCGAGGTAATCAACATCGGCATCAACAACTCGGTCGAGGCCTACCTGGAGGCGCTGGAGGAGCACAAGCCGGACATCCTCGGCATGTCGGCGCTGCTCACGACCACCATGCCCTACATGAAGGTCGTCATCGAGGAGCTGAAGTCGAAGGGCATCCGCGACGACTACATCGTGCTGGTCGGCGGCGCGCCGCTGAACGAAGCCTTCGCCGAGGCCATCGGCGCCGACGCCTATTGCCGCGACGCCGCGGTCGCCGTCGAGACCGCCAAGGAGCTGATCGCGCGCAAGCACAACCTGCTTGGCGCCAGCGCCGCCGGTTAGCGCAGTGCCATGGCTGACCCCGCGGTCCAGAACCCGCCGCCGCGGACCCTGCTGATCGCCTGCGGCGCCCTGGCGCGGGAGGTGGTCGACATCATCCGCCTCAACGGCTGGCAGCACATGACGGTCACCTGCCTGCCCGCCGGCTGGCACAACACGCCGAGCAAGATCCCCGAGGGCGTGCGGCGGAAGATCCGCGCGGCGCGCGGCGACTACGAGGTCATCAAGGTCCTCTACGGCGACTGCGGCTCGGGCGGGCTTCTGGACCGGGTGCTGGAAGAGGAAGGCGTCGAGCGGATTCCCGGGCCGCATTGCTACGCCTTCTATGCCGGTCTCGACCGCTTCGACGAGATGGCGGAGGCCGAGATCGGCACCTTCTACCTGACCGACTACCTGGTGCGGCATTTCGACCGGCTGGTGATCCAGGGGCTCGGGCTCGACCGTCATCCGCAGCTGCTCGACGCCTACTTCGGCAACTACACCGCCGTCATGTACCTGGCCCAGACCGAGGACGAGGCGCTCCAGGCCCGCGCCAGGGAGGCCGCCGAGAGGCTGGGCCTGGCCTATCGCTATCATTTCACCGGCATGGCCGGTCTCGGCGGCTACCTGGCCGGCGAGACCGCGGGCCTCCCGGCCGACGCGTAACCGAGGATCGACATGGCGCAGCTCACCATCGTGTACTGGCGCGACATCCCGGCCCAGGTCATCGCCAAGGCCGGGCGCCGGACCGCCAAGCGGCAGCTCTCGGAGCGCTTCGAGAAGGCGATCGACCGGGCCGCCATGAAGGCCAAGCTGCGCGACAGCGACGCTTACCTGGGCGAGTGGCGGCGCGCCGATCCCCTGCCCTGCGGCGACGACCTGGAGGCCGAGGCGGCCCAGGCGGCCGCGCGACTGGAGACCGAGTTCAACGAGACCCGCCTGTCCGCCCTGGTCGCGGCCGGCGGGCTGGACGAGACGGGAGAGGCATGATGGACAGCGCCGCGATGAAGGCGGATAACCAAGCCATGGTGGCGGACGCAATGACCGGCCCGGACGACGCCAAGCGCCAGGTCGTCGACTTCCTGAGCGGCTTCTCGATCGAGACGACGCCGGGCTCCGCGGCCAAGATCCCGGACTACCGGGAGCACCTGCGCCCGGGCACGACGGTCAACGTCACCCACCTGCCCGGCTCCGACTTCGCCGACACCGTCGCCACGGCGAAGCGCCTCAAGGCCGAGGGCTTCGAGCCGGCGCCCCACTTCGCCGCCCGCTCGACACCGGATCGCCGGACCCTGGAGGACTGGCTGAAGCGCCTTCAGGACGAGGTCGGCGTGACGCACATCCTGGCGCTGGGCGGCGGCGTCAGCGCGCCGATCGGCGACTTCGACAGCTCCATGCAGCTGCTCGAGACCGGGCTGTTCGACAAGTACGGCATCGAGACCATCGGCGTCGCCGGGCATCCCGAGGGCAGCCCGGACATCTCCGACCCGGCCCTGGCCGAGGCGCTCGCCTGGAAGAACGCCTTCGCCGAGCGCAGCGACGCGGCCTTCTACATCGCCACCCAGTTCTGCTTCGAGGCCGCGCCGATCATCGAATGGGACCGGCGCATCCGCGCCGCCGGAAACCGGCTGCCGATCCATATCGGGGTGCCCGGCCTGGCCACGATCAAGACCTTGCTGAACCACGCCCGGGCCTGCGGCGTCGGCCCCTCGATGCGCTTCCTGACCCGGCAGGCGTCGAAGCTGGCCAAGCTGATGACCGTCAACGCGCCCGACCGCCTGGTGCTGGACCTGGCCCGCTACCGCGCCGAGGATCCGGACTGCGGTATCCGCCAGGTCCACGTCTATCCCCTTGGCGGGCTACGCAAGTCGGCGGCCTGGGTCTACGGCGTCCTCGACGGCGACTTCGCCATCGACCGCGACGGGAAGGGCTTCAAGGTGCTGCGGGAGATCGCATGACCGGCGCCTTCGCGATCAGCGCAAATAAGCCAGCGAAGGTCGCGGCTGCGCCAGCCCCCGGGCGTCACCTGGGCGACATCTGCGCCTGGCGCCGGACCATCGGAAGACGGTGGGGACCGGTGGATTCTCTAGGGAGAAAGCCCGCCCCATGACCCGCACCGTCGTCAGCTCCGCGACCAAGGAAGTCGTCATCGGCTTCGACCAGCCTTTCTGCATCATCGGCGAGCGCATCAACCCGACCGGCCGCAAGAAGCTGGCCGCAGAGATGGCCGCCGGCGACTACTCGACCGTCGAGGCCGACGCCCTGGCGCAGGTCGCGGCCGGCGCTTCCATGCTGGACGTCAACGCCGGCATCCCCCTGGCCGACGAGCCGGCGATCCTGGCCGAGAGCGTCAAGCTGGTGCAGTCCCTGACCGACGTGCCGCTGTCGATCGATTCCTCCATCGTCGAGGCCCTGGCCCGCGGGCTCGAGGTCTACCAGGGCAAGGCCCTGGTCAACTCGGTCACCGGCGAGGAGGAGCGCCTGGAGAGCGTGCTGCCGCTGGTCAGGAAGTACGGCGCCGCCGTGGTCGCGATCTCCAACGACGAGACCGGCATCTCCGAGGACCCGGACGTCCGCTTCGCCGTCGCCAAGACCATCGTCGAGCGCGCCATGGACCACGGCATCCCCAAGGAGGACGTGGTCGTCGATCCCCTGGTCATGCCGATCGGCGCCCTGGGCAACGCCGGCAAGCAGGTCTTCCACATCCTGCGCCGGCTGCGCGAGGAGCTCGGCGTCAACTCGACCTGCGGCGCCTCCAACATCTCCTTCGGCCTGCCCAACCGCCACGCCCTCAACTCGACCTTCCTGGCCATGGCCGCGACCGCGGGCATGACCTCGGCGATCATGAACCCGCTGCACGAGGAGGAGATGTCCGGGATCCGCGCGGCCAACGTCATGCTGGGCAACGACCCGGACTGCCGGCGCTGGATCACCCGCTACCGCGAGCCGAGCGAGGCCGGGGCCGAGGGCGGGCGCCGCGAGCGCCGGCGCCGACGGGGCTGAAGGATCGGCCATGGCGGCGGGCGCGCGGACATATCACGGCGGCTGCCTCTGCGGCGCGGTCCGCTATCGGATCGCGGGCGCGCTCCGTCCCGTGGTCGCCTGCCATTGCAACCAGTGCCGCAGGACCAGCGGCCATCACGTCGCGGCCACCGCGGCCCGGCTCGAAGACCTGACGGTCGAGGGCGAGGCCGCCTTGAGCTGGTACCGCTCCTCCGAGACGGCGCGGCGCGGCTTCTGCCGGAGCTGCGGCGCCAACCTCTTCTGGCAGCGCGACGGCGCGGCCCAGGTCTCGATCATGGCCGGAAGCCTCGACCAGGGGCACGGGCTCACCACCGCGGCCCACATCTTCGTCGGCGACAAGGGCGACTACTACGAGATCGCCGACGGCCTGCCGCAGCGCGACGACGGCGACCACGGCCTCTGGTCGGAGTCCTAGTCATGGCTCTCCGGCGGCCAGGCAGGCGGGCATGAGCGAGACGGACCACCGCGTCGTCTTCACGCCCTCGGGCCGCCGCGGCCGCTTCCCGGCCGGGACCCCGCTTCTGAAGGCGGCGCGCGCGCTCGGCGTCGACATCGATTCGGTCTGCGGCGGCCGCGGCCTCTGCGGCCGCTGCCAGATCGAGGTCGCGGAGGGCGACTTCGCCAAGC
The DNA here is from genome assembly GCA_028282935.1 of Kiloniellales bacterium. Classification (GTDB taxonomy): domain Bacteria; phylum Pseudomonadota; class Alphaproteobacteria; order Kiloniellales; family JAKSBE01; genus JAKSBE01. The sequence continues at coordinate 10,480 of JANQGU010000242.1, forward strand.
ACGGCCTGGTCAGCAAGGCCGGCCACCTGACCGCCTTCAACGAGGTCGAGGCGCGCTACGCCGAGAAGCGCGGCATGAAGCCCGGGCGCCGCCTGTCCTGCCAGGCCTGCCTGGCCGGCGACGCCGTGATCGACGTGCCCCCGGAAAGCCAGGTCCACAAGCAGGTCGTGCGCAAGCGCGCCGAGGTCCGCGACATCCAGCTCGACCCGGCGATGCGACTCCACTACGTGGAGGTCGAAGAGCCCGACATGCACCAGCCGACCGGCGACCTGGAGCGCCTGCTCAAGGCCCTGGCCGAGCAGTGGGGCCTGACCGGCCTGGAGGAGTGCGACCTGCACACCTTGCAGCGGCTGCAGACGGCCTTGCGCGAAGGCGACTGGAAGGTCACCGTCGCGGTCCACCGCGGGCAGCGCATCACCGCGATCTGGCCCGGCTTCCACGACCGCGCCTACGGCCTGGCGGTCGACGTCGGCTCGACCACCATCGCCGCCCACCTCTGCAACCTCTCGACCGGCGAGGTGGTCGCCTCGGGCGGGGTCATGAACCCGCAGATCCGCTTCGGCGAGGACCTGATGAGCCGGGTCTCCTACGTCATGATGCATCCGGGCGGCGACGCCGAGCTGACCGCGGCGGTCCGCGAGGGCATCAGGCGCCTGATCGGAGAGGTCGCCGAGGAGGCCGAGGTCGCGGTCGAGGAGATCCTCAACGCGACCTTCGTCGGCAACCCGATCATGCACCACCTGCTGCTCGGCATCGATCCGACCGAGCTGGGCGGCGCACCCTTCGCGCTGGCGACCAACAGCGGCATGACCCTCTGGGCCAGCGAGCTCGGCCTGGTCATGAACGAGGACGCCAGGGTCTACATCCTGCCCTGCATCGCCGGGCACGTCGGCGCCGACACCGCCGGGGTCGAATTAGGCACAAGCCGAGTGAACTCTCTGGTGGAGAACGTCAACGACCGTGCCACAGCCACTCGTTGACGTTCTCCAC